>NZ_JAHBAH010000001.1:1320000-1650000 GCF_020510425.1 Quatrionicoccus australiensis
ATGCATTGCCGCCAGCCAGCGGCGCATCATGCCGGCCGGGTGCGCAAAAGCCGCCAGGCTGACGATTGCCGTGACGGTCGACTGCCGCGTTCCGGCCAAAAGCGCAGCGCCCGCACCGACCGAATGCCCAATCAAACCGTAAGCGACCGGATCAATACCCGGCAGGCGCTGCAACCAGGCCAAGCCGGCTTCGATGTCTTCGGCAAACCGCGGCAACGAGGCGAAGCTGTCGGCATCGCTGCGCCCGTGACAACGCGCATCCAGAAACAGTAGCGTGTAACCGGCCCCATGAAGCGGAGCAGCGAGCGGCAGCATGGTCTGGGCATTGCCGCCCCAGCCATGCATGACGACCAACGCCGGTGCACGACTCGGGCCGGGGATAAAACAGCCGAACAGATTTTTCCCGTTCGCCGTCGGCACCGAAACCTCCTGCCATGGCAGGCCTTCCGGTACTGCCGTGGAAACGAGGCGCGGCGCGGCCAGGCCGCGGCGAATCGCCAAATTGAGCAGCGTAACGCCGGCCGCCATCAAGGGCGGCAATAGCCACCAGGCACTCATCCTGAGCGACCCGGCAGACAAGGACAAACGACAGGCACCAGTCGCCCCGCCCTGAATGGGACAGCAGGAATCACCCCGTTCCGGTACAAATTCGAATTGCTCAAGGCAGACCCAGAATATAAGAAAACACTGATTTTACTACCGGCAAAAAACCGCAGACCAGCGATGGCAGCTGCTTTCTTCCCGACCGCCGTCGAACAACACCAAGGCCCTGCCGGCACGCGCAGCCGAATGCCTGATTCGTGTAGACTCGGCAACAGGAATTTCAACAAGACCGGCCATGAAGACCAGCCAGAAACCGAGAAAAGAAAACGATCGTCGCCAGCAGGACAACGGGCCGCCTGCCGGCTGGAGCGACCGCCGGCGATCGACGGAAAGACGCATTCCGGAAATCGAGGAATGCGCGATCAGCGAAGCGGAGTGGGAGCTTTATTTCGGCAAGACAGACGCCGGCAAAACCGGCGCTTGAAGCCTATTCGGCGATCAGTTCGACCGTTTCGCCGCCTATCGTCATCGTCTGCCCCGGCCGCAATTTCGCCCTTTTGCGGGTGTCGACCGCTGCATCGACCTTGACCCGGCCTTCGGCGATCGCGGCATGCGCCGAACCGCCCGAATCGCACAGACCGGTCGCCTTGAGCAGTTGATCGAGTTGAATGTATTCGCCGCGCACGGCAAAGCGGATGCTCATGAGTTTTCTCCGGTCAGTATCAGATGCACCCGGCAGGGCCCATGGGCACCGAGGACAATGGTTTGTTCGATGTCGCCGGTCCGTGACGGGCCGGAGATGAAATTGAGGGCGCGCGGCACACTGCCGCGTTCGGCACGCAGCAGGGCAAAGGCGTCTTCCATGGTGGCGACGATGCGCGCCACCGGCACCAGCGCGATGTGGGTTTCCGGCAGCAGGCTGACCGTCGCCGGCGTCGCCGCCCCCGATAGCAGGAGCAGCGTGCCGGTTTCGGCAATCGCGCAGAAGCAGCCGGAAATGCCCACTTTATCGGCGTCGACCGCTGGCCGCACGACCACGTCGAGGCCACTCGCCGCCCAGTCGAGCGTTGCCAGATCGCCGGTCAGCACTGCCTCGCGCCCCAGCCCGCCGGCCGCCAGATAGCGCGCCACCGCCTGCGGCGCGTCACCTGACGCGGAGACGCTGTCCACGCTGCTCGCCAGGCTCTCCGCCTTGGCGCGGAAACGCTGCACCAGATCGCCATCGAGCACCGGCTGCGGTCCACGTACCGGCGCCGCGAGCAGCGCCTCGGCGCGCGCCCGGCGCGCCGCGAAATCGTCCTTGCCGACACCGGCCCGGACCCGGCCGAGAATTTCCTCACGTGCGCTCATACAACGCGGTTCCTTGGGATGCCCGCCACGAAGGCTTCGATGTTGTCGATCAGCTGATCGGCCAGCGCTTGCATCGCCGGGCGACTGGCCCAGGCAACGTGCGGCGTCAGCAGGAAATTGGGCAATGCGAGCAGTTCGGGCGCCAGCATCGGATGATCGGCGGGCGGCGGCTCGGCGGTAAGCACGTCGAAACCGGCGCCGGCAATCCAGCCTTCGCGCAGCGCGCGGATCAGTGCCGCCTCGTCGACCAGCCCGCCGCGCCCGGTGTTGATCAGCAGGGCGCTCGATTTCATCGCCTGCAGCTCGTCGACCGCAAGGAGATGGCGCGTTTCGTCGTTCAGCGGGCAATGCAGCGAAATCGCATCGGCCTCGCGCAGCACCGTGGCAAACGCCGTATAGCCGGGCCGCACCACGCTCGCCCCCTTGCGCTCGGCGCGCAGCACGCGCATACCAAAGGCTTCGGCCAGACGGGCAACCCCGCCGCCCAGGCTGCCGGCGCCGATCAGGCCGAGTGTCGCGCCGTGCAGGTCGCGGATCGGATGATCGAACAGGCAGAACTGTTCCGACTGCTGCCAGCGCCCGGCCTGCAGCGAAGCACGCCAGGCAATCAGGTTGCGCGACAGGGCGAGGAGCAGCGCGAAGACATGCTCGGGCACGGTCTGCTCGGCGTAACCACGGATATTCGAGACAACGATGCCGCGCGCCCGGCAGGCATCGAGATCGACAATATTGGTGCCGGTCGCCGCCACCGCGACCATTTTCAGCTCGGGCAGCAGGTCGACCGCTGCGGCCGGCAAGGGGCACTTGTTGATGATGGCGATGCTCGCCCCGGCCAGGCGCTCGACGACCTCGCCCGGCGCCGTTTTGGCGTACTCGGTCCAGGTATGCGCGAAGTCCGGCCGCCGAACATCGGCGACCAGCGCATCGCGCTCAAGGTAGACGATGCGCTGCATCAGCCACCCAGCATCTCGAACGGCGTGCCGGCAGCGGCGGCGATCCGCCCGACCTGCTCACCCAGCGCCGGGTTGCCGGCATAGAGCAGGCGATCGACCGTGGCCGCGCACAGACCTTCGACTGCCGCCGTATCGCCCTGGAGCAGGTTGAGCACGCCAGCAGGCCACTCAACGCGCGCCGACAGCTCACACAGCGCATAGATCGCCGACGGCGCCTTCGGACTGGGTTTGACGACCAGGGTTGCCCCGGCCATCAGCAAGGGCGCCATGGCACCGGCAAAGGCCGCCAGCGGCCGCGTCGGATCGAGGACCAGCCCGACCACGCCGGTATCGCCGACTAAAGCCGACTGCAGCGCTTCGACGGCCGCAACGACTTCCGCGTTTGCCGCGCTGTCATCGAGTACCGTTTCCTGTTGCAGCAGCTTGGCGAAATGCCCGGCATAGCCCTCCAGTGCCTCGGCCAGGCGGCTCAGGCAAACCCGGCGCGCCTGCATACCCATGTCGGCCCACAGCGGCTGCGCGGCGCGCGCCGCAGCGACGGCTTCGACCGCCTCGTCGGCACCACACAGCGGCACGCGGCGGATCGCCTCGCCGGTTGCCGGATTGGTCACGTCGAGGAAACCATCGGCCACGGTCAGAAAGGCGCGGCCGTTGATCCAGAGGGGAATGGCCTGCGGGCCTTCGGGAGTGAAATCCATGCTCAAGCTCTCTTTCTTGCTGCGTATTGTTCGTGGAAGGTCTTGCCGGCCGGCACACTGAGATCGCGCCCGGCGGTCCACCCCGGCGCCATGCCCAAAATGCGGATGCGACCGCTGTCGTCCGCCAGCCAGTTGAGATAACGCGAGGCGCGCCGCACCACCCAGCGGTAAAGGCGCGGTTTGCCGGCCAGCCAGGCCCAGGCTTTGAGCGCAAAACTTTCGCCGAGCGGGCGCAGGCCGCGTTCGACCTGTTCCTCGCGCAGGCGATGCATCAGGCCGGGCAGCGGGATGCGCACCGGGCACACCGTGCCGCACTGGTTGCAGCCGGTCGAGGCATGCGGCAGATCGAGCGCGTTTTCGATGCCGGTGTACAGCGGCGTCAGCACCGAGCCCATCGGACCGGGATAGACCCAGCCGTAGGCATGGCCACCGAGCGAGAAATAGACCGGACAATGGTTCATGCAGGCGCCGCAGCGGATGCAGCGCAGCATCTCCTGGTAGGCCGAGCCAAGCAGATTGGCGCGACCGTTGTCGACCAGGATGAAGACCGTCTTTTCCGGGCCATCGCTGTCGCCCGGCTGTTTCGTACCGGTCAACAGCGAAACATAGTTGGAAATCGTCTGCCCGGTCGCCGAGCGCGGCAACAGGCGCATCAGGGTCGCGAAATCGTCGAGCGTCGGCACGATCTTCTCGATGCCGGTGACCACGACATGCACGCGCGGCAGCGTCGTCACCATGCGGCCGTTGCCCTCGTTGGTGACCAGCGCCGCGCTGCCGGTTTCGGCGATCAGGAAATTGGCGCCGGTGATGCCCATCTCGGCACTCAGGAAATGCTGGCGCAACACTTCGCGCGCTTCCCGCGTCATCGCCGGGATATCGGCAGAAGTACGCGTTTCCAGCGGTCGACCGTGCTCCTCGGCAAATAATGCCTCGACCTCTTCAATGGTCTTGTGCACGGCCGGCGCGATGATATGCGACGGCGTTTCGCCGGCGAGCTGGATGATGTACTCGCCGAGGTCGGTCTCGACCGGCCGGATACCGGCCGCCGCGAGCGCCTCGTTGAGATGCGCCTCTTCCGAGAGCATCGATTTCGACTTGGTCGCCTTGGTCACGCCATGTCGGCGCGCCACGTCGATGACCAGCTCACAGATTTCGTCGCCATCGCGCGCCCAGAGCACCTCGGCGCCGGTCGCCTTCGCCTTTTCCTCGAACAGCTCCAGCCAGACGTCGAGATCGCCCAGCACGCGGTTGCGGATATCGACGCAAGCGCTGCGCAGCGCCTCGAATTCGAAACCGTCCTCGGGCAGCGCAGCCATCGCCTTGGCGCGCTTGCCGACGAAGAGCGGCTTGGCCTTCTGCAAGGCCTTCTGCAGCACCTTGTTGCGGATCTTCTCGCCAGCCCGCGCCTGGAAGAACATCGCCTGCGAATGCTTGGCGCCGGCCATCAGGATTCTTCCCCTGCCAGCACTTCGGCAATGTGCAGGACGCGCGTCGTCTCGTCGCCGCGCCGGCGCAGACGGCCCTCGATATTGATCAGACAGCCGAGATCGCCGCCAACCACCGCAGCAGCGCCGACCTTGGCAATCGACTCGCACTTGCGATCGACGATCTGCGTCGAAATATCGCCGAACTTGACCGAGAAGGCGCCGCCGAAACCGCAGCACTCCTCGCAATCGGCCATTTCATCGAGGCTCAGGCCGCGTACCTTGAGCAACAGTTCGCGCGGCTGGCGCTTGATGCCGAGGCCACGCAGGCCCTTGCAGGAGTCGTGATAGGTGACGCTGCCGGCGAAATCGGCCGGCGGTAATTCGACCTTCAAAATATCGACAAGAAAAGTCGTCAATTCGAAGGTCCGCGCCGCCAGTTGCTGCGCACGCGGCGCCCACAGCGGGTCGTCGGCCAGCAATTGCGGATAGACGTTGCGCACCTGATCGGTACAGGAACCGGAAGGAATCACGACGTAGTCATAGCCCTCCAGCTCGCTGATCGCCTTCTTCGCAAGCTCGGCGGCAAGCGGCCGATTTCCCGCACTCCAGGCCGGTTGACCGCAGCAGGTCTGGCTTTCCGGGACAATGACTTCACAGCCGGCCGCTTCGAGCAGGCGCAGGCTCGCCATGCCGACCGAGGGTCGGATCAGGTCCACCAGACAGGTAACGTAGAGGGCTAAGCGCATGCTAATATTGCGGCGCACAAGAAAATAAAGTGGCTAATGCTACTCAAACAGCACCAATAAAGGAATCCAGTTGTCCGAAGCAGCCCAAGGGTCCGCGAAAAATCCCGGCTCCATACAGGTCATCGAGCGCATGATGTCGCTGCTCGACGCGCTCGCCAACTCGTCTGAACCGGCCAGCCTGAAACATCTCGCGGCGACCACCGAACTGCATCCGTCCACGGCGCACCGCATTCTCGCCGCAATGAGCAACGCCCGCTTTGTCGAGCGCGAAGATGCCGGCACCTACCGCCTCGGCATCCGCCTGCTCGAACTCGGCGCCATCGTCAAATCGCGCATCAGCCTGCGCGAAGTCGCGCTGCCCTACATGCAGCAATTGCACGAAACCATCGGCGAGGCAATCAATCTTGGCGCCCGCCACGATGATGAAATCGTCTATCTCGAACGCACCTCGTCCGGCCGCTCGCTGGTTCGCGTCGTCTATCTCGTCGGCGGCCGTGCGCCGCTGCACCTGACCTCGCTCGGCAAGCTCTTCCTTGCCGCCGATGGCCCGCAGAAGATTCGTGAATACGCCAAGCGCACCGGCCTGCCCGGCAAGACGCCGCATTCGCTGACGACGTTGATCGCACTGGAGAAGGAACTCGACAAGGTGCGTCGCCACGATATCGCCTACGACGACGAAGAAGCCGAAATGGGCCTCAAGTGCGTCGCCGCGCCGATCCGCGACGATGAAGGCAACATCATTGCCGCCCTGTCGGTTTCCGCCCCCGCCGACCGTCACGCCCTGGAGTGGGCGGCGCAGGTCAAAGGCGCAGCCGATGCCGTGTCGAAAGCCCTCGGCTACACCAGCCCGAAAAAATAAAGGCCGCACACAGCGGCCTTTTTCTCTGAACGCAGTATCGCTCAAACGCGTTTGCGCTCGCTTCCCAGACTGGCACTTTCCATCCAGCGCTTGATCCGGTTCGCATCACCCACCCGCGTCATCTTGCCTTGCGAGTCGAGCAGCACGATGACCACCGGCTTGTCGGCTACTCGTGCCTGCATCACCAGGCAACGCCCGGCTTCCGAGATATAACCCGTCTTCGACAGACCGATTTCCCAGTTGTCGCTACGCACCAGCGGATTGGTCGTGCCGAAATTCTGGACGCGACCATTGAGTTCGACCTTGGCTTCGGCCGTGGTCGAGAAATGCCGGATTTCCGGATAACGCGCCGCCACAGTCACCATGCGTGCCAAGTCATGCGCAGTCGACACGTTGTTGCTCGACAGACCGGTCGGCTCCTCGAAGCGCGTGTTGTACATGCCCAGCGCCTGTGCCTTCTTGTTCATTGCCGCAACGAATGCCGGCAGACCGCCCGGATAGTGACGACCCAGCGCATGCGCGGCGCGATTTTCCGAGGACATCAGGGCAAGCAGCATCGCGGTTTCGCGCGTCATCGTCGTACCAACCGGCAAACGCGAGCGCGTGCCCTTCAAGCCGTCGACGTCTTCATCACCAATGGCAATGACGTCCTGCAAATTGAGATTGGCATCCAGCACCACCATGGCGGTCATCAGCTTCGAGATGGATGCAATCGGTGTGACCGTGTCCGGGTGCTTTGCCAGCACGGACTGCCCGGTACTCTGATCAATGACCAGCGCCGAAGACGAATAGAGCGCCAGACGGCTGGGATCGATATCGGTCAGGGAAACACGACGCACCGGCTGTTTGGCCTGGGTCTGCGCCAGCTGCATGGACTTGCCCGATTTGGCGGTTTTGGTCTTGATGGACGGGGCGTTTGCCGCAACCGTCTTGCTGCGATTGCTTGCCGCGGCTGATTTGAGCACGGGCTTGCGCGCGGCTTGGACTTTCTTGCTTGCCGGGGCTTCACTCTTCTTGCTGGCCTGCTGCACCGGCTTTTTTGCACCGGAAGCCTGCACCTGAGGCGCCACACCGACGCTCAGCAAAGCACTGAGCAACAGGACTGATCTAAATTTAAACTTCATTCGCTACCTCCTGCCAACACTGGGAAATTGTAGCCCAGTTTGGCCGGAGATAGTGAAATCACAACAAAAATAAACAGATACAACAACAACTTAAAGCAACAATTTATACAGCGTCAACCACAGTAAGTGCAGTCATATTGACGATACGGCGCACGGTTGCCGTTGGCGTCAGGATGTTAACCGGCTTGGCTGCCCCGAGCAGGATGGGACCGACCGTCAGGTTGTCGCCTGCCGCCACCTTGAGTAGATTGAACGAGATGTTCGCTGCATCAAGGGTCGGCATGACCAGCAGGTTGGCCTGGCCTTTGAGACGTGAGTTCGGGAAGGCGGCCAGACGAATTTGCTCGTCAAGTGCCGCATCACCGTGCATTTCGCCTTCGACTTCCAGATTCGGCGCCCGCTGCTGCAACAAGCCAAGCACCTCGCGCATTTTCAGGGAGGTCGGCGTGTCTTCCGTGCCAAAGGTCGAATGCGAAAGCAGCGCCACTTTCGGCTGGATGCCGAAATTGCGGATTTCTTCCGCTGCCAGCAGGGTCATGTCGGCAAGCTGTTCGGCCGTCGGGTTGTAATTGACGTAGGTATCGCCGATGAAGACCGTACGTTCCGGCAACATCAGCAGATTCATCGCATACAGACGATCCAGACCTTCACGCGCGCCGATGACGTTTTCGACATACTCGCGATGCGTTTCGTGACGCCCGAAGGTGCCGCAGATCAGACCATCGGCGTAACCCAGACGCACCATCAGGGCGCCGTAGAGCGTCGCCCGGCGGCGAATCTCGCGGCGCGCATATTCCGGCGATACACCACGGCGCTCCATCAGAGAGTGATAGGTCTGCGCAAACTCGTCGAGATGCTCGTCGAAAAACGCGCAGTTGTCGCCATGCACAACCTCGAAATCCTCGCCCTCGCGAATGCGCAGACCTGCTTCCTCGATGCGGCGATTGATATCGGCATGGCGGCCGATCAGCACCGGCCAGGCAATGCCTTCATCGCGAATCACCTGCACGGCGCGCAGCACGCGCTCGTCCTCACCCTCGGCGAAAACAATGCGCTTGGGCGCCATCTTGGCCTGCGAGAACACCGGCTTCATGATCATACCGGAGTGGTAAACGAACTCATTCAAGCCCTGGACGTAGGCAGCCCAGTCCTTGATCGGACGCGTCGCAACACCCGAATCCATGCCGGCCTTGGCAACTGCGGGCGCGATCTTGACGATCAGGCGCGGATCGAAGGGCTTGGGAATCAGGTATTCCGGACCGAAGCCGGAAACCTTCTCGCCGTAGGCAGTCGCCACGATTTCCGACTGCTCGGCGCGCGCCAGCTCGGCGATCGCCTTGACCGCTGCCATCTTCATTTCTTCGGTAATCGTCGTCGCACCGACATCGAGTGCGCCACGGAAGATGAAGGGGAAGCAGAGAACGTTATTGACCTGATTCGGGTAATCGGAACGACCGGTACACATGATCGCGTCGTCGCGCACACTCTTGACCAGTTCCGGCGAAATTTCCGGCGTCGGGTTGGCGAGCGCCATGATCAGCGGCTTGGCCGCCATCTTGGCAACCATTTCCGGCTTCAGCACGCCGCCGGCGGAAAGACCGAGGAAGACATCCGCGTCGGCAATTGCCTCGCCGAGCGAGCGCTGATCGGTTTTCTTGGCGTAACGCGCCTTGATCTCGTCCATTTCTTCGACGCGACCGTCGTACACTAGGCCCTTGATATCGGTCACCCAGATGTTGTCGACCGGTGCGCCGAGCATGACCAGCAGGTCAAGACAGGCCAGCGCCGCAGCACCGGCACCGGAGGTGACGATCTTGACGGTAGCTAGGTCTTTGCCGATCAAATGCAGGCCATTGAGCACCGCGGCACCGACGACGATCGCCGTGCCGTGCTGGTCGTCATGGAAAACGGGAATCTTCATCCGCTCGCGTAGCTTCTTTTCGATGTAGAAGCACTCGGGCGCCTTGATGTCTTCGAGGTTGATGCCGCCAAAGGTCGGCTCCAGCGAAGCGATGGTGTCGATCAGCTTGTCCGGATCGCGCTCGTCGATTTCCAGATCGAAAACATCGATGTTGGCGAATTTCTTGAACAGCACGCCCTTGCCTTCCATCACCGGCTTGGCGGCGAGCGGCCCGATGGCCCCCAGGCCGAGTACGGCCGTGCCGTTGGTGATGACACCAACCAGATTGGCACGGGAAGTGAGGGTACTGACTTCAGCCGGATTGGCGACGATTTCCTCGCAGGCAAACGCAACGCCCGGCGAGTAGGCCATCGACAGATCGTACTGATTGGTCAGTTGTTTGATTGGGGTGACCGCAATTTTGCCCGGCTTGGGCTGGCGGTGGTAATAGAGCGCGGCTTCGCGCAATTGTCTCGGATCCATGTCTGCCTCCATTTTATATCGTGAAACGCGATTTTGAATCGCGGAAGATCATACCATGCTCAAACGTCGCTTTCACCTTCGGTAATCACGTATAACGCCAACGTCAAGTAGATGTTTACCCTAATTTGTTGCATAATTATGGGCTTCCCAGCCGACGGCCTTCAGCCGCTCTAAGTCTTGGTGGCAGCTCCCGGCGACTGGCGAAAAGTTAATCTATTTCAGTAACTTGGAGAGAGACATCGCCATGACCGCACCGCTGAACGCACCTGCTTACGTCAAACATGAAGGCCTGAAAAAATGGGTCGCCGAAATCGCCGCGCTGACCCAGCCGGACAACATCCACTGGGCCGACGGATCGCAGGAAGAGTATGACCGCCTGTGCGCCGAAATGGTAGAGGCCGGCACGCTGATCAAACTCAACGAAGCCAAGCGCCCGAATTCCTATCTGGCCTTCTCCGACCCGTCCGATGTGGCGCGCGTCGAAGACCGCACCTACATCTGCTCCGCCAAGAAGGAAGACGCCGGCCCGACCAATAACTGGGAAGAGCCTGCCGTCATGCGCGAGACGCTGAACGGCATCTTCAAGGGTTGCATGAAGGGCCGCACGATGTACGTGATCCCCTTCTCGATGGGGCCGCTCGGTTCGCCGATCGCCCACATCGGCTTCGAAATCACCGACTCCTCCTACGTCGTCACCAACATGAAGACGATGACCCGCATGGGCAAGGCCGTCTTCGACGTGCTCGGCAGCGATGGCGAATTCGTGCCTTGCATCCACACTGTCGGCGCCCCGCTCGAGCCGGGCCAGCAGGATGCCAAGTGGCCGTGCAACCCGACCGTCAAGTACATCGTGCATTACCCGGAAACCCGCGAAATCTGGTCCTACGGTTCCGGCTACGGCGGCAACGCCCTGCTCGGCAAGAAGTGCTTCGCCCTGCGCATCGCCTCCAACATGGCCCGCGAACAAGGCTGGCTGGCCGAACACATGCTCATCCTCGGCGTCGAATCGCCGGAAGGTGAAAAATCCTACGTCGCGGCCGCCTTCCCGTCGGCCTGCGGCAAGACCAACTTCGCGATGCTGATTCCGCCGAAGACCCTCGACGGCTGGAAGATCACCACCATCGGCGACGACATCGCCTGGATCAAGCCGCGCGTCGACAAGGACGGCGTCACCCGCTTCTACGCCATCAACCCGGAAGCCGGTTTCTTCGGCGTTGCCCCGGGCACTTCCGAGAAGACCAACTACAACGCGCTGGCCACGTTGAAGGAAAACATCATCTTCACCAACGTCGCGCTGACCGACGACGGCGACGTGTGGTGGGAAGGCCTGACCAAGCAGGCGCCGGATCACCTGATCGACTGGCAGGGCAAGGACTGGACGCCGGAAGACGGCAAGAACGGCCGCAAGGCTGCGCACGCCAACTCCCGCTTCACCGCCCCGGCCAACCAGTGCCCGTCGGTTGACTCGGCCTGGGAAGATCCGGCTGGCGTGCCGATTTCCGCCTTCATCTTCGGCGGTCGTCGTGCCACCACCGTGCCGCTCGTCTACCAGGCTTTCAACTGGAACTACGGCGTCTACATGGCCGCCACGCTCGGCTCGGAAACCACCGCAGCCGCTTTCGGCCAGCAAGGTGTCGTGCGTCGCGATCCGTTCGCCATGCTGCCGTTCTGCGGCTACCACATGGGTGACTACTTCAACCACTGGCTGAAGATGGGCAAGACCGTCGATGCCACACCGAAGATCTTCTGCGTGAACTGGTTCCGCATGGACAAGGACGGCAACTTCATGTGGCCGGGCTTCGGCGACAACATGCGCGTCCTGAAGTGGATCGTCCAGCGTTGCAAGGGCACCGTCGGCGCCAAGGAAACCACGCTGGGCTGGATGCCGAAGTTCGAAGACATCGACTGGACCGGCCTGGACATCAACAAGGCCGATTTCGAAGCCCTCAGCACGATCGATCCGGAAGCCTGGAAATCTGAACTGGCCGGCCACAAGGAGTGGTTCGACAAGATGGGCGAAAAGATGCCGCGCGAACTCGTCCTCAAGCGCGAACTGTTCGAAATGGGCATTTTCAAGGATGCCGAATAATCCGCAGCAGTAAGCAATAAGCAAACGGCCACCGCGGTTCAAACCCGGTGGCCGTTTTACATTGGAGTCGCCCATGTACCGCCCCGCCGCCCGCCTTGCCGAGATCGAGCCCTTCCACGTCGTCGAATTGCTGACCCGCGCCCGCCAGCTCGAAGCCGAAGGCCGCGACATCATTCACATGGAAGTCGGCGAGCCGGATTTCCCGACGCCGGCGCCGATAGCCGCCGCAGCGGTCGACGCGATCAAAAGCGGCAAAACGCTGTACACGCAGGCGCTCGGCCTGCCGGAACTGCGTCAGGCGATTTCCGCTTTCTACCAGGAACGCTATGGCGTTGCCGTGCCGGCCAGTCGCATCGCCATCACCAACGGCGCCTCGGGCGCGCTGAACCTGGCTTTTGCCGCCCTCGCCGATCCGGGCAGCGAATGGCTGCTCGCCGATCCGGGTTATCCGTGCAATCGGCACATTTTGCGCACTTACGAAGGTCGACCGCTGAGCATTCCGGTCGGCCCGCAAACCAATTTCCAGCCGACGCCGGAATTGCTGCAGCAACACTGGACGACGCAAACCGCCGGCCTGCTCGTCGCGTCGCCAGCCAATCCGACCGGCACACTGCTCACGCTCGCTGAAATCCAGGCGCTGGCCGGCGTCTGCCGCACCAGGGGCGGCCACTTCCTGGTCGACGAGATCTACCACGGGCTGACCTACGCCCCGCAGGAAGTCCCCTTGGGGGATGAGATGGAAGCCCCCACTGCCTGCGCCGCTGGCGACGACATCTGGGTGATCAACAGCTTTTCGAAGTATTTCCAGATGACCGGCTGGCGCCTGGGCTGGATGGTGATTCCCGAAGCCTATGTGCGCGATGTCGAAAAGCTCGCCCAGAATCTCGTGCTCTGCCCGTCGACGCCGGCCCAGCACGCTGCACTGGCGGCTTTCCTCCCGGAAACCATCGCCATTCTCGAAGAACGTCGCGCCGAATTCCGGCAGCGCCGCGACTTCCTCGCACCGGCCCTGGAAGCCATCGGCTTTCGTGTTACCGCCCGCCCGGAAGGCGCCTTCTACCTGTATTGCGATTGTTCGGCACTGAGCGATGACAGCTTTGCGCTGGCCCGCGACCTGCTGGAAAAAGCCGGCGTGGCCGCGACGCCGGGACTGGACTTCGGCAGCAACGCACCGGAGAAGCACATCCGTTTTGCCTATACCACGAACGTCGACCGTCTGGGCGAAGCCGTGCGTCGGCTAGCCGCCTACTTCGGCCGGTAAGGCGAGCGCCGGCCAGTGCTGCCGGATAAAACGCCAGTCGAAGGCCGGGCCGGGATCGCTTTTGCGCCCCGGCGCGACATGGCAATGTCCGGCCACCGCCGTGATCGGATAACGCGCCTGCAAGGCATCGATCAGTTCGCGCAGGACACCATATTGCGCCGTGGTGTAAGGCAGATCATCGGCGCCCTCAAGTTCGATGCCCACCGAGTAATCGTTGCAATTTTCCCGTTCCAGCCAGGTCGACCGTCCGGCATGCCAGGCGCGCCGGTCACAATCGACGAACTGCACGATCTGCCCGTCGCGACGCACGTAGAAATGTGCCGATACCTGCTGTCCGGCAATTTCCGCAAAATAGGGATGCGCCGCCGGATCGAGCTGATTGACGAAAAAGCGTGCCACCCAGTCGCCGCCAAATTCGTTCGGCGGCAGACTGATGTTGTGGATGACGACCAGGGAGACCTCGGCGCCGACCGGTCGACTGCCGAAATTCGGCGAAAACACCTGCCGCACCCCGGCCAGCCAGCCGCCACCCAGCCACGGTCTCATTCGATGCCCAGCCGTTCGAGCCGGTAACGCATCGAGCGGAAGGTGACGCCAAGCAGGCGCGCCGCCGCCGTCCGGTTGCCCTCGGTTTTTTGCAGTGCTTCAAGGATGGCCTGGCGCTCGAGGCGACCGAGATAATCATCGAGCGTCTCGCTGCCCCGGCCGATGTTTTCACCGCACATTTCCTCCGGCTCGAGATGCAGGTCGGCCGCCTCGATAACCTCGCCGGAACAAAGCGCGGTCGCCCGCTCGAGAATATTCTCCAGTTCGCGCACATTGCCGGGGAATGGATACAGTCCGAGCGCCTTGAATGCCCCCGCCGTCAGTTGCGGCCCGGCCTCGCCAAACAGCCGTTGCAGAATGGTCCCGACGAGCGGCTGAATATCCTCCAGACGCTCGCGCAGCGGCGGCATGCGCAGCTCGATGACGTTCAGGCGGTAATACAAATCCTGACGGAAGCTGCCCTTGTCGACGCACTCCCGCAAATTGCGGTGCGTCGCGCAAATGATGCGGACATCAACCGGCTCTTCGGTGACGCTGCCAACCTTGCGCACACGCTTTTCCTGGATCGCCCGCAACAGCTTGACCTGCATCAGCAGCGGCAGGTCGGCCACTTCGTCGAGAAACAAGGTGGCGCCGCTGGCCGCCTGGAAGAAACCCTCACGATCGCTGTCCGCGCCGGTAAACGCCCCTTTGCGATAGCCGAAAAACTCGCTCTCCATCAGGTTTTCCGGGATTGCACCGCAGTTGACCGGCACGAAGGCGCCGGCGCTGCGCGCACTGCGCAAATGGATCAGGCGCGCCGCCAATTCCTTGCCGCTGCCCGACTCGCCGGAAATATAGACAGGTGCCTGGCTGCGCGCCAGCTTCTCGATCATCGCCCGCACCTGCTGCATGCTTGGCGAATCGCCGATCAGCGACTGCAGCGGATCATCATTGACCGCCCCGACATCCGGCAAACGCAAGGCCGACTTGACGAGGGCGCGCAACTGGTCGAGCCCGACCGGCTTGGCGAGATAGTCGAAAGCCCCCGCCTTGAGCGCCGCGACCGCATTTTCGGCGCTGCCAAAGGCAGTAATCACCGCTACCGGTGTCTGCGCATGCTGCTCGGTAATGCAGCGGACGATTTCCAGACCGTCTCCATCCGGCAGACGCATGTCGGTCAGACAGAGCTGGAAACGCTCCCCGGCCAGCGCCTGACGCGCCTCGCCAACCGTACCGACACACTCCGCCAGCAGTCCCATGCGCGCCAGCGTCAGATCGATCAACTCGCGGATGTCCGGCTCGTCATCAACGACCAGAACCCGGGTCAGTTCGCCGCGCGGACGGCGCTCGCCATTAACTAATGACACGTATCGTTTCTCCCGATCAGAATAAAGTGAGCGCCGGCCAGTTCAGCAGTCAGCTCAAGCGAAGCGCCATTGGCGGCACAAAGCTCACGCGCGATGAACAAGCCAAGGCCGGTGCCTTGGGTATGGGTCGTGAAAAAGGGCTCGAAAATCTGCTCGCGTACCGCCTCCGGCACCCCCGGGCCATCATCCCTGACATGCAACTCCATGCGTCCTTCGTTGGCGCCGCGACAAATTACCAGACGGACAGAGGCCTCGCCGCGACTGCAATAGCGCAGGGCGTTACCGAGCAGGTTCCAGAGCACCTGATGCAGGTGCGCACGATCGAAACAGAGCGTGGCATCCGCCTCGATCTCCAGATGCAGGACATCGCCGGCCAAGCCTTCCGCCGCGGCAAAACTCTCGACAAAAGCCGTACAAAAATCGCTCATCACCAGCAATTCCGGCTCGGCGCGGTTCTGACGCCCGAGTTGCAAGACATCCGCCACGATGCGATCAAGGCGCTGAATATTGTCGCCAAGAATGCGCAGCAAACGATCCTGAATTTCACCTCGCCGCTCCTCGCGCAACAATTCTCCGGCATGGCTGATCGCCGACAAGGGATTACGGATTTCATGCGCAATGCTGGCGGTCAACCGTCCCAGCGAGGCCAATTTCAATTGCTGGGCGCGTTCCTTGATGCGTCCGACATCCTCGAGAAAAATCAGCACCTCGCCATCCGAACTGCTGGTCTTCTCAAATCGGGCACGCAACTCCTTGCCATCGCCGCCCACAAACAGCGAGGTCTCCGGCCCGTCGCCGGAAACCCACACGAGGAGACCGGCATGCAACGCCGGAACGCAGCGGGAAAGTTCGCCATTTATCTCGAGCGGGATACCAAGCATGCTGATGGCCATCGGATTATGCCGAATCACCAGTCCGTCGCGACTCAGCACCAGAATACCGTCCAGCATGCGCTCAACCACACGCTGACTGATCAAACGCTGATTCTCAAGTTCAACTCCACGCCGAAATGCCAAATCCTCGTTAACCATCACGCGCTGGCCAAGCAGCCTGGCCAGAATGGCGGTCGCAAAGAACCCGGCGGAAAGAATCCCTGCCTGAAAAATACTGGCCGGGTCAAAACCGCGCACAAAAACGCCATAGAGCTGACTCAGCAAGGCTGCCAGCGTCGCCAGTGCGGCATAGAACAAAACCAGCCGGCCTCGACCGACCATGCTGGCGGCAGCCAGTGAGACCAGCAACAAGACACCGATACCGCTGCCGACGCCCCCTGCGGCATACATGAACAGGCTGACCACAACGACATCCACGATCACTTGCAGGGAAAGCTGAAAGTTGAAGTGCTGCTGCCAGTGGAAGGAAAGGAACAAGCCCCCGAGAATCACGAACAGATAGGCAATTGCCAAAGCCAGCAAGGAACCGCTTGCCGCCAGTTCAAGTCGCGCCGTCCATTCGTGCGGCAAAAGAATGGCAAGAAAAAACAAGCCGGCCAGTACTAGGCGATAGAGGTTGAAATACTGGAAAGGTCGCCAGTTGGCCTCCCAGGTGGTTGAGAGCCAGTCGCTCATCCGCGCTTCGATGCCCGGGCTGCCAGCAGATGCGCCTGACCGCAAAACATCTCACCTGCGTCATTCAGGGCATCGCTTTCCGGAAGATGCACGCCGCAATGCGAACAAACCACCATGTTCTCCGGTTTCGGGTCGGGGGTACGCTCAAACCGTACCGGACGCTCATGACGTTTTTTCCAGCGCCACCAAATCACGCCGATCAAGGCCAAAAGTAACAAGTATTTCATCACGTCCCCCAAAACGAGATCAGGCTATCCGGCAAAAAAGCTTACGAACACCGCAAGCCTCAATCATTCAAGAGCAAAAAACCTGCAGCGATAATCACAGCCCCATGAGCGCACCGGGAAAACATATCAATAGTATTAAAAATCATGGTGTTAGCAAGCACCCGAGCAACAAGGATACACCACCGCCCCATTGACTACCATTGGCCTCTCTTCATCAAATTGGTCGAAACAGGCAAAATCCGGCGCGAAAATGAAAAAACCCCGTAATTCTTTCGAATTACGGGGTTTTTAATTGGTCGGAGTGACAGGATTCGAACATGCGACCCCTGCGTCCCGAACGCAGTGCTCTACCAGGCTGAGCTACACTCCGATGCGGATCAAGATCAATCAGTGATTTCTCTCAACCGCGAAGAACGACAATTGTAGCAGAGCTTTTTGATAATTTGAAGCCCCCAGACAAGAAATTGCATCTCTTGCGAGTTCTGCTTCCCGCTTTGCCCGCATACGCGCATGCTCAAGCGCTCCGCTTTCACGAATAGCCCCCATAACCGCAGGAAAGTCCTCGCGACCACCATTTTCGATTGCTTTCCTCACACATGCCGCCTGATCCGGCGTGCCATGCTGCATGACATAGATAAGCGGCAGGGTCGGTTTGCCTTCGGCCAGATCATCACCAAGATGCTTGCCGGTATCCGCCTCATCACCGGAATAGTCGAGCACATCATCAATCAACTGGAAAGCGGTTCCCAGGTGCATGCCGTAAGCCGCCATGGCCTGCTCAACCTCAGGACTTGCCTGACCGAGAATGGCGCCCAGTTGCGCAGCCGCTTCGAAAAGCTTGGCCGTCTTGTAATGAATGACCTGCATGTAACGAGCCTCATCGACATCGGCATCATGACAGTTCATCAATTGCAGGACTTCACCCTCGGCGATGATATTCGTGGCATCCGACAACACTCGCATGACGCGCATGTCGTCGACGGCAACCATCATCTGGAAAGCACGGGAATAGAGAAAATCACCAACCAGAACACTCGCCGCATTACCGAACATGGCATTTGCCGTATCGCGCCCACGCCGCAATGCCGATTCGTCAACGACATCATCATGCAGCAGGGTCGCCGTGTGGATGAACTCGACCACAGCAGCCATGTCGTGATGTTGCGTTCCCTGGTAACCGATCGCACCTGCGGCCAACAACACCAGAGCCGGGCGCATGCGCTTGCCACCGCTGTTGATAATGTATTCCGCAACCTGTCGGACAAGCACCACATCGGAGTGCAATCGGTCGCGAATGACCGCATCGACGGCCTTCATGTCTGGCCCGATAAGGGCGTAAAGCTGATCCAGTGTCACAATAGGCAATTCTAGGGGGAAGCGCGGAATCTTAGGTGGCGAAGCCAAGCCCGTCAAGGCCGCCAAGGCAATAGATCTGCTCTGAATTGAAAGCACTTTGGGCTAAACTCGACAATTCAAAAACAAAACAGGGAGGCGGGTATGGATGTCCATTCGATAAGAGCGCCGGTGATACAGGACCGCGAGGCACTTGAGGAGTTTGCGGATGTCTTGACCGACCGCGCCCCGGAGGTTGAGCGCGATGTCGCCCGCCTGAAAAAACACCCGACGGACCGCGAACTCATTGCCGACCTGTTTCGTGCGATTCACAACATCAAAGGCGATGCTTCTCTCTGCAAATTTGAATTAGGCGTCGTCATCGCCCACCCCATCGAAACGATGATGTCCCGTTTCCGGGAAGGCGAAATCCCGTTCTCGGACCTGCTGGCTGAAATGATCCTGCTCGCGGTGGACCGCCTGGAACTAGCCACCGATGCGCTTCTCTGCAACAAATCCCTGGAAAACCTGCATTTGCTTGCCTTGGTGGAGGGACTGGAAAAACTATCCCTGGCATCCGTACAGGATATCGACGTCAAGTGCGCCGAGCTGATCGAAGCTGTTACCGGTTTTTCGCCTGTCATTGGCGATATTTCTAGCCGCGCGCCCCGCGTTGGCAAGCCCAGTAGCGAACAGAAAAACGCCAGTAGCGACCTGCAGTTTTTCCGCTCCCTGGCCTTGCAACTGGAAGGACGCTCCCCGCTGTTCAAGGGACGCACCATGCGCATCCTGCGTCTCGCCCTGGAAACCAACAAGGCGGGTGGCTCCGTCGTCGATCCCGTACAACTGGAAGCGGCAGTCTATTTACACGATGTCGGGATGATGCTGATGCCGGAAGCCATCTGGCTCAAGGTCGGCAAGATGACCGAAGAGGACAAATTGGCCTTGCGCAACCATCCCGGCTTTGCTGCCGGCTTGCTGCAACGCATTCCCGGCTGGGAGGCTGCCGCCGAAATGGTTGCCCAGCATCATGAAATGCCGGATGGTGGCGGTTACCCAAAGGAGCTGCACGACAAGGAAATCTGTACCGGCGCCAGGATTCTCGCCATTGTCGATGCATTTGAAGCCGTTATGCTCAAGCACATCCATCGCGGCAAGAATCGCTCCGTATTGCGCGCCATCGCCGAGATCAATGCCTGCGACAAACAGTTTGCGCCGGAATGGATTGCCCCTTTCAACAGCGTCATCCGCAAGACAATAGAAACCTGATGAGCCCAGAACAAGATCGCCGTTTCGGCGGCGTAGCGCGACTTTATGGACACGAAGGAGCGCAACGTTTGCGCGAAGCGCATGTCTGCATAGTCGGAATTGGCGGCGTTGGCTCATGGTCGGCAGAAGCACTAGCCCGCACCGGCGTTGGCCGGATTACGCTGATTGACCTAGATATGGTGGCCGAGTCGAATACCAACCGGCAAATACACGCACTGGGCGATATCTACGGCAAAGCCAAGGTCGATGCCATGGCCGAACGCATGCAGGCGATCAATCCGGCTTGCCGGGTCACCTGCATCGAGGATTTTGTCACTCTGGACAACGTCGACCGCATACTCGACCAAGACTTCTCGGTTGTAATCGATGCAATCGATCAGGTTCGTGCCAAGGCCGCCATGATTGCTTTTTGCCGTCGCCGCCAGTTGCCGATCATCGTTGGTGGCGCAGCCGGCGGCCAACTCGACCCAACCCAGATTCGCAGCAGCGACCTCAGCCAGACCATTCAGGATCCGTTGCTCGCCAAAGTGCGCTCCTTGCTGCGCAAGGAATATGGCTTTCCCCGCGACGGCAAAGGCAAATTCAACGTGCCAGCGGTATTTTCCACCGAGCCGTTGCGTTACCCGGACAGCACGGCAAGCTGCGCAACCGATCGCGGTCCGGCCGGACTCAACTGCGCCGGTTTTGGCTCATCGGTCTGCGTAACATCGGTTTTCGGGATGGTTGCGGCCGCCCAAGCAATCAAATTGATCACCGAGCGGTGAGCGCGCGCTGAAAATCCAGCCCGGCTCACTCAGACACTCAGCCCTTCAAGGTGTCCAGCCAGACACCAAGCCCCTGCGCATTCAATTCGAGATCGGTGGCCCAGATTGCGTGCAATTCGGCATCCGGCAGCGTACAACCGTGCGCCCGGATTGCCGAGAACAAATAATCAGTTGTGCGCTCCTTGATCCGGACGTGGCGCTCGTCACCGGCTGCCTTTTCCTGCAAAGCGATATTGACCATGGCGTCGAGGTGACGCAGCAAGCTATCGGCCTTGGAGGCGACATCGCCAACCCGACTGTAATGGGTCAAATACATCGCCTCCGGCCGGTAAGAAAGCAGGCGTGCAATCGACTTTCGCATCTCGTCCGGCTCGAACTGGGTTGGGGTCGTCGTCGGAAAGATGAATTGGCGATCACCGACATCCAGTTCACGATACGACAGGCCGAACATGTCTCCGGTAAAGATCTCGGTCGTCCGGGTATCGACAATACAGATATGGTGACGCGCATGCCCCGGCGTATCGAGACAAAGCAGTTCGCGGCCGGCCAGCGAAACAACATGCCCATCAGCGGCTTCAATAATACGCTCGGCAGGAATGGGCTGAATCTCCCCATAAACCCGCTCGACGTACTCCGCTCCATACACGGCACTGACACCTGCGATTAGCTTTGAGGGCTCGGCCATATGCCGAGCTCCACGCGGATGCACAACTAGGCGCGCATTGGGAAAACACTGCAGCATGCGCCCGGCACCACCGGCGTGATCCAGATGAATATGTGTCAAAAAAACATAGTCGACCGCTGCGGAACCCAGTCCCAGCCTTTCGAGCGCGGCGAGGGCATTGGGAAGAGAGTCGTTGCTTCCCGTATCAATAATCGCAACGCGGCCATTTTCGATCACCATGTGAATCGCCGCCAGGATAGGCCGCACATAACCGGCATCGAAGGCAACAATCCCGTTTCCGTAATCTCTCCAGTCGAACATTTCCATACTCCTGCGTATTGACCCGCGGATTATACTTGCCTCTCCGCAACGTCTTTTCTTCCCATGACACACTTCTTTGCCGATGATGGCGCAAAACTGCACGTCAAAATTTCAGGCGAGGGCTCGCCCATCGTCATGCTGCACGGCTGGACCTCGAGCAGCCAGGAATGGTTTCCTTTTCTGGCTGAACTGAATAAGCGGCACCGGGTATATCGATGGGATGCCAGAGGCCACGGCGGGCACAAACAGGACGTCAAGACTCCGCCCACGGTCGAGCGAATGGCCCGAGACTTGAGCAATCTCCTGGATCATTACGGGCTTGAACAAGTCACGATGGTTGGGCACTCCATGGGCGCCCTGACCCTGTGGCAATACATTCGCGACTATGGAACGAAAAGAATTTCACGTCTTTGCTTTATCGATCAATCGCCCAAACTGCTCACCGACGCAGACTGGGATCACGGAATTTACGGCGACTTCAATGGTGAAAAATCGCAGGAAATGCTGGGAACGCTGAACGACGATTTTGCCGAAGGCGTACTCAAGCTTACGGCTTTCGGCCTGAATGCGAGGGCCCGTGAAAAATATCTGACCGGGGCAAGTGGCTGGGAACGTTCCCGATCAGCTCTCCGGGCACAGGATCCAGGGCCGTTGATCAAGTGCTGGGAAAGTCTGACCAAGGCCGATTATCGCGATGTACTGGCCAGCATCGATGTCTCATCGATGCTGATCTATGGTGGTGAAAGCAATTTTTACCGCACCGAAACGGCGCATTATGTTGCAGACCGGATCCCCAACGCTCTCCTTCACATCTACGAAGGAACAGATCACTCTCCCCATCAATGGCAACGAGAGCGCTTTGTGCGCGAGTTGATGGCCTTCATCGAGCAGCCGCCCCAAGCGGTGTAACAAGGCAACGAGCGCGCTCAATTTCATTCGCTCGTTATTTTCTGTTGGGTAGACGCACAAAAGCCCCGCTAGCGAGAGCTAGAGGGGCTTTTGAAATGGGAGCCTGGCGGTGACCTACTTTCGCGAGCGAAATACTCACTATCATCGGCGCTTTGCTGTTTCACGGTCCTGTTCGGGAAGGGAAGGGGTGGGTCCAGCAGGCTATTGCCGCCAAGCGTAACTTGTGTGCCTGCCGCGGATTGCGTCAGGCCAAATTGGGATAGAAGGTTGATTGTTGTGACTGCTTTATGAGTATTGCTTGCAGTGTATTACAAGGTTATAGGATCAAGCCGTACGGGCAATTAGTATCAGTTAGCTTAACGCATTACTGCGCTTCCACACCTGACCTATCAACGTCGTGGTCTTCGACGACCCTTTAAGGAGTTCAAGACTCCGGGAAATCTCATCTTAAGGCGAGTTTCACGCTTAGATGCTTTCAGCGTTTATCTCTTCCGAACATAGCTACCCGGCGATACGACTGGCGTCATAACCGGTACACCAGAGGTTCGTCCACTCCGGTCCTCTCGTACTAGGAGCAGCCCCCTTCAAATTTCCAGCGCCCACGGCAGATAGGGACCAAACTGTCTCACGACGTTTTAAACCCAGCTCACGTACCTCTTTAAATGGCGAACAGCCATACCCTTGGGACCGGCTACAGCCCCAGGATGAGATGAGCCGACATCGAGGTGCCAAACACCGCCGTCGATATGAACTCTTGGGCGGTATCAGCCTGTTATCCCCAGAGTACCTTTTATCCGTTGAGCGATGGCCCTTCCATACAGAACCACCGGATCACTATGACCTGCTTTCGCACCTGCTCGACTTGTGGGTCTCGCAGTCAAGCACGCTTTTGCCATTGCACTTTATGGACGATGTCCGACCGTCCTAAGCGTACCTTCGTACTCCTCCGTTACCTTTTGGGAGGAGACCGCCCCAGTCAAACTGCCCACCATGCACGGTCCCCGATCCGGATTCACGGATCAAGGTTAGAACCTCAAATAAATCAGGGTGGTATTTCAAGGTTGGCTCCACCGAAACTAGCGTCCCGGTTTCACAGCCTCCCACCTATCCTACACAGACCGATTCAAAGTCCAATGCAAAGCTACAGTAAAGGTTCATGGGGTCTTTCCGTCTTGCCGCGGGGAGATTGCATCTTCACAAACATTTCAACTTCGCTGAGTCTCAGGAGGAGACAGTGTGGCCATCGTTACGCCATTCGTGCAGGTCGGAACTTACCCGACAAGGAATTTCGCTACCTTAGGACCGTTATAGTTACGGCCGCCGTTTACCGGGGCTTCGATCAAGAGCTTGCACCCCATCACTTAACCTTCCGGCACCGGGCAGGCGTCACACCCTATACGTCCACTTTCGTGTTTGCAGAGTGCTGTGTTTTTATTAAACAGTCGCAGCCACCATTTCACTGCAACCCCATCGGGCTTTCGTCGCGAGGACTTATACCCTACCGGGGCACACCTTCTCCCGAAGTTACGGTGTTAATTTGCCGAGTTCCTTCTCCTGAGTTCTCTCAAGCGCCTTAGAATTTTCATCCTGCCCACCTGTGTCGGTTTGCGGTACGGTCAATTCTAGACTGAAGCTTAGTGGCTTTTCCTGGAAGCTTGGTATCAATCACTTCAGCACCGTAGTGCCTCGTCGTCACGCCTCAGATAATTCCCCCGGATTTGCCTAAGGGACACTCCTACACGCTTAAACCACCTATTCCAACAGATGGCTGACCTAACCTTCTCCGTCCCCACATCGCATCTAGAATCGGTACAGGAATATTGACCTGTTTCCCATCGACTACGCATTTCTGCCTCGCCTTAGGGGCCGACTCACCCTACGCCGATGAACGTTGCGTAGGAAACCTTGGGCTTTCGGCGAGGGAGCTTTTCACTCCCTTTATCGCTACTCATGTCAGCATTCGCACTTCTGATATCTCCAGCAACCTTCTCAAGTCACCTTCACAGACCTACAGAACGCTCCCCTACCATATCTTTCGATATCCGCAGCTTCGGTGCACAGTTTGAGCCCCGTTACATCTTCCGCGCAGGACGACTCGACTAGTGAGCTATTACGCTTTCTTTAAAGGATGGCTGCTTCTAAGCCAACCTCCTAGCTGTCTATGCCTTCCCACTTCGTTTCCCACTTAACTGTGTCTTGGGGACCTTAGCTGGCGGTCTGGGTTGTTTCCCTCTTGACAATGGACGTTAGCACCCACTGTCTGTCTGCCACACTCGCACTCAACGGTATTCAGAGTTTGCCATGGTTTGGTAAGTCGCGATGACCCCCTAGCCATAACAGTGCTTTACCCCCGTTGGTGATATGTGACGCACTACCTAAATAGTTTTCGGGGAGAACCAGCTATTTCCGGATTTGTTTAGCCTTTCACCCCTATCCACAGCTCATCCCCTAATTTTTCAACATTAGTGGGTTCGGACCTCCAGTACCTGTTACGGCACCTTCATCCTGGCCATGGATAGATCATCCGGTTTCGGGTCTACGCCGTGCTACTAAACGCCCTTATCAGACTCGCTTTCGCTACGCCTCCCCTATTCGGTTAAGCTCGCAACACAACGTAAGTCGCTGACCCATTATACAAAAGGTACGCAGTCACCGAACAAGTCGGCTCCCACTGTTTGTATGCATGCGGTTTCAGGATCTATTTCACTCCCCTCCCGGGGTTCTTTTCGCCTTTCCCTCACGGTACTAGTTCACTATCGGTCGATCACGAGTATTTAGCCTTGGAGGATGGTCCCCCCATGTTCAGACAAGGTTTCACGTGCCCCGCCCTACTTTTCGCTAACTTAGTACCACGGATTGGTTTTCATGTACGGGGCTATCACCCACTACGGCCGGACTTTCCATTCCGTTCCATTAACCATTCCGCTATCACTAGCAGGCTGCTCCCCGTTCGCTCGCCACTACTTGGGGAATCTCGGTTGATTTATTTTCCTCCGGCTACTTAGATGTTTCAGTTCACCGGGTTCGCCTCCCTGACCTATGTATTCAGTCAGGGATACCTCATAAGAGGTGGGTTTCCCCATTCGGATATCGGGGGATCAAAGCTTCATTGCCAGCTCCCCCCCGCTTTTCGCAGGCTTGCACGTCCTTCATCGCCTGTGATCGCCAAGGCATCCACCACATGCACTTAGTCGCTTGATCCTATAACCTTGTACTCTCTTAGCGAGAGCGGCTACAGGCAAACTCATATTTGTGCTGTATCGTCCGAAGACGTTACAGATGCAATCACAACGCATCACCCATGCCTCATCAGCACGAGTGACACAACCTTCTTCCAATTTGTTAAAGAGCGTAGCAATTGATTCCTCAAAAGCTAAAGATAAACATCTCTGCTTATCTTTAGGTTCTGGTGGAGGATAACGGGATCGAACCGTTGACCCCCTGCTTGCAAAGCAGGTGCTCTCCCAGCTGAGCTAATCCCCCGTTAAGCTTCGCATTACGTCGTTGCTCAACATCTTGCATACAGGTGTATGCGGCGATGTCTCGCGCCTCGTACTGCTCGCTTACTTGATTTGACGTTGGTGGGTCTGGTTGGAATCGAACCAACGACCCCCGCCTTATCAAGACGGTGCTCTAACCGACTGAGCTACAGACCCTCGTCTGTTTGCTACTCATTGAACAACCGATAGGTTGTGGGTGCCAGTGATGCTTTCTCTAGAAAGGAGGTGATCCAGCCGCAGGTTCCCCTACGGCTACCTTGTTACGACTTCACCCCAGTCACGAACCCCGCCGTGGTAAGCGCCCCCCTTGCGGTTAGGCTACCTACTTCTGGCGGAACCCGCTCCCATGGTGTGACGGGCGGTGTGTACAAGACCCGGGAACGTATTCACCGTGACATGCTGATCCACGATTACTAGCGATTCCGACTTCACGCAGGCGAGTTGCAGCCTACGATCCGGACTACGATCGGCTTTCTGGGATTAGCTCCACCTCGCGGCTTGGCAACCCTTTGTACCGACCATTGTATGACGTGTGAAGCCCTACCCATAAGGGCCATGAGGACTTGACGTCATCCCCACCTTCCTCCGGTTTGTCACCGGCAGTCTCGTTAAAGTGCCCAACTAAATGATGGCAATTAACGACAAGGGTTGCGCTCGTTGCGGGACTTAACCCAACATCTCACGACACGAGCTGACGACAGCCATGCAGCACCTGTGTTCCAGTTCCCTTTCGGGCACTCCCAAATCTCTTCAGGATCCTGAACATGTCAAGGGTAGGTAAGGTTTTTCGCGTTGCATCGAATTAATCCACATCATCCACCGCTTGTGCGGGTCCCCGTCAATTCCTTTGAGTTTTAACCTTGCGGCCGTACTCCCCAGGCGGTCAACTTCACGCGTTAGCTCCGGTACTAAATGGTTTTACCCACCCAACACCTAGTTGACATCGTTTAGGGCGTGGACTACCAGGGTATCTAATCCTGTTTGCTCCCCACGCTTTCGTGCATGAGCGTCAGTATTGGCCCAGGGGGCTGCCTTCGCCATCGGTGTTCCTCCACATCTCTACGCATTTCACTGCTACACGTGGAATTCCACCCCCCTCTGCCATACTCTAGCCTTCCAGTCACAAGCGCAGTTCCCAGGTTGAGCCCGGGGATTTCACGCCTGTCTTAAAAAACCGCCTGCGCACGCTTTACGCCCAGTAATTCCGATTAACGCTCGCACCCTACGTATTACCGCGGCTGCTGGCACGTAGTTAGCCGGTGCTTCTTATTCCGGTACTGTCATCCACACCAGGTATTAACTGATGCGATTTCCTCCCGGCCGAAAGAGCTTTACAACCCGAAGGCCTTCTTCACTCACGCGGCATGGCTGGATCAGGGTTGCCCCCATTGTCCAAAATTCCCCACTGCTGCCTCCCGTAGGAGTCTGGACCGTGTCTCAGTTCCAGTGTGGCGGATCATCCTCTCAGACCCGCTACAGATCGTCGCCTTGGTGAGCCTTTACCTCACCAACTAGCTAATCTGATATCGGCCGCTCAAAGAGCACAAGGTCTTGCGATCCCCTGCTTTCCCCCTCAGGGTATATGCGGTATTAGCGTAACTTTCGCTACGTTATCCCCCACTCAATGGTACGTTCCGATACATTACTCACCCGTTCGCCACTCGCCACCAGGATTGCTCCCGTGCTGCCGTTCGACTTGCATGTGTAAGGCATGCCGCCAGCGTTCAATCTGAGCCAGGATCAAACTCTTCAGTTCAATCCAACATTACTACTCACAATTCACTGACGGTAGAATTTAACTTCTACCTCGATGGATCTCTCCATCCGTGTGATTGCCTTTAATACTTTTGTGTGACCTAAGTCACTAGCATCAAGGCACCCACACCTATCGGTTGTTCAAATTGTTAAAGATCATTTCCACCGCGCCGTCTCGTTAAATCCGTCAGCAGCAGAGAAGCGAGATTATGAAGAACTTCAGCTAAACCGTCAAGCAAAATTTGAAATCTTTTTTCGCTCAACCTGCCAAAACTCAAACCACCACTTCTTCCCCTCACCGCCCGTAGAACCAAGCGCTGCAAGGAGGGGCGCATTATATAGAACTTCAAACCAAGGTCAATACTGTTTTCGAAATTAATTCAATTCGTCCCTTTTCGGCCGCTTTTGGCGCCTCCCCCAACTTAACCAGTCTGTAGACAAAAAAGGGCCCCGGAATCGCTTCCGGGGCCAACCGAGGTTACTGCTGAGAGAGAACGGCTGCCGTCAGGCGTAAGTCGGAGCGAAGGCGGCCTCGGGATTAGCCACCGGACCCTTGTCACTCCAGTACGGGGAAAGTTTGCGCAGCTGGGCGACGATGGGCGGCAGCAACAATCGCCATCTCCACCTTAAGTGCAGGATTAGCCAACCTCGCCTGAACACATGCCCGCGTTGGAGCAACACCCTCAGGCAGCCAATTGTCCCAAAGGGCATTCATTGCTTCGTAGTCAGCCATATCGGCAAGATAGATGGTCACCATCAACAAACTCGACTTGTCACTTCCCGCCTGCTCCAGCAAACGCTCAACACCGGACAACAGATTCGACATCTGAGCAGCAATATCGCCATCACTATTGGAAGGCACTTCCACCAGATAGGCAGTGCCATTGTGTACAACACTGTCTGAATAGCGGCGTGTAGTGCCGTTGCGCTTGATAGACATATAAATGGGCTCCCTGAATGCGTGAAGCCCATGCGGTTCAGGCATGGGCTTCTTTTACTGCACCCCGGCACATCAGGCTGGGGTATTCGGCTTTTCGCCGTTACGGAGTACTACACGGTAATCTCAAGAATGCTCTTTGCGAAAACTGCCATAGAATCTCCTGCTACGCAGCAGTACTGGTACGGCTTGCCGGGGCTTGCTGCTAACCTCGGTACAGGTTCAGATTATCACTCCGGCAAAAAAAAGCTACATCTTTCTCCAACAATTTTCGGTCGCTGATTTTGACTTCAGACGACGGCATCAATTTCCACTCACAACGATTTCGTCCCGCATAAATGATGAGTGAGAACAGGCGGATTAACCGATAATTCAGTCATGGATAATCTGTTCAAAGATACCGCAACCTTGGAGCTCTCCTGCTGGCTCGAGCCCGGTGCCGAGTTGCCGGGCTGGGACATCCTCAAGGGCAGTCCTTTTGGCGCAACGCTGTCCGACCCCGAAGGTGGCGAACCGACTCCGGGTGATCAACTGATCACCGTCCAGAATTATTTTGCCGAGTATCACCTCGAATACTTCCGGCAACGACGCTACAACCATTTCCCCAGCCGCCTGCACGCACTCCTCCTGTTTGCGACACGCACAGACGCGATGACCTTCCGCAGCAAGCACCCGCAACGCGTGTTCGGCAAGAATCTGGTCTGCGCCCGCACCAAAGGCGCATATATATGCTCGTTCCACGACGCCAGCTGGCTGGACTACCTGCGTCTGCCGCACAGCCTGTCGCTGAGCGCGCTCGATGAAGTGGCGGAATATTACTGGTCGGGCAAAACGGTCGAGGAAGTCGGCCTGACCTTCATGAACGAGCCCTGGCAGGATCCGCCGGTCATCGAAGCCCTCTACCAGGGGCCGCTTGAGCCGATCAACGGCCAAGCCCAATCCGGCTGGCTGCCCGGTTTTCGTTAAGGAAACACCATGCGTCGCATCGCCGTGATCACTGCCATCATCATTAGCCTTGGCCTGGCTTACGCCTGGTTCAGCCGCAGCAAGCCAATTCCGGTTGTATTGAAGGAAGTCACCGCCGGCAAGGTTGAGGCAACATTGGCCAACACCCGTGCTGGCACGGTCGAAGCCTGCCTGCGCACCAAGCTGTCCACCATCATTGGCGGCCGCATCGAGTTCCTTGGCGTCAAGGAAGGCGACAAGGTCAAGAAGGGGCAATTGCTGCTCAAGCTGTGGAATGACGACCAGCAAGCTCAGGCAACACTCGCCCAGTCGCAGATCACGCTGGCCGGCAAGCGCACCGAGGAAGCCTGCCTGGTAGCGGTCAACGCAGAAAAAGAGGCAAAAAGGCAGGCCGAGCTGCGCGAGAAAGGCTTCGTCTCGCCCAGCCGCGAAGAAGCCGCCCGCACCGAAGCCGAAGCACGGCGCGCCAGTTGCAATACAGCCAAGGCGGATGAGGCCCAGGCCGAAGCGAAATTCCGCGCCACCCGCGTTGAACAGGGACGGGTCGCACTCTATGCGCCCTTTGATGGCACAGTGGCAAAAATCGTCGGCGAACTTGGCGAATATTCAACCCCGTCCCCCCCTGGCGTCCCTACGCCGCCCGCCATCGATCTGATCGACGACACCTGCCTCTACGTCAAGGCACCGATGGATGAAGTGGACGCCCCCAAGATAACGGCCGGCCAGCCGGCACGCATCACCCTCGACGCTCTGCCGGGCAAATTGCTGCCAGGCAAGGTACGACGCGTCGCCCCCTATGTCTCGGCCGTCGAAAAGCAGGCGCGCACCGTGGATATCGAAGTTGATTTCGCGCAACCGGACGCCACCGGCAAACTGCTGGTCGGCTACAGCGCCGACGTCGAAATCATTCTCGCCGGCCGGGAGAATGTGCTGCGCATCCCAACCGCCGCCATCCAGGAAGGTGGCAAGGTGCTTGTATACAATGCAGACAGCGGCAAACTCGACGAACGCCAGATCAAGGCCGGGCTGAGCAACTGGGAATACACCGAAGTGCTTGAAGGCCTGAGTGCTGGTGAGAGGATTGCAACCTCGCTCGAGAAGGATGGCATCAAGGCGGGCGCCAGCGTCGTTCCGGACGACAAGACCAAGGGCAAATAGCCCATGGCGCTGATCGAACTCAAGGACATCGAACGAGTCTTCCAGCTCGGCGACTCAACGGTCCACGCGCTGGCTCAGCTCAATTTGAGCATTGCCGCCGGCGAATACGTCGCGGTAATGGGGCCGTCGGGTTCGGGTAAATCAACGTTGCTCAACCTGCTCGGCCTGCTCGACCATCCGAGCAGCGGCACTTACCGACTGGAAGACCGCGACGTCACGACGCTGTCACCCGACGAGCAGGCGCAGGTGCGCAGCCAGCGCATCGGTTTCGTTTTTCAGAGCTTTCATCTCGTCCCACGCCTGACCGCCGCCGAAAACATCGCCCTGCCCATGATGCTGGCCGGCATTCCGGCCAAGGAGCGCGCACAACGAGTCGAACTGGCGCTCGCCAACTTCGGTCTGGAACATCGCGCCGACCACCGCCCCGACCAGCTTTCCGGTGGCCAGCGTCAGCGTGTGGCAATTGCCCGCGCCACCATCATGCAGCCGGCGCTGATTCTCGCTGACGAACCGACTGGCAATCTCGACCGCCACACCGGCGACGAAGTCGTGCATCTGCTGGAGGGCTTGAACAGCAGCGGCGTCACGCTGATTGTCGTGACCCACGACCCGGCGCTCGGCGCCCGGGCCAAACGGCAACTGATCATGGAAGACGGCCGCCTGAAACAGGACAGCGCGCATGCGCCTGGCTGACACCCTGCGTTTTGCCCGCGACGCGGCCGTCGGTTACCCGATGCGGACCACGCTTTCAGTGCTCGCCATGTCGATCGGGGTCGCTGCCGTGGTCATTCTCACGGCGCTGGGCGACGGCGCGCGCCGCTACGTCGTCGGCCAGTTTTCCTCGATCGGCACCAACCTGGTCATCGTGCTGCCCGGACGCTCCGGCACCGGCGGTTTCAATCCGGCCAATGCGATCACCAGCACACCGCGCGACCTGAGCATCGACGACGCCGGCGCGCTGCGCCGCGCCCCTTCCGTCAGCCGCCTCGCACCACTTGCCGTCGGCACCTCGGAAATCAGTTTCGGCGGCCGCCTGCGCGAAGTCATGGTCGCCGGCTCGACGAGTGAATTCCTGCCGATCCGCAATTTCGAACTGGCGCAAGGCCAGGGCCTGCCGGACGAAGACTGGAATCGCGGCTCGCCGGTCGCCGTGATCGGCGCCACGATTCGCGAGGAAATGTTCGGCAGCATGCCGGCCGTCGGCCAGTTGATCCGGGTCGGCGATCGCCGCCTGCGCGTGATTGGCGTACTCAAGTCGGTCGGCCAGGGTCTGGGCATGAATACCGACGAACTGGTCATCGTCCCGGTCGCACTGGCCCAGGCGATGTTCAATTCCAACACCCTGTTCCGCATCCTGGTCGAAGCCAAGAGCCGCGAGGCGATTCCCGAGGCCAAGGAACAGGTCATGGACATCCTCAAGCAACGCCACCGTGGCGAAGAAGACGTCACCGTCATCACCCAGGATGCCATCCTCGCCACCTTCGACAAGCTGCTCGGCGCGCTGACCATGGGCGTCGCCGGCATCGCGGCAATCAGCCTGGCCGTCGCCGGCATCCTGGTGATGAACGTGATGCTGGTCGCGGTCACCCAGCGCACCGGCGAAATCGGCCTGCTCAAGGCGCTCGGCGCAACAGCGCGCACGATCCGGCTGGCCTTCCTGGCCGAAGCCGCGATGCTGTCTACTGTCGGTGCCCTGGTCGGTTACCTGCTCGGTCAGCTCGGCGCTTTCATCCTGCGCCAGGTCTTTCCGGTCTTTCCGGCTTATCCGCCGGACTGGGCAGTGATCGCCGGCCTCGGCACAGCGCTCGGCACCGGACTGCTGTTCGGCGTCATGCCGGCCCGCCGCGCCGCCCGGCTTGATCCGGTGCAAGCCTTGATGAAGCACTGACCATGCTGCTCGCCGATTCGCTTCGCCTCGCCATTCGCGCCGTCACCGCGCAACGCCTGCGCAGCTTCCTGACCCTACTCGGCATCGCCGTCGGCATTGCCGCCGTGATCCTGCTCACCTCGATCGGCGAGGGCATCCATCGTTTCGTGCTCGGCGAGTTCACGCAATTCGGTACCAACGTCATCTCGGCTGCCCCCGGCAAGACCAAGACCGGCGGCTCGACTTCCGGCCTGCCGTCGAGCGCCCGCCCCTTATCGATCGAAGATGCCCGCTCGCTCGAACGCCTGCCGCACGTCGTTGCCGTCACACCCAATGTGCGCGGCAATGCCGAGGTCGAGGGCAATGGCCGGACGCGACGTACACTTATATATGGCGTCAATGCGAAATTGCCCCTGATTTTCCGGTCGACCGTCCAGAGCGGCCAGTTTTTGCCACCGGACGATGAGGGCAGCGCGCGCGCCTTCGTCGTGCTTGGCAGCAAGCTGCGCACTGAGCTGTTCGGCAGCGAGAATCCGCTCGGCCAACGCCTGCGCATCGGCGGCCTGCATTTCCGGGTAATCGGCGTGATGGCCGCGAAAGGCCAGTTCCTCGGCATCGATCTCGACGACACCGCCTTCATCCCGACCGCACGCGCCCAGGAGTTGTTCAATCGCGAAGGCGTCGATGAAATCAATATTGCCGCCGAAGAAGGCGTGCCATCGAGCATCGTCGCCAGCGCGATCAAGCAGCGCCTGATTGCCCGCCACGGACGCGAGGATTTCACGGTGATCTCGCAGGAAGAAATGTTGAAGACGCTGTCCAACATCCTCAACGTACTGACCATGGCAGTGGGCGCGCTGGGCGGCATTTCACTGCTGGTCGGCGGTGTCGGCATCGTCACCATCATGACCATCGCCGTCAGCGAACGCACCGGCGAGATCGGCCTGCTGGTCGCGCTCGGCGCCCGGCGCCGCACCATCCTGCTGCTGTTTCTCGGCGAAGCGGTCGCGCTCTCGGCGATCGGCGGCCTGCTCGGCCTGCTCCTCGGCGTCGGACTGGCACAGCTGATTCATTTCGCCCTGCCCGCCCTGCCGGTACACACCCCGCTCAGCTTCGTGCTGCTGGCCGAGGCGATCGCCATCAGCATCGGCCTCGCCGCCGGGGTTTTACCCGCCCGCCGGGCGGCACGCCTCGATCCGGTCGAAGCCTTGCGCTCCGAGTAAGGCCTGTCACACCTCCATACGCTGACGTATGCTAGAGTTCATCATTCAAATTTCAATCAGACGATCAGGAGATCAGCATGACTTATTACATCGATCAGCTCGAACCCGGCATGTCGGCCAGCACCTCGAAGACCGTCACCGAAGCCGACATCATCCTGTTTGCCGGTATCTCGACCGACGTCAATCCGGCCCACCTCGACGAGGAATACGCCAAGGGCACCATGTTCGGCACGCGCATCGCCCACGGCATGCTCTCCGCCGGCTTCATCTCGGCCACCCTGGCCAACAAGCTGCCCGGACCCGGCACCATTTACCTGTCGCAAACCCTGAAGTTCAAGGCCCCGGTCAAGCCGGGCGACACCGTCACCGCCACCGTCACCGTGCGCGAAGTCAATGCCGCCAAGAACCGCGTCATTCTCGACACCGTGTGCACCGTGGCCGGCAAGACCGTCATCGAAGGCGAATGCCTGATGATGCCGCCGGTTCGTCCGGCCGCCTGAGTGCAGGCTGCAAAGTAAAAAACGCCGGCTGCGAGCCGGCGTTTTTGTTTGTAGCGGTCGACCGGAAAATTCAGGCCAAAATCAGAAAGCCTCGTCGGCGCGCAGGAAACGCCAATGGCCGAGCGGCAAATCACCTAGTTTGACCCGACCGATGCGCACCCGCTTCAAGCCGATGACACGCAAGCCGACCAGCTCGCACATGCGGCGAATCTGGCGCTTCTTGCCTTCCTTCAGGATGAAGTGCAGCTGATCTTCGTTCAGTTGCTTGACCCAGGCCTTCTTGAGCGGCTTGCCGTCGAGCTCGAGACCGAACTGCAGCAGACGCAGGCCACCCGGGATCATCTCGCCAGCAACCCGGACCAGATATTCCTTCTCGGCATCGCTTTCCTCGCCGATCAGCTTCTTGGCGACCCGACCATCCTGGGTCAGGACCAGCAGACCGGTGGAGTCGACGTCGAGCCGCCCGGCCGGCGCCAGACCGCGCATCATCCACGGCTTGAATTCCGGATCGCCGGACTGGCGTACCCAGGTTTCCGCCGAAATCAAGGTGACTGCCGGCGTAAAGCCCGGCTCGGGCTGACTGGAAACATAACCGACCGGCTTGTTGAGCAGGATGGTGACCTGCTTGGCCTGGTCATGCTTGGCTTCCTTGGTGATCGTGATCTCGGCGTTCGGGTCGATGCGCGAACCAAGCTCGGAAACCCGTTCGCCATTGACGAAGACCCAGCCACGCTCGATCCACAAATCGGCCTCGCGGCGCGAACACATGGCGCGCTCTGACATCACTTTGGAGAGACGCACGCCGCTCGGCACATCGGCCGGATCGCGCACCGGACGAACTACCGGCTGGCGCACCGGCGGACGCGCGTCGCGCGTCGGTGCTGCCGTACCCGGCTTGTCCTGCTCGCGCGGCCGATGCTTGTTGCTGTTCAGTTCCGACTTGCGCAAGGGCTTTTTCGCCTCCGAACGCGACGATTCGGCGGACTTGACCGCGCTCAGCGTGCCGGTCGGCCGCTCGCGAACCTCAGGCTCTGCAGCCAGCATTTCTGCCTTGATTTCAGCGTCGACCGCTGGCGCCGGGCGCGCTGCCGCAACCGGCTTCGCAGCGGCTTCCGGCTGGCGCCACTTGGCCCACGGATCGTCACCAGCCGGCGCGGCCGCCGGCTTTTTCGACTTGTAATCGCGCGTGTTATCGCTCATTGCACTGCAAGCAGTTCGACCTCGAAAATCAGCGTCGCATTCGGCGGAATCACGCCGCCGGCACCACGGGCGCCATAGCCAAGTTCCGACGGAATGGTCAGCTTGCGCGTACCGCCGATCTTCATGCCCTGAACGCCTTCGTCCCAACCAGCGATCACGTGACGCTGACCGAGCGGGAAATCGAAGGGATCGTTACGATCCTTGCTCGAATCAAACTTGCTGCCATTGGTCAGCCAGCCGGTGTAATGCACGACAACGTGATCGCCAGCCTTGGCTTCGGCGCCTTCGCCAACAACGGTGTCTTCGTAGATCAGGCCGGAGGCCGTGGTAATTTCAGCCATGAATAGCTCCAGGGTTGCCGAGTCGTTCGACTCGCGAATCGCTGTTTGCCCGCCACAAGCGGGATGACAGGATCGGGTGGAAAGAAAGGCGAAAAGTCTACCACAACCCCGGCACAAGACTTTGACTTGCCAGAGAATTTCCGTATAATGCGCGGTTCTTTGTAGCACCCTTTAGATTTATTTTCGGAGTCCAACCCATGTATGCGGTCATAAAAACCGGCGGTAAGCAGTATCGCGTTACCAATGGTCTAAAACTTAAAGTAGAACAGATACCGGCAGACGTTGGCGCAGAAGTTACTCTCGACCAGGTCCTCATGGCAGGCGAAGGCGAGTCGGTAAAGATCGGCGCTCCCTTCCTTGCTGGCGCAACCGTCAAAGCCACCGTGATTTCGCACGGCCGCCACGACAAGGTCAAGATCTTCAAGATGCGTCGTCGTAAGCATTACCAGAAGCATCAAGGCCATCGTCAGAACTACACCGAACTGCGCATCGATTCGATCGCCGCTTAAGTTCAGACAAGGAGCTAATAAATGGCACACAAAAAAGCAGGCGGTAGTTCACGTAACGGCCGCGACTCACAAGCCCAACGACTGGGCGTCAAGCGCTACGGCGGTCAATTCGTCCTGGCTGGCAACATCATTGTTCGTCAGCGCGGCACCGAATTCCACCCGGGCGAAAACGTTGGCTGCGGCAAGGATCACACCCTGTTCGCACTGAAGGACGGCGTGATTCAGTTCTCCGTCAAGGGCTTGAAAAAGCGCCGCGTTGTGACCATCGTTCCGGCTGCCGAATAAATCAGGCACGGCGGAACCCAAGAGCCCTATCCGCCTGGATAGGGCTTTTTTACTTTATGCCACCGATTTTTAGTGGCCCCCAGCAGATGTAGAGGCGGAACATGAAATTTATCGACGAAGCCAAGATTTACCTGAAAGCCGGCGATGGCGGCAATGGCGCGGCGACCTTCCGTCGCGAAAAATACATCCCGATGGGAGGCCCGAACGGCGGCGATGGCGGACGCGGCGGCAGCATCTACGCCGTGGCGGATCGCAACATCAACACACTGGTCGACTATCGCTACACCCGCAAATTCATCGGAAAGCGCGGTGAAAACGGCGGCGGCGCAGACCAGTACGGCGCCGGCGGCGACGACATCATCCTGCGCATGCCGGTCGGCACGGTGATTTACAACGAACACACCGAAGAAATCGTTGCCGACCTCTCCGAACACGACCAGAAGGTCCTGATCGCCAAGGGCGGCAAAGGTGGCCTCGGCAACCTGCACTTCAAGTCATCGACCAACCGCGCCCCACGCCAGAAAACCAACGGCGAACAGGGCGAAGAATTCGACCTGCGCCTGGAACTGCGCGTCCTCGCCGACGTCGGCCTGCTCGGCCTGCCCAATGCCGGCAAGAGCACGCTTATCCGCGCCATTTCCTCGGCCCGCCCGAAGGTTGCCGACTACCCGTTCACCACGCTGCACCCGAATCTCGGCGTCGTCCGCGTTGATGACGAAAAGAGCTTCGTCATGGCCGATGTACCGGGCCTGATCGAAGGCGCCGCCGACGGTGCCGGCCTCGGCATCCGCTTCCTGAAGCACCTGCAGCGCACACGCATCCTGCTGCACCTCGTCGACATTGCCCCGATCGATCCGGACTCCAACCCGGTGCGCGACGCCAAGGCCATCGTCGGCGAACTGATCAAGCACGATCCCGAACTCGCCAACAAGCCACGCTGGCTAGTCCTCAACAAGCTCGACCTGATTCCGGAAGAAGACCGCGAAAAGGCCGCCAAGGATTTCCTCAAGGCCTACAAGAAAGCCACCAAGTACGACGGCCCCCATTTCTCGATTTCAGCCATCAACGGCGAAGGCACCAAGCCGCTGATTTACGCGATCAGCGAAGCCCTCGAACAGATGGCCAAGCCGGAAATCGGCGACCTTGATGACAACGACGCCGACAGCGACGAAATCCCCGCCAAGCAAGACTGATCATGCAAACCACCCGCCTCGCCTCCGCCAAACGCTTCGTCGTCAAAGTCGGCTCCGCCCTCGTCACCAATAACGGCACCGGCCTCGACCTCGCCGCCATTGACGACTGGGCACGCCAGATCAGCGTCCTGCGCCAGCAAGGCAAGCAGGTGGTGATGGTTTCTTCCGGCGCGATAGCCTGCGGCATGCAGCGCCTGGGCTGGGCCAAGCGGCCGCAATCGGTACACGAACTGCAGGCGGCAGCTGCCGTTGGCCAGATGGGACTGGTCCAGGTCTACGAAGGCGCCTTCTCGAAATACGGCCTGCAAACCGCCCAGATCCTGCTCACCCACGAAGACCTGGCCGACCGCAAGCGCTACCTGAACGCCCGCTCGACGCTGACCACACTGCTTGAACTCGGCGTCGTGCCGATCATCAACGAAAACGACACGGTCGTTACCGACGAAATCAAGTTCGGCGACAACGACACGCTGGGCGCCCTGGTCGCCAACCTGATCGAGGCCGACGCCCTGATCATCCTGACCGACCAGATCGGCCTGTTTACCGCCGACCCGCGCAAGGACCCGAACGCCACGCTGATCAGCGAAGCCACCGCCGGTGACGAGTCGCTCGAAGCCATGGCCGGCGGCGCCGGCACCCGCATCGGCACCGGCGGCATGATCACCAAGGTGATCGCTGCCAAACGCGCCGCGCGCAGCGGCGCCCACACCGCGATCGCCAGCGGCCGCGAAAGCGACCCGATCATTCGCCTGGCCAATGGCGAAGCAGTCGGCACCCTGCTTGTCTCACATACGCAACCGCTCGCCGCGCGCAAACAATGGCTGGCCGACCACCTGCAACTGGCCGGCCGCCTGCTGCTCGACGCCGGCGCGGTCGACGCGCTGAAATCAGGCAAAAGCCTGCTGCCGATCGGCGTCATTGCCGCCGAAGGCGAATTCGAACGCGGCGCTGCTGTCGCTTGCATCAGCCCCGACGGTCACGAAATCGCCCGCGGCCTGAGCAACTACGGCAGCGGCGAAGCCCGCCTGATCGCCCGCAAGAACACACCGGAGATTGAGAGCATCCTGGGTTACGTCGATGAACCGGAAATCATTCATCGCGACAATCTGATTCTCAGCTGATCGGCCCAGCACCCAAACAAAAAGCCTCGGCATGCCGAGGCTTTTTTACGCCCGAAGAAATGAGAAACCCCGGGCCAAAACCCGGGATCAACCCAAAACATGAGCAATAAAAAAGGGCACCGAAGTGCCCTTTCTATCTTTTAATCTAGCTAAGCCAGATTAGAAGGAGTGACGCAGACCAACCGAGAAGCCGGTGTAGTTAGCGCCGGTACCGGTAGCTTCGCCGTTATTAACATCCTTGTTGTAGAAGTTGTTGTTAACAGCATCGCCATTGGACAGGCGGCTGTAACGAGCGTGCAGCATGGTGCGCTTGCTCAGATCGTAGCTGTAAATGGCGGAAACGATGTTGGCAGAGGTTTCCTCAACAGCGCTACCTGCAGCCTTCAGCTTGAAAGCACGGCCGTATTCCAGACCAACGGTGTTCTTGCCAAAGCCTTGAGCAACACCCAGGGAGAAGGCATTACGCTTCAACTCGCCAATATTGGAGTCAGCCTTGGTGCGATCGAACAGAGCGGTCACCTTGGTGTTGCTCGGGAAAGTGTAAACACCAACGGCACGAATAACGGAAGCCTTGCCACCATCGGCAGCGCCGAGCGTAGCGGTGTAAGCCGGCTGACCAGGTGCGCCACCGTCAGTTACAGTTGCAGCGTAGTCATGGTCACGGTGGTAACCGATACCGGCGAACAGCGGGCCGTTTTCGTACTGAGCAGCAATTTGCCACTGACGGTTATTGACATTCGGCGTAGCGTTCGCAGCATTGGTTCTGTTTTCGCCGTTAACATAGGCAGCGATCACGGTCACGCCGCTGAAAGACGGCGAGATGTAGGCGATGGCGTTGTCAGCACGGTCATCAGCACCGGTCTTCAGACCAGCAATGGTGCCGGTAACAGAAGCGGTCGTACCGAAACCGGCAGCGCCCGGCAGCAGTTCAACCTTGGCGCCGAAAGCACGCAGCGGGTGGGTCAAACGACCAGCAGCAACAGTACCGAAACCACCAGCCAGGCCAATGTAGGAGTCACGGGTGCCGGTCAGGCCAGCGCCGGTGTCGGTACCGAAAGCAGATTCGTAAACGAAGACAGCCTTCAGGCCGTTGCCCAGATCTTCAACGCCCTTGAAGCCGATGTAGTTGCCATGGGCATCGAGACGACCAACGTTCTGCTGGGTGTTACCACCGTAAGCAGCACTGGAGGACTTCACGAAAGCCTGTTGAACGTCAACAACGCCGTAAACGGTAACGTTGGTTTGTGCGAAAGCAGCGGTAGAGGCCAGAGCGGCAACAGCAACAGCGATAATCTTCTTTTGCATCAGAAAATCTCCTTAGTGGTTAGTTTTTAATCCGATCTTGCGAACTGATTAAGCTTTACCTCTCGGATCGAGAAGTTGGCCCTGATTGTCGCAAAGAGCGGAAGACAAGGGCAACGAGTGTTTGATTGCAGGAAAGAGTTCCTTAAAGTTCTGTTGTTTCGACGCAACAGAACTCAGGCAAACAGCCGTGCCAGCTCGATTCCCGGCTCTTGCGCCCGCATGAAAGCTTCGCCGACCAGGAAGGTTTCAACCTTGTTGGCGCGCATCAACGCGACATCCTGCGGCGTCACGATGCCGCTTTCGGTGACCACGATGCGATCCGCCGGCACTCGCGCCAGCAAGCCGAGTGTTGTATCCAGGCTCACTTCGAAGCTGCGCAGGTTGCGGTTATTGATGCCGAGCAAGGGCGTTTGCAAGTGCAAGGCAGCATCCAGTTCTTCGCCGTTATGCACTTCGACCAGCACAGCCATGCCGTAGCTATGGGCCAAGGCTTCCAGTTCCTGCATTTCGGCCAGACTCAATGCGGCAGCAATGAGCAGGATGCAGTCGGCCCCCATCGCGCGCGCCTCGACCACCTGATAGCGGCCAACCATGAAATCCTTGCGCAAAACCGGCAAGGCGCAGGCGGCGCGAGCGGCCTGGAGATATTCCGGCGCACCCTGGAAATATTGCTTGTCAGTCAGCACCGACAGGCAGGCCGCACCATGTTGTTCGTAGCTGCTGGCGATTTCAGCCGGATGAAAATCGGGACGGATAACGCCTTTCGACGGGCTGGCCTTCTTGATTTCGGCAATTACGGCCGGTCGACCGCTGGCGATTTTGCCGCGGATGGCACCGACAAAGTCGCGCGGTGCAGGCTGCGCGGCTGCTTCGACCTCGACTTGCGCGAGCGGTCGCACCGCGAGTGCGGCAGCGATTTCCTCGCGCTTGGTCGCGATGATCTTGTTCAGGATATCGGACATCAGCGCCCCAACCTTTGCGTGCATTGGACAAAGCCATCGAGTTGCGCCCGTGCAGCACCGGAGGCAATCGCCTCGCGCGCCCGAACGATGCCGTCAGCGATGCTGTCGGCGACATTGGCGACATACAGCGCCGCACCGGCATTCAGACAGACGATCTCGCGCGCCGCCCCCGGCTTGTTGTCCAGGGCGCCGAGCAGCATCGCCTTCGACTCGTCGGCATTGGCGACGCGCAGGTTGCGCAGCGACATCATCTGCAGGCCGAAGTCTTCCGGATGCACTTCGTACTCGCGCACTTCGCCGTCTTTCAGTTCGCCGACCAAGGTTGCCGCACCGAGCGAGATCTCGTCGAGATTGTCTTTGCCGTGCACGACCAGGACACGTTCGGCGCCAAGGCGCTGCATGACACGTACCTGGATGCCGACCAGATCGGGGTGGAAGACACCCATCACGGTATTCGGCGCACCGGCCGGATTGGTCAGCGGGCCGAGAATATTGAACAGCGTACGCACGCCCATCTCGCGGCGCACCGGCGCAACGTGCTTCATCGCGCTGTGGTGATTGGGTGCGAACATGAAGCCGATGCCGGTTTCCTCGATACAGGCAGCCACCTGTTCCGGCGACAGATTGATATTGGCGCCGAGCGCCTCGAGCACGTCGGCGCTGCCCGAGCTCGACGAGACGCTGCGTCCGCCGTGCTTGGCGACCTTGGCGCCGGCCGCGGCGGCAACGAAGATCGAGGTCGTCGAGATATTGAAGCTGTGTGCGGCATCGCCGCCGGTGCCGACAATATCGACGAAATGCTTGTCGTAGGGCACCTTGACCGGCGTCGCCAGCTCGCGCATGACGCTGGCCGCCGCGGCGATTTCGCCGATGGTTTCCTTCTTGACGCGCAGCCCGGTGACGATCGCGGCAATCATGACCGGCGTGACTTCGCCGCCCATGATCTGGCGCATCAGGGAGACCATTTCGTCATGGAAAATTTCGCGGTGTTCGATAACGCGCTGCAGCGCGGCCTGGGGAGTCATTATTTGTGTTCCTCGAGAAAGTTCTTGAGCAGGTCGTGGCCGCGCTCGGTCAGGATCGATTCCGGGTGGAACTGCACGCCTTCGACGGCCAGCGTCTTGTGGCGCACACCCATGATTTCGCCGTCATCGGTCCACGCAGTAATTTCGAGACATTCCGGCAAACTCTCGCGCTCGATGGCCAGCGAGTGATAGCGCGTGCAGGTCAGCGGATTGGGCAGACCACGGAAAACGCCCATATCTTTATGGTGGACCGGTGAAACCTTGCCATGCATCAGTTGCTTGGCATGCACAATGCGCCCGCCGAAGGCTTCACCGATTGCCTGATGACCGAGGCAGACACCAAGCAGAGGAATCTTGCCGGCGAAATGCTTGATCGCCGCCAGCGACACGCCGGCCTGGGCCGGGGCGCAAGGGCCGGGCGAAATCACCAGGTATTGCGGCTGGAGACGCTCGATGTCGGCAATGGTGATGGCGTCGTTGCGATAGACCTGCACATCCTGGCCCAATTCGCCGAAATACTGGACGATGTTGTAGGTAAAACTGTCGTAGTTATCGATCATTAGCAGCATGGCTTTTCCAGACAATTGATTTCATTCATTAAACAAACGTGCCGGCTTTCTGCAACCGAGCGGCTCTTACCATCCATCTCCCCCGTTGCCGGCTAGCCACATTGGCGCCGGGTGGCCGCAGGGGCGCATTGGCTAGTACCGCCATCGGTAGTACAAGAACCGGCTGATATGGAAAATTTGCTGCATAGCCTGATTTTACCTTCGTGTCGGCAAGATGCCTATCAAGCCCGGCCGGCGATCCGGGCCCACCGCCCCGGATCGAGCCCTTTCGACTAAAATGGCCGGCAACTCAGTCAATCGCAAGCAAACCATGGGCGCAGCCCGCGACGTCATACCGGACATCTCGACGCCGGAATCAGGGCATTTCGCCAACGCACGAACAACGCCCTCGCCACCACGAAGGCGCCGACCGGAAGCAGGGCCGGCAAGCGAGAAGGCGTCCGGCACTTCGCCTGCGCCCACACTTACTCAACATCAATGACCACTGCTGCAAGCCAACCCGAAAAAGCCAAGCTGCCCGTTACCCTGAGCATCGTGGCAGGATTTGCCATGCTCTATGGTTTGGTGCATTCACTGGCGAGACTGGGCGCTTCGCACAACCTGGGCGAGCAGGAACCGCTCGAAAACATCTATGCACAAGCCTTGGCCGGCGGTTACAGCCCAAACCAGCTGCCTCTCTATGACTGGCTGATCTGGGGACTGCAGCAACTGCTCCCGCCCGATGTGACGTCCTTCCTGCTCCTGAAATACTCGCTGCTCGTCGCCCTGGCCTGTTTCATGTTCCTGGTTGCACGACGCGTGACCGGCAGCGCGCAATGGGCATTGATTGCCGTCGAGTCGATGGCACTCATTTATCAGATTTTCTGGCGCCTGCATGAAACGCATACCCATCTGATTGGCGCCATGGTTTTCTCGCTGGCTGCGGCCTGGGCCTTGATACGCTGCGTCGACCGACAGCACCTCCGGGACTATGCCATTCTGGGCAGCATTATCGGCCTGGGCTGCCTGACCCAGCTAACCTTCAGCATCTTCGTCCTGGCCATGGCTGGTGCCTGCCTCATGCAGCCATCGCTGCGCCAACGACTCGCCACAGGAAAGCTCCTCTTCGCCTTACCACTCACCCTGCTGATCATTTCACCCCACGCGCTGTGGCTGTTGCAGTCGCCGGAGCGGCTGACTGCCTTTGGCGAAAGCATGCACCCCAGCGCCTGGGCCGGCATCGGTGCGCCACCGCTGGAAGCCCTGTGGAAAAGCATTGAAACACCGATCCTCGCTCTTTCACCGTACATCATTTTTCTGTTTGCCCTGTTTCCACGCAGCTTGGGTGCGCTGATCAGGCGCCTGCGCGCCAATCACGAAACAGACCGGGAACCCGACTGGACACGCCTGATCCTGCACACCGTCATGCTTGAATGGGCCGGATTCATCATCATCAGTGTTGCCTTTGGTCTGCAACGCTATTCCGTCCAGGACCTGCTGCCCCTGTTTCTCGTCTTGCCAGTCGCACTCGCCGATCTGGCACGGCAAACAGCACCTCCCGCTCAGGTCGGCCAGCGCTTCATGAAGCTGGCACTAGTGATTTCACTGATCGCGCTGCTGGTTCGTCTGGCGCACATGTACGTACACGAACCGGTTTGCCGCATCTGCCGCTGGGGTGAGCCCTACGCAGTGCTGGCGGAAGACATGCGGGCCGCCGGATTCCGACAAGGAACGATCCTCACCAGTGATGCAGCCCTCGGTGGCAACCTGCGCGCTTATTTCCCGGACAGCCATGTCATCCTGGAAAAAACCGCCACACCAGGCCCGGCGCCGGATTGTCCAGCCGCAAGCTGCGTCAGGACCAATCCAGGCGCACCGCCCAGCAAAACAGCCGGCGAAAACCTGAGCATCAACGTGGTCAAAGTCCCTTGGTCTCATCTGTGGAAACCCCTTGGGTACCGCGAATCGAGCTGGTGGTTTGCCCTTTCCGCCTCGCCTTCAACCAGCAACGGCGCGGACAACTAGAGACAGCATGAGCTTAAGCACACAACACGCTCCCCGACTGTTCTGGTTTCTTGCCGCATTTTTGTTTGCGGGCCTGGTACTGAGCCTGGGAATCAGCGCCCCCACCGGACTAACGGGCAAGGACGAGTATTTCCTCGGCCTGCGCATCCCGCTCGAAATGATCGAGCGTAATAACTGGTGGATTCCCTTCATCGACGCAGAGCCTCGCCTGCGCAAGCCCCCCTTCATTTACTGGCTGACCCGCCTCAGTTACGAAAGCTTTGGGGCTAGCTTGCTCAGCGCCCGCCTGGTGACTATCTCCTTTTCCCTGCTTCTGCTGGCGTCGACCGCATGGCTGGGCAAATACTTCAGCGGCAAGTGGACAACCGGCCTGCTTGCGGCAGGTATCATGCTCGGCTTTGCCGGCATGGCGACCGAGTCACGCCGCCTGATGCTGGACATTCCGGTCGCCGCACTCTCGACAGCCGCTTTCTGCACCTACCTGGCATGGCTGAAGCAGCCGCGCTGGCGTCCACTACTACTCACCGCCGGACTGCTGGCGGCCGCCCTGATGACCAAAGGCCCGGTCGCCCTGGTTGCCTTCGGCAGCGGCTTTGTCGCACTCTGGCTGACACCGGACGTGACAACCGAGGCCCTCTCCGCTCAATCCTGCATTTCGCGTGCCTGTCAGCACTTCAAACAGCACGCTGGCGCCTACATTGTTTGCGGTGCGCTGGCCTGTCTGCTGCCAGCGCTATGGTACATGGATGCAATCCATACTTATCCGGAACAATTTTCCGCCGCCGCCCAGGATGAAATCGAGGCGCGCAGCAATTCCGGACCGTCCTTTGCCCCTCTTTCCGGCCTCTTGCTGCTGACGATTCCCTGGACGCTAATCGGCCTGAACAGTCTTTTTCGCAACCGTCGCGCACCGGAAATCCGGCGCCTGGCGGCATGGCTCATGATCAGTTTGCTGCCCTTCTTTTTCGTTCGCAGCTTTGAGCGCTACCTGCTCGGCTCGCTACCGGCCTTTGCCCTGATCTGCGCCTACGGTCTGCAACATGGGCGCAGCGAACGCTGGCCCCTTAAGCTCGGGGCGCTGCTACCGACATTTGCCGTTGGCTTGCTGTGCGCCCTTTTGTGGCGTTGGGAACACGGCACCACCGCATTGATTGTCGGCGGCGCCTTGGTTCCCTTCATCCTGGTATGGAATACCCAGGCAAACAACCAGACCAGCGCACCTTCCCTGATCCTCTCGGCAGCCCTGCTATGGTCGGTCGCCTGGGGCATCGGCTTTCCGTCACTGAAGGTCAATGCCACTCCCGACACGGCAATCGAACTGTCCAAAAACCGCCAGCTATTCATGTTCGAAGGCCCGCAACCCGCCTTGTTGCCGATCCTGTCGAAACGAGCCATGCGCCATGTACAACACCTGCACGATGCTAACAACCTGCTTGTGGCTGGGTCGATAATCAGCATTCGCCAGGAAGATGAACTTCGTTTCCAGGGAGAACTACGCGACACACAGCGTAATGCCCGGGAAATCTATCGCTACCAGTCCCTCACGACAGCGGGCTCCGGCATCCGCTTCGGCAAGCAGGGCAGCACCTGGCAGGATTGGCAACAGGCATGGCAAGAGAGAAGTCCTCAGCACCTGATGTCCACCGTCATTTTTTACGAAATCCTGCCGTGAAACACGAACTACCCAAGAATCTCTTCGCGCGCAAGCCGGCAGCGCTGATTGCATTCCTCATTGCACTGGCCGCGGTCGGCGACAGCTTGCGCCCTTTACCGCAAACCACATTCGCCATAACAGAAAGCCAGCCCGCCCCCGCGCCAAGACTCAGCCAGCAACAGGGGCCGGTGATCCGCGACTTGCCAAACCCGGCAGCCTCCGCCCACAGTGCCAGCCTCGTCGATCTCGGAGGACAGCAACTGGGTGCCGCCTGGTTTTCCGGCAGCCGCGAAGGTGCCAGCGATGTCAGCATTGTCTTCAGTCGCTTCGATGGCACGCAGTGGCAAGAACCCCGAGTCATTGCCAGCAACGAAAAGCTGCAAGACGACCAGGGACGCATCACCCGCAAACTCGGCAACCCAGTGCTCTGGCTGGACAAGGATGCACGCCTGCATTTGTGGTTTGTCAGCGTGGCGTATGGCGGCTGGGCCGGCAGCAGCATCAACCACCAGATTTCATACGACCAGGGAACAAGCTGGCAGCCCGCGGAAAAACTGATCTCTTCTCCCTTCTGGAACCTTTCGACGCTCGTCCGCACACCGCCGCTGCCGCTAAGCGACGGGGGCTTTGCCCTTCCGGTCTACCACGAGTTCATTTCGAAACATTCGGAATGGCTGCGCCTGGACCACTCAGGCAAGGTCGTCGACAAGCTCCGCATCGATGGTGCCCGGCACCAGATACAACCCTCTGCCGTTGCACTCGACCCTAACCAGGCCGTCATGGTGACCAGAGATGCCGGTAGCGGGCAAAACGCCATCCACGTCAGCCACAGTGGGGACGCCGGTCGACACTGGTCGAACCTGGAAGCCGTCAACCTCGCCAACCCGAATGCCAGCGTCGCGCTGCTCCGCCTCAACGACGGGCGACTGCTGCTGGCCTACAACCCGCAGGAATCGAGCCGGCAACAACTCGCCCTGGCACTCTCCTCCGACGGAAAGCGCTGGACACCCGCAATGACGCTGGAGGCCGGACAAGACAGCGCCGAATTCTCATACCCCGCGCTCCTCCAGGATCATGCCGGCATGATTCATGTCGCTTACACATGGAAACGCGAACATATTCGCCTGCAATCCTTCACTGCCGAATTCCTCGACAGCCAGGCTGCGAAAAGCAGGCCCATTCCATGACCACCAACACGCTGATCGCATACTTCCTGCAAGGCCTGATGCTCGGCTGGCTGCTGCAGCAGCCGTTCAAGAATCGCTGGGCATGGCCTTTCGGCCTGCTGCTGGCGGCTCTGCCGCTTGCCGGCATGCCACTCGCCGGCCATCTGCGCGGCTTTTTTGGCGACCCCAGCGTCACCAGCATTCAATTGCTTGCTCTCGCCATGCTCGGCCGCGCTCCCAAGCCACTTACCCAAGATTGGCGTGCCCCCCTGCTGATCGGCCTGGGCGGCGTACTGTTTTACACGCTGGCGCTGGGTGGTGCCATCAAGCTGGGCATGACCGACCCTTACCGACTGGGCTATCAACCCGGCATACTGCTCGGCGTCCTGGCTACGCTCGCCCTTTTCCTTTGGTGGCGAGGACAGGCCCTGTGGCTGTGGCTACTGAGCATCGACCTGCTGGCATTCGCCCAGGAGTTCGAACTCTCCCGAAATCTCTGGGATAGCTTGCTTGACCCGCAACTGGTGTTCGTTTGCCTGATCCTGGCCTATCGCAACCGGAGATGCCCGGCCAAGGCAAATTACGCACCGGCCGATTCGACAAGTACCTGACCCGGCTTTTCGATTAAAATTCGCCCTCTTTCAAACATTTGCCGCCGGATTCACCATGAGCGCAGCCCTTTCGATGCCCCCGCACAGCCTTTCCATCGTCGTCCCGTTCTACAACGAGGAAGACAACATCGCACCGCTGGTCAAGCGCGTGCATGAAGCGCTGGTCGGTTATGAAAACCCGTGGGAATTGGTCCTGGTCGATGACGGTAGCAGCGATGCGACAGTGGACCGGGCGCTCGAATCGGCGAAGGAATACGGGCCGCATGTGCGCATCGTCGAGCTGACGCGCAATTTCAAGCAGACCGCCGCCATGCAGGCCGGCATCGACGCGGCGCGTGGCGACGTGATCGTCACCATGGACGGCGACCTGCAGAATGACCCGGTCGATATCCCGCGCATGGTCGCCCGCCTGCTCAACGAAAATCTCGATCTCGTCGCCGGCTGGCGCCAGAACCGCCAGGACGGCCTGTTCCTGCGCAAGATTCCATCGAAGATCGCCAACAAGCTGATCGCCCGCATGACTGGCGTGCATCTGCGCGATTACGGCTGCAGCCTTAAGGCTTTCCGCGGCAGCGTCATCAAGAGCGTGCGCCTGTACGGCGAAATGCACCGCTTCATCCCGGCCTGGCTGGCGACGGTGACGACACCGCGCCGCATCGCGCAGGAGCCGACGACGCACCACGCGCGCACGGCCGGCGTTTCCAAGTACGGCATCTCGCGCACCTTCCGCGTTATTCTCGACTTGATCGCGGTCTATTTCTTCATGCGCTTCCGCGCCCGCCCAGGTCATTTCTTCGGCGGCATCGGTCTCGGCCTGACGGCGCTTTCCGGCCTGATCATGACCTGGCTGGCCTGGGTCAAATTCGGCCTCGGCGAAAACATCGGCGGCCGCCCGCTGCTGATTGTCGGCATCGGCACGTTGATTGCCGGCATCCACTTCATCACCACCGGCGTCCTGTCCGAACTGCTCGCCCGCATCTATTTCGAATCCGGCAGCATCCGCTCCTACTCGGCGCGCCCGGAACGCTCGCTGGCGGCTGACGAAGGCTGGCACAAAGCGGCGTGACCCCTGCACTCAACGGCACTCAGCGCATCGGCATCCTGGTTGCGCTGAGCGTAGCACTCATTGCCTGGCGAATCTGGCTGCTGCCGCAACTCGGGATTACGCTTTATGTCGATGAGGCGCAGTACTGGACATGGGTGCAGCAACCTGACTGGGGCTACTTCTCCAAACCGCCGGGCATTATGGCGCTCATCTGGCTGTCGACCGCCCTGTTCGGCAATGGCCTGCTCGGCGTCAAGGCGCTCGCCATGCTGTGCTATCCGCTTGCCGCGGCAGCCTGCTGGGCGATTGCTCACCGCCTCTATGATGAACGCACGGCCTTCTGGTCGGCTATTGCCGTACTGACCCTGCCCATATTTTCCTGGCTGGGCCTGTTTGTTTCCACCGACGCCCTGCTCACCCTGTTTTGGGCCGGAGCCCTATGGGCCTATCTGCGCGCGCTTGACCACAACCGCTGGCGCGACTGGCTGCTGCTTGGCCTAATCTGCGGCCTCGGCCTGCTTTCCAAATACACAATGGCCGCCTGGCTGGGCGCCGCCTTCCTGCACCTGCTCGCCTTCGAGCGGCCCCGCCTAAAATCGCCCAAGCCCTGGCTGGCAGCCGCTCTGGCGCTGCTCATCCTGGCACCGAATATCTGGTGGAATGTCATCCATGACTTTCCGACGCTCAAGCATACGGCTGACATCACACTGAATCGCAAAGCCGGCGGGGGACTGGCCGCACTTGGCGAATTCAGCGCAGCCCAATGGATTTCCTTCGGTCCGCTGTTCGGCAGCATCTTTCTGGTGATGTTGTTCAGCATCCGGCAGAGCTGGCGCGATCAAAACATCCGCTTCTTGCTATGGTTCGCCCTACCGCTGTGGACCGTCGTCGCGCTGCAGGCAGTAAAGAGCAGCGCCAATGCAAACTGGGCGGCCCCCGCCTTCGCGCCGGCGACGATTGCCGTCGTTGCCTGGTTGTTGCAGCGCCAAAAGGACAAGCTGCTGATCATCGGCCTGGTGATCAACCTGGTCGCTGTCGGCGTCAGCTATCACTGGCAACAATTGACGGTCGCTACCGGCATGGTAGACGCTAAATACAGCGCCCGGCTCAACCCGTTCAAACGCGCTCAGGGCTGGGATGAGCTTGGCCGGCAACTGAAGCCGATCATCCAGGCCCATCCGGATACCGTGCTCGTAGCCGACAACCGGACACTGCTTGCCCACATGCGCTACGAACTGCGCGACCTGAAGCTGGCAGCAGCCAGCTGGAATCCGAGCGGCATCCCGAGCGACCATTACAAACTGACGACAGACCTTCGCCCGTATATCAACAAGGATGCCATCCTGATCACCCAGGATGCGGCAGGCGCAGAGTTTGCCACACGCTTTGCCCGGATCGAAAAGCTGGCGACGCTGGAAGCCCCCCTCGACGCCACCACATCCCGCTCGATGCATGTATACCTGCTTCATGAATTCAAGGGCTACTGAACTACGCATTGCCAGCGGCCTGTTCCTGCTACTGGCATTCCTCTTTTTCGCCTTCCCGGAAATTGACCTGGCGGCCAGCGCCATCTTTTTTTCTGACGGGCGCTGGGCATTCTCCGGTGGCAACTGGCCCCTGTTCGAGTGGCTTTACCGTGGCATCCCACGCCTCGGCCAGGGCCTCCTCGGGCTCTTTGCTCTCGGCCTCCTGCTCGGCTGTTTTCGCCCGTTTCACCAGTTCCGGGCTAAGCGCCACCTGCTGGCTTTCATGTTGGCCGGCGCCCTGCTGGGGCCGATCCTTCTGGTTGATGTCATGCTCAAAGACCAGTGGGGCCGCGCCCGCCCGACCAACACCACCGCCTTCAATGGCGCTAAGCAGTTTTCCCCGGCGTTCGTCCCGACCGAGGAGTGCAGAAAAAACTGTTCCTTCGTCAGTGGCCATGTCGCCAGCGCCTCTTTCATCATGGTTTTTGGCTGGCTAGGCGCACCGGCCATACGCCGCCGCTGGCTATTTGCCAGCCTCGCCGCAGGAAGCCTGCTCGCAGTCGTTCGCATGTCGGCCGGCGGCCATTTCCTGTCCGACACCATCTTTGCCTGGTTCGCGACCTATTACGGCCTGTGGCTGACCGAGCTTTTCTTCCGTTGGCGCGGCTGGCTGCCACCGCAAAGCGAAGGCACCGAACGGTCGACGTAAAAAAACCGCCTGATTTCAGGCGGTTTTTTCATGTCGACCGGTAGAACTCAGTCGATGCGCGTATCCAGGCCCTGTTCGGCCAGTTCGGCGGCGCGCAGCACGGCACGGGCCTTGTTCAGGGTTTCAGTCCATTCCGAATTGGGATCGGAGTCGGCGACGATGCCGGCGCCGGCCTGCACGTAGAGCTTCTTGTCCTTGAGCACGGCGGTGCGGATCGCGATCGCCACATCCATGTCGCCATTGAAGCCGAGATAGCCGACCGAACCGGCGTAGATGCCGCGCTTGACCGGTTCCAGCTCGTCGATGATTTCCATCGCCCGCACCTTCGGTGCGCCGGACACGGTACCGGCCGGGAAGGTGGCGCGCAGCACGTCGAGCGCATCGAGGCCGGGTTGCAGCTTGCCTTCGACATTGGAGACGATGTGCATCACGTGCGAGTAGCGCTCGATCACCATGCGATCGGTGAGTTTCACCGAGCCGACACGCGCGACGCGACCGCAATCGTTGCGCCCGAGATCAAGCAACTGGGTATGCTCGGCCAGTTCTTTCTGGTCGGAGAGCAACTCTTCGGCCAGCGCGGCATCCTCTTCCGGCGAAGCACCGCGTTTACGTGTGCCGGCAATCGGCCGCACGGTGACGCGCTCGCCTTCGAGGCGAACCAGGATCTCCGGCGAGGCGCCGACGACATGGAAATCCTCGAAATCGAAATAGAACATGTAGGGCGACGGATTCAGGCTGCGCAGGGTGCGATACAGCGCCAGCGGGCTGGCGTGGAAGGGCTTGGTCATGCGCTGCGAAAGGACGACCTGCATGATGTCGCCTTCGGTGATGTAGGCCTTGGCCTTGAGCACCGCCTGCTTGAAGGCAGCCTCGCCGAACACCGAAACGGCCGGCTCGGAATGCACCGGCTGTTCGCTGGGCAGATTGACCGGGGTGCGCAGTTTTTGCAGCAACTCCTTGAGGCGGGCGCGTGCCTTTTGATAGGCGCCCGGGAAGCCCGGCTCGGCGTAGACGATCAGGGTCAGTTTGCCGGACAGGTTGTCGACGACGGCGATTTCTTCGGAGAGCAGCAGGCCGATGTCCGGCGTGCCGATTTCGTCCGGCTTGTTGGTGCGGGTCAGACGGGTTTCGACATAGCGCACGGTGTCGTAGCCGAAACAGCCGACCAGGCCGCCGCAGAAGCGCGGCAGGCCGGACGTGGCCGGCGCGCGGAAGCGCTTCATGTAATTGCCGATGAACTCGAGCGGGTTGGTGTCGTCCTCGCGCTCGGCGATGCGGTTGCCGGTCAGGACCAGCACCTGGTGGCCGTTGACGACGATGCGCGTCGATGCGGCCAGGCCGATGATCGAGTAGCGGCCAAAGCGCTCGCCGCCCTGCACCGATTCGAGCAGGTAGGTGTAGGGCGTATTGGCCAGCTTTAGGTAAATCGAGAGCGGCGTGTCGAGATCGGCGAACGTTTCCAGCGTAACGGGAATACGGTTGTAGCCTTGCGCGGCAAGCGCGTTGAATTCGGTTTCAGTCATGGGAAGCCTCGGAAATGACGTGGGTGTTGCGCAACTGGATGCGCCCTGTATCAACGTGGGCGCCGAACGGACGAGAGATTACGGACGCCAGCGGCGCCAACGAAGCTCGATGTTCCAGAAGTGCAAGAAGGTCATTTGGTCAGGAGGTCTTGAAAGTGAGCGCTTGCCGATAGGCGGCGAGCAGGTCGGATACTAGCGCATCACAATCAAAACTGTCCACCGGCTCGCCCTCGTTGTAGCCGTAGGGCACGGCATAGGCCAGGCAACCGGCGGCATGCGCGGCATGGATGTCGTGTTTCGAGTCGCCGATGTGCAGATTGCGGTCCGGCCGCACGCCAAGGATGCGGCAGGCGTGCAGTATGGGCTCCGGATGCGGTTTCTTGTGCGCCGTCGTATCGCCGGAAACGACCACGTCGAAATAGCCGGCCAGCCCCATGTGTTCGAGCAGCACCTCGGTGAACATGCCCGGCTTGTTGGTGACGACGCCCATCCGGAGGCCGCTCGCCTTCCAGACATCGAGACCGGCGATCACGCCGGGATAAATCGTCGTCAAACGACCGTTGACCGCTGCGTAATGCCGCTTGAACGATGCGATCGCCACATTGAGCTGCTCCACCGACGGCGGCTGCGCATGCGTCAGGCAGCGCTCGACCAGCACCGCCATGCCCTTGCCGACGAAGCTGTGTACTTCGGCCGGCGAGCGCGGCGGTGCGCCGATTTCATCAAGCATCAGCCGGCAGGCTTCGGCCAGATCGGCAATGGTGTCGAGCAGCGTGCCGTCGAGATCGAAAGTGACCGACTGGAAATACATCAGACCTTCGCCAGTTCGCTGCGCAGCGCGCCAATGATCGTATCGTAGCGATGCGGATCTTCCGCCTTGCCGGCGCCATAAACCGCCGAGCCGGCAACGAAGGCATCGACGCCGGCGCGGGCGATCTCGGCAATGTTGCCGGTATTCACGCCGCCATCGATTTCCAGGCGGATACGCCGGCCGCTTTCCTTTTCATAGGCATCGAGTTTGGCCCGTGCCTGACGCGCCTTGGCCAGCGTACCGGGAATGAATTTCTGGCCGCCGAAGCCGGGATTGACACTCATCAGCAGGATGACGTCGATCTTGTCGAGCACATAGTCCATGTAATCGAGCGGCGTCGCCGGGTTGAAAACCAGGCCGCCCTGACAGCCGGCATCGCGGATCAGCGACAGGCTGCGATCAACGTGATCGGAAGCTTCCGGGTGGAAGGTGATGATATTGGCCCCGGCCTTGGCAAAATCGGGGATGATGCGATCAACCGGCTTGACCATCAGATGCACGTCGATCGGCGCCGTGGTGCACGGGCGGATCGCCTCGCAAACCAGCGGGCCGATGGTTAAATTGGGAACATAATGGTTGTCCATCACGTCAAAGTGAATCCAGTCGGCACCCGCAGCGATGACGTTGGCCACTTCCTCGCCCAGCTTGGCGAAATTGGCGGAAAGAATGCTCGGTGCAATGACGTAATCTTTGACTGACATGATGGTTCCCTGAACAAAAACAGACAAACGAAATTATCCCATGCCCGACACCGACAAGTACTGCATCAAGGTTGAATCCAGCCCGCTATTCATTCCCGAACAATCCGACCCGGAAGCCCAGCGCTACCTGTTCGCCTACACCATCACCATCGTCAATGTCGGCGATGTCGCGGCGCAGCTGGTATCGCGGCACTGGATCATCACCGACGCCAACAACGAGGTGCAGGAAGTGCGCGGCCTCGGCGTCGTCGGCAAGCAGCCGCTGCTCAAGCCGGGCGAAAGCTTCCAGTACACCAGCGGCTCGTCGCTGACCACACCGGTCGGCACGATGAAAGGGACTTACCAGATGGTGGCCGAGGACGGCACGCACTTCGAGGCGGAAATCCCCGAGTTCGTCCTCGCCATGCCGCGCACCCTGCATTGAGCCTGCAGCGCAGCTATACGCTGATCGCACCGTTTTACGACGCGGCGATTGACCGGGCGACACGGGCGGCCCGCCAGCACAGCCTGCGCGCTCTGCCAGAACAGCCCGGACGCGTGCTACTGGCCGGCGTCGGCACCGGCCTCGACCTGCCGCACCTGCCACCGCAACACCATTATGTTGGCCTCGACCTGACCCATGCCATGCTGCGCCGCGCCCTGCCGCGCGCCGGCCGGGCCGACTTCGTACCGGTTCAGGGCGATGCGCAGCGCCTGCCCTTTGCCGATCACAGTTTTGACAGCGCCGTGCTGCACCTGATCCTGGCGGTGGTGCCGCAGCCGGCCCTGTGCTTTGCGGAAATCGCCCGCGTCGTGCGACCGGGCGGCCAGGTCCTGGTTTTCGACAAGTTCCTGCGCGCCGGCCAGCCGGCCTTGTTGCGCCGCCTGGTCAATCCGCTGATGCGGCGACTGGCAACGCGGCTCGATGTCGTCTTCGAGGAAGTGCTCGCTGCCGCGCCGGATCTGGCGCTGGAGCACGACCAGCCGGCCCTAGCCGGCGGCTGGTTCCGACTGCTCCGCCTGCGCCGGCTATGAAGGCGGCAAAGGCACTGCCGGCTCGGCGTCGCTTTCATCCTTGCCAAGGCCATCTTCAACCCAGGCCTGCATCAGGGTATAGGTGACGGCGAGCACGACCGGCCCGACGAAAATGCCGACCAGGCCGAAGCCGAGCATGCCGCCGATGACGCCGGCGAAGATCAGCAGCAGGGGCAGATCGGCGCCGCGCCGGATCAGCATGGGACGCAGGAAATTATCCAGGCTGCCAACGATCAGACTCCACACCAGCAAGCCCGTCGCCCAGCCCGTATCGCCCTGCCAGTACATCCAGCCGACGGCCGGCAGCAGCACCAGCATCGGCCCGATCTGGGCAATGCACAGCATCAGCATCAAGGCCGAGAGCAACGACGCGAAAGGAATGCCGACCACAGCCAGACCGATGCCGCCAAGTACCGTCTGGACGATGGCGGTGACGCCAACGCCGAGTGCGACGCCACGGATCGCCTGCCCGGCCAGCACGATCGACTTTTCGCCGCGCTCGCCGGCCAACCGGCGACCGAAGCGCAAGGCCATGCGCGCGCCGGTCTCGCCCGAGGAATAAAGAATCGCGGCAATCGTCACGACCAGGAAAAACTGAATCAGCATGCCGCCCAGACCACCTACCTGAGCGAGCACCCACTTACCCGTATCGGCAGCATAGGGCGTCACTTTGGCGACGACTCCGGTCGAACCGTCGAGCGCGACTTGCTGCCAGAAACCGGCAACCGACTCGCCAACCAGCGGCAGCCCGGAGACCCAGGCCGGCGGCGGAGGCAGGCCGTTTTCAGCCAGCGAGCGCCCGGCAGCGGTCAACTGCCCGAAATGATCGGAAATGGTATCGATTGCCAGCCACAGCGGCAGTACCAGCAAAAGCAGCATGGCGAGCGACATCAGGATCACCGCCGGCGAGCGGCGGTTGCCGAGACGGGCTTCAAGCGAGCGGAACAGCGGCCAGGTGGCGACGACGATCATCGTCGCCCACACCGCCGCCGCCAGAAAGGGGCGCAAAACCCAGAGCGACAGGCCGATCAGGCCAATGATGCAGAAAATGGCCAGCGTATTGCGGGCCAGGTCGCGGCGAATGTCGGTCATGCGAAGCTCCCGGCCCGGACTTGGCTGTTACGAGCGGTAGTCGGCGTTGATCTTGACGTAATCGTAGGAGAAATCGCAGGTGTAAACACTGGCCTGCGCCGCACCACGACCGAGATCGACGCGCACGGTGATTTCGGCCTGCGCCATGACGCGGGCGCCATCTTCTTCCTTGTAGGCCGCTGCCCGACCGCCGTTTTCGGCGACCAGCACATCGTCCAGCCAGACCTTGACGCCATCGACGTCGAGATCGGTGATGCCGGCATAGCCGACGGCGGCGAGAATGCGCCCGAGATTGGGGTCGGAGGCAAAAAAGGCGGTCTTGACCAGCGGCGAGTGGCCGATCGCGTAACCGACCTGGCGGCACTCTTCAACCGACTTGCCGCCTTGGACGGCGACCGTGATGAACTTGGTGGCGCCTTCGCCGTCGCGCACGATGGCCTGGGCAAGTTCGACCGAAACGGCGATGATCGCGGCCTTGACCTCGGCCCAGCCGGCGTCGCTGGCAGACGCGAAGCTGGCGCCGGACTGGCCGGAGGCGATCATCACGAAGGAATCGTTGGTCGAGGTGTCGCCGTCGACCGTGATGCAGTTGAAGGAAGCGTCGGCGGCTTCCTTGACCAGCGCATCAAGCAGCGGCTGCGCGATACCAGCATCGGTGGCGAGGAAACCGAGCATGGTCGCCATGTTCGGCTTGATCATGCCGGCGCCCTTGGAGACACCGGAAATGCTGATTTTTTTGCCGTTGACCGTCAGGACGCGCGAAGCGGCCTTGGCAACGGTGTCGGTGGTCATGATGCCGTGCGCGGCGGCATGCCAGTTATCCGCTTTCAGATCGGCGAAAACAGCCGGAAGACCGGCCTTGATGCGGTCGACCGGCAACAGCTCGAGAATCACCCCGGTCGAGAACGGCAGTACCTGTTCCGGCGCAACGCCGAGCAGGGCACCGACCGCAACACAGGTTTCCTGCGCCGCCTGACGGCCCGGCTCGCCGGTGCCAGCGTTGGCAATCCCGGTATTGATGACCAGGGCACGAATCTCTTGCCCCCCCGCCAGATGCTTGCGACAGATCTGCACCGGCGCAGCACAGAAGCGGTTCTGCGTGAACACGCCGGCCACCGTGCAACCGGCGTCGAGCGCCACCAGGGTCAGGTCACGGCGGTTCTTCTTGCGGATTTCGGCCTCGGCAACACCAAGGCGCACACCGGCCACGGGAAAGAGTTGATCGGCAGCAGGGGTAGCGTAATTGACAGGCATTCTCATGGCTCCAAAAGCATCAAGGCACCACGCGGGTGCCTTGGGGGGAATCAGTAAAAATCAGGACAGTTTTCCGTGGCAGTGCTTGTACTTCTTGCCCGAACCGCAGGGGCAGGGATCGTTGCGACCGATCTTCGGTGCATCGTCTGCCGCAGCAGGGGCTGCGCCGGCCGCTTCGGGATCGCCGAGCGCTTCGTCGTAACCGGTGTGCTGGTACTGCACGTTCTGCACGTCGGCATGCGGCGCGGTTTCCTCGACGTCTTCCGCCGAGCGGATCTGCACGGTGAACACGATGCGGGTGACTTCCTTGCGCACCAGGTCGAGCAGGCCTTCGAACAGCTCGAAGGCTTCGCGCTTGTATTCCTGCTTCGGGTTCTTCTGGGCGTAGCCGCGCAGATGGATGCCCTGACGCAGGTGATCGAGCGCCGCCAGGTGTTCGCGCCAGTGCGAGTCGAGGCTCTGCAGCATGACATTGCGTTCGAACTGGTGGAAGTTCGGGCCACCGACCAGATCGACCTTGGCCTGATAGGCCTCATCGGCGCGATGCACGATGCGCGACAGGATGTCTTCGTCGGACAGCGTCGGCTCGTTCTTGAACCATTCGGCAACCGGCGCTTCGATCAGCAGATCGGCGGCCAGCGCACGCTCCAGGCCTTCCATGTCCCATTGCTCTTCGACCGATTCGGCCGGCACGTAGAGACGGAAGGTTTCGGCGATGACGCTGTGGCGCATCGCAGTGATGGTTTCCGAGATGTCGTCGGTTTCGAGCAGTTCGTTGCGCTGCTGGTAGATCACCTTGCGCTGGTCGTTGGCGACGTCGTCGTATTCGAGCAGTTGCTTGCGGATGTCGAAGTTGCGCGCTTCCACCTTGCGCTGCGCCGATTCCAGCGAGCGGGTAACGAGCGGATGCTCGATCGCCTCGCCTTCCGGCATTTTCAGCTTGTCCATGATGGCGCGCAGGCGCTCGCCGGCAAAGATGCGCAACAAGGGATCGTCGAGCGACAGGTAGAAACGCGAGGAACCGGCATCGCCCTGACGACCGGCGCGACCGCGCAACTGGTTGTCGATGCGGCGCGATTCGTGGCGTTCGGAACCGATGATGTGCAGGCCGCCGGAAGCGAGCACCTGATCGTGCGCCTTCTGCCATTCGGCACGCATTTCGGCGATTTTGGCGTCGCGTTCGGCTGGCGGCAGCGATTCGTCGTGCTTGATCGCCGAAGTCGCCTTTTCGATGCTGCCGCCGAGCACGATGTCGGTACCGCGACCGGCCATGTTGGTGGCGATGGTGATCACACCCGGTCGACCGGCTTCAATGACGATTTCTGCTTCGCGGGCATGCTGCTTGGCATTGAGCACGTTGTGCGCCAGGCCTTCCTTGTCGAGCAGGCCGGAGAGCAGTTCCGAGGCTTCGATCGAGGTCGTGCCGACCAGCACCGGCTGGCCGCGCTTGGCGCATTCCTTGATGTCGGCAATGATCGCCGCGTGCTTTTCGTCCGCCGTCTTGAAAACCAGATCGTTCATGTCCTTGCGCACCATGGCACGATGCGTCGGGACGACGACGGTTTCCAGACCGTAGATCTGGTGGAATTCGTAGGCTTCGGTATCGGCCGTGCCGGTCATGCCGGCCAGCTTGCCGTACATGCGGAAGTAGTTCTGGAAGGTGATCGAGGCCAGGGTCTGGTTCTCGGCCTGGATGGCCACACCTTCCTTGGCTTCGACAGCCTGGTGCAGGCCATCCGACCAGCGGCGACCGGACATCAGGCGACCGGTGAACTCGTCGACGATGACGATTTCGCCATTCTGCACGACGTAATGCTGATCCTTGTGGAACAGCGTCATGGCACGCAATGCCGCGTTCAGGTGATGCATCAGCGTGATGTTGGCGGCGTCGTAGAGGCTGGTGCCTTCCTTGAGGATGCCATGCTCGGCAAGCAGTTCCTCGGCATGCACGTAACCGGCTTCGGACAGATGGACCTGGTGGCCCTTCTCGTCGACCCAGAAATCACCTTCGCCGTTTTCTTCGGCAGCCCGCGACAGCAGCGGCACGACGGCGCGCATGCGGACATAGAGATCGGTCTGGTCGTCGGCTTGGCCGGAAATGATCAGCGGCGTACGCGCTTCGTCGATCAGGATCGAGTCCACTTCGTCGACGATGGCGAAATTGAGACTGCGCTGGACGCGTTCGCCGGCCGTATAGACCATGTTGTCGCGCAGGTAGTCGAAACCGAATTCGTTGTTGGTGCCGTAGGTGATGTCGGCCGCGTAGGCAGCCTGCTTGGCCTCGTGATCCATCTGCGACAGATTGACGCCGACGCTCAGGCCGAGGAAGCGATGCAGCCGCCCCATCCATTCCGAGTCACGGGTGGCCAGGTAATCGTTCACCGTGATGACATGCACGCCCTTGCCCGAGATGGCATTGAGATAGGCCGGCAGCGTGCCGACCAGCGTCTTGCCTTCACCGGTGCGCATTTCGGCGATCTTGCCGTAATGCAGCACCATGCCGCCGATCATCTGGACATCGAAGTGACGCATGCCCAGCTCGCGTTTGCCGGCTTCACGAACGACCGCAAAGGCCTCCGGCAGCAGGTCGTCGAGTGTTTCACCGTTGGCGTAGCGCTGGCGGAACTCGTCCGTCTTGGCGCGCAGCTGCTCGTCGCTCAAGGCTTCGAGCGAGGGCTCGAGCGCATTGATGCGGCGTACGGTCTGGGAATATTGTTTGATCAGCCGGTCATTGCGGCTGCCGAAAATCTTTTTGAGTAGGCCAGAAATCATCGCGTTCGAAGGTTGGTTGCGCGCTGCAGCAAAGCGCCGATTCTAGCACGCAGTCCCGAACGGACGCTGCCCGGCTGACTTATGTCTTTATGCCGACTTGACCTACATCAACGGCGCTTGACCTGGGCGAACTCGATACCCTTTTTCAGGAACAGCGCCGGGTCCTGCGCCACACCCAGCATTCGCACCTCGAAATGCAGGTGGGCACCGGTCGACCGCCCGGTCGTGCCGACCGCTCCGATCAGCTCGCCGCGCTTGACCAGACCGCCCGGCTTGGCATCGATACGCGACAAATGGGCGTAACGCGAGCTCAGGCCATCGCCATGATCGATATCGATGACGTTGCCGAAATCCGGATGATAGCCAGCCGAGAGAATCACGCCGTCCGCCGCTGCGATAACCGGCGTGCCGATATCCGCGGTAAAGTCCAGCCCCTCGTGCATGGCCCGCAAGCCGGCAATCGGGTCACTGCGGTGGCCAAAGGCGGACCCCAGCGCCGCATCCTTGACCGGCAAGGTGGTCGGCAACAGACGGTCGCGCACTTTCTTCTCGAGCAGACGTGACTCAAGCACGGCAAGCTCATCGGTCTTGCGCTCGACAGTCGCCATCAGGCGTTCGATTTCGCCCTGCAACTCGTTTTCCGTCATCGGCGCCGGCAAATAAGGGCCGCCCTGCCCGGCTTTGCCGCGAACCGCCGGCGCTTCGCGCTTGATGCCGGAAAGATTTGCCACCCGCTCGCTCAGGGCATCGAGTTGCAATACCTGCGCCTGCAGTTCGCCGAGCCGGGTTGCCATCAGTTGCAGGTTGTTGCTGACGTAGTCGCGCGACTTCTGCGACTCCTGACGTTGCAGCGACAACATCAGGTCTTCGACCAGCGGCAGACGGAAATGTACCGACAGCCAGGAAAAGATCGCCGAGGTGGAAAAGACCAGGGTCAACACGACGGCAAGCACCGCCACGACATGACGAGGCATAATGGTGATTGTGCGCGCCGCCTTCAGATGGCGCGAAACCAGAATAATCTGCACGGAACCTCCTATGTACAACGGGCCAGAGCACTATCTCGACCGTGACGCCGCCAGTGGCCGCTTCATGGCCCACGCACGCCTTTTGCTCCAGCTCTCACGCCACTTCGAAACGATTGCGCCAGAGGCTTTTCAGCACTCGGCGCGGGTCGCCAATTACAAGTCGGGGAAAATCGTTATCCACACCGACAACGGTGCGGTCGCCGCCAAAATTCGCCAGATGAGTCAGCGCTTGTGCAGCGAGTTATCGAAAGGAGGGGCGGAGTGTAGCGTCATGGAAGTAAAAGTTCAACCCCGCGAAATTCTTTCGCAATCAACAACTTCCACGCAGAAGCCGATTTCCGACAAGGCCTGCGACGCACTGCGGTCGACTACCGAAAAACTGCCAAAAGGCCCGCTGCGCGAAGCGCTCGACCGCCTGCTCGAGCGCGCTGCCCGGCGCGACTGAGCCGTATCCGGCATGCCTCGGCGTAGCGGTCGACCAACAAAAAACAGGGAAAACCGGCCGCCGCTGCGACCGGAAAATCAGGCCGGCTGATTCAGCCAGCGCGTGACGCCAACCGGCGCCTGCTCGGCGACATCGAAGGAAGCGAACTCCCAGGATTCCTGATGATTGAGCAGTTCGCGCGCCAGCTGATTGTTCAGCGCATGCCCGCCCTTGTGCGACGAATACGCGGCAAGCAGCGGATGACCGAGCAGATAGAGATCGCCGACCGCGTCGAGAATCTTGTGCTTCACGAACTCGTCGCCGTAACGCAGGCCATCCTGGTTGAGGACGCGGAATTCGTCGAGAACGATCGCGTTTTCCAGACCGCCACCCAGCGCCAGACCGTTTTCGCGCAGGTATTCGACTTCCTGCATGAAGCCGAAGGTGCGCGCCCGCGCCACTTCGCGCGTGTAGGACTGCTCGGCGAAGTCGATGACCGCCTTTTGCGCCGACTTGTCGATCGCCGGGTGATTGAAAACGATGGAAAAAGCCAGCTTGTAGCCGTCGTAAGGCTCGAAACGCGCCCATTTGTCGCCATCGCGAACTTCGATTGGCTGCGTGACGCGTATGAATTTCTTGGCGGCATTCTGTTCCTCGATGCCAGCGGACTGGATCAGGAAAACAAACGGTGCAGCCGAACCGTCAAGGATGGGCACTTCCGGCGCATCCAGGTCCACCCAGGCATTATCGATACCGAGACCGGCAAAGGCCGACATCAGGTGTTCGATGGTGCCCACTTTCACCCCGTCCAGTTCCAGACAGGAGCACATGCGGGTGTCGCCGACCATGAAGGCCTTGGCGGGAATATCCACCGGCTCGGGCAAATCGACGCGACGGAAGACGATGCCGGTATCGGGGGCAGCCGGGCGCAGGGCCATATTGACCTTGACGCCGCCATGCAGGCCAACACCTGAGGCGCGAATAATTGTCTTGAGCGTGCGTTGCTTGAGCATGCAAGTGCTTGAATAATTTGGGGAGCGGCGCATTGTAACACAACGCGCCGCCGCCCTTTTTCAGAGAAAGGCTTTGTTACATCAATCCGCCTGCTTGCGCAGGAAAGCCGGAATGTCGTAACGATCCACACCACTGTTGGCCAGCGCCTCGACCGTCACGTTGCGCTTGCGCACCACGGCCGGGACATCGGCGATCTGGTTGTAGTCGATGGCCGAACCGCTGGAGAAGGCCACGGCATCGTGCGTGCCGGTGGCTTGCGCCTGCAGGACCGGGGTATTGATGACTTCGAAAGTCTGACGCTTGGCAACCGCCTGACCGAGACCGGTGGCAACCACGGTGACGCGCAGCTGGTCGCCCATCAGTTCGTCGTACACGGCGCCGAAGATGATGTGTGCGTCTTCGGCCGCAAAGGCCTTGACGGTGTTCATCACTTCATTGACTTCCTTCATCTTCAGGCCGCCCTTGGCAGCCGTGATGTTGACCAGCACGCCCTTGGCACCGGACAGGTTGACGCCTTCGAGCAGCGGCGAAGCGACGGCCTGTTCAGCAGCGATGCGGGCGCGATCAACGCCGGCAGCAGCAGCGGAACCCATCATGGCACGGCCCATTTCACCCATCACGGTACGCACGTCTTCAAAGTCGACGTTAACCAGACCCGGGTAGGTAATGATTTCGGCAATACCGCCGACGGCGTTTTTCAGCACATCGTCAGCTGCCTTGAAGCAATCGTCGACATCGGCATCGTCGCCCATGACTTCCATCAGCTTGTCATTGAGGATGACGATCAGCGAATCGACATGCTTGGAGAATTCGGCAATACCGGCTTCGGCGGACTTCATCCGCTTGTTGCCTTCAAAACTGAACGGCTTGGTCACGACACCGACCGTCAGGATGCCCATTTCGCGGGCAATTTCGGCGACCACGGGAGCCGCACCGGTACCCGTGCCACCGCCCATGCCGGCGGTGATGAAAGCCATGTGAGCGCCTTCCAGCGTCGCACGGATTTCGTCGCGATGCGCCTGGGCAGCTTCCTGGCCCTTTTCCGGCTTGGCACCGGCACCGAGGCCGGTCTTGCCGAGCGACAGCTTGCTCGCTGCAGCATTGCGGCTGAGCGCCTGTGCGTCGGTGTTGGCGGCGATGAATTCAACGCCGTTCACGCCTTCGCGAATCATGTGCTCGATGGCATTGCCACCGGCACCGCCGACCCCGAACACCTTGATGATCGTGCCGACTTCCTCGTCCTTCTCGATGATCTCAAACATGACTACCTCCTCTGAAAAAACTGTTCAAATACAAATCAAAAATTCTTTACGAACCAGGACTTCATTCCCTGGAAAACATCCATGAAGCCCTGCTTTTCCTGGATCTTCTGGCCGCGCTTGCGCTGCGCCTGGGCTTCGAGCAGCAGGCCGTAGGCGGTCGAGAAACGCGGGTTCTGGACAACATCGGCCAGGCTGCCGTGGTATTTCGGGTTGCCGAGACGGACCGGCATGTGAAAAATTTCCTCGCCCAGCTCGACCATGCCCGGCATGACGCTGGCGCCACCGGTCAACACGATGCCGGAGGACAAAACCTCCTCGAAACCGGCACGGCGCAGTTCGTTCTGGATCAGCTCGTAGAGTTCCTCGACGCGCGGCTGGATGACATCGGCCAGGGCGCGGCGGCTCAACTTGCGACTCGGCCGGTCGTCGACGCCGGCGACTTCCATGTTCTCGGCGGCATCGGCCAGTTGCGACAGGGCGCAGCCGTACTTGCACTTGATGTCTTCGGCCTCGCGGGTCGGCGTACGCAGCGCCATGGCAATGTCGTTGGTGATCTGATCGCCGGCGATGGGAATCACCGAAGTGTGGCGGATGGCGCCCTGCGTCCACACGGCGAGATCGGTCGTGCCGCCGCCAATGTCGATCAGGCAGACGCCGAGATCCTTTTCGTCTTCGGAGAGCACGGCATAGCTGGAAGCGAGCGGCTGCAGCACCAGGTCATTCACTTCCAGACCGCAGCGGCGCACGCACTTGACGATGTTCTGGGCGGCCGAGACGGCGCCGGTGACGATATGCGTTTTCACTTCGAGGCGCATGCCGCTCATGCCGATCGGCTCGCGGATGCCGTCCTGGCCGTCGATGACGAATTCCTGCGTCAGGATGTGCAGGATTTCCTGATCGGCCGGAATCGGCATCGCCTTGGCGGTCTCGATGACGCGCTCGACGTCGGACGGCGTGACTTCCTTGTCCTTGATCGCGACCATGCCGTTCGAATTGAAGCTCTTGATGTGGCTGCCAGCGATCCCGGTATAGACGTCGCGCACCTTGCAGTCGGCCATCAGTTCGACCTCCTGCACGACGCGGCTGATGGTGTGCACCGTTTCCTCGATGTTCACCACGACGCCTTTTTTCAGGCCGCGCGAATCCTGCGAGCCCATGCCGATCACGTTCAACTGGCCTTCCTGGTTGATCTCGGCGACCAGCGCGACGATCTTCGACGTCCCGATGTCCAGACCAACGACCAGATCCTTGTTATCCCTGCTCATATGCCTACTTTCCCTTCCCTTCGCCCGCGACTCGCATCGCGAAGCCGTTCGGATAGCGCAAATCCACCACTGCCGGCCGTATCGCCCGCTTGGCGACCGTTTCCGGATAAACCTCGATAAAACGTTGCAGACGCACCCCGAGCGGCGCCTTGGCCTGCTCGCGCCCCATGTCCACCAACATTCCGTTCTCCAGCTTCAACTGCCAGGCCAGACGCGGCGACAAGGTCACCTGCACCGGCTTCTCGCCGACCGTCCGGAAACTGCCGACCAGCTCGCTGTAACGGCGCAGCACTTCTTGCGAACTGCCGGCCGGACCGGCCAGCAAAGGCAGCACGGCGAGCTCCGAGTCGCCGAGCACGGCAGTGAAAACCTCGCCATAACTGTTCACCAGCTCGCCCCGCCCCTCGCCCCAGCGCGCCACCGGCCGGTGTTCCTCGATCCGGACTTCCAGCCGGGCCGGCCAGACGCGCCGCACATCGACCTTGCGCACCCAGGGCAGCTTTTCCAGCGTGCCGCGCACGGCTTCCAGATTCAGGCTGAAGAAATTGCCCTTCAGCGCCCCCGGCAGCACCTGCTCGATTTCCAGACGCTGCGTATGCGGCAGCACGTCGGCGAAAACCACCTGACGCACCGGCAAGGACGGCACGCGCACCAGCCAGACCGCCGCTGCGGCGAGCAGGGCAGCCGAAGCGACCAGCATCAGCAGGTCGGCAATGGCGTTCAGCAGGTGCGGTTTGTTCCACATTCATCCACTCAATCGTTGGCAGCCATTTCGAGGACCCGACGCACCAACGCCGGATACTCCATGCCGTTCACGCGGGCCGCCATCGGCACCAGCGAGTGATCGGTCATGCCCGGTGCGGTGTTCACTTCCAGGAAATAGTGATTGCCGTCTTCATCCATTAGGAAATCGACCCGGCCCCAGCCGCGGCCACCGAGGATGCGGAAAGCCTCGAGGGCACCCTTGCGGATTTCCAGTTCCTTGGCTTCCGGCAGGCCGCAGGGACACAGGTAGCGCGTGTCGTCGCGGTTGTACTTGGCTTCGTAGTCGTACCACTCGGAAGCCGGCTCGATCTTGATGATCGGCAGGGCCTGGTCGCCGAGGATGCCGACCGTGTATTCGCCGCCCATGACGCCGCGCTCGGCGATCACCAGCGAGTCGTACTTGGCGGCCTCGGCATAGGCGGCGCGCAGCGTGCCGCGCTCCTTGACCTTGCTGATGCCGATCGACGAACCTTCATGCGCCGGCTTGACGAAAATCGGCAGGCCAAGCTCTTCCTCGACTTCGTCGAAATCCGAATCGGCGGTAAGCAGCGCGTAATCGGGAATCGGCAGGCCGGCGGCGCGCCACAGCAGCTTGGTGCGGAATTTGTCCATGCCGAGCGCCGACGCCATCACACCGGAACCGGTATAGGGGATGTGCATCAGTTCGAGGGCGCCCTGAATTGTGCCGTCTTCGCCGTGTCGACCGTGCAGCGCGACGAAGGCGCGGTCATAACCCTTGAGCGCATCGAGCGGCTGCTCGGCCGGATCGAACGAGTGGGCGTCGATGCCCTGTCCCTGCAATGCGGCGAGCACGCGCGAACCGCTGTTGAGGGAGACTTCGCGTTCGGCGGACGTACCGCCGAAAAGGACTGCGACTTTACCGAAACCGCTCATTTGAACTCCACCACCTTGCCCGGAACGGCGCCGATCGAACCAGCGCCCATGCACAACACCACGTCGCCGTCACGCGCGACATCCATGATCGTTTGCGGCATTGCCGCGATATCTTCGACAAACACCGGCTCGACCTTGCCGCCGACGCGCAGGGCGCGGGCCAGCGAACGGCCATCGGCAGCGACAATCGGCGCTTCGCCGGCGGCGTAGATTTCGGCCAGTAAAAGCGCGTCGACCGTTGAGAGCACCTTGATGAAGTCCTCGAAGCAGTCGCGGGTGCGCGTATAGCGGTGCGGCTGGAAGGCGAGCACGAGACGACGACCGGGGAAAGCACCGCGGGCAGCGGCCAGGGTCGCGGCCATTTCGACCGGGTGATGCCCGTAGTCGTCGACCAGCGTGAAGGAACCGCCCGAAGTACCGTCCTCACTGCGCAGGGCCACTTCACCGTAGCGCTGGAAGCGGCGGCCGACGCCCTTGAACTCGGCGAGCGCCTTGACGATGGCGGCATCCGGCACCTGCACTTCGGTCGCCACGGCAATCGCCGCCAGCGCATTGAGCACGTTATGCATGCCCGGCGTGTTGAGCGTGATCGACAAGCGCGACACCGAACCATTGACCCGCACGCAGTCGAAGCGCATCTGGCCGGCGTCGGCGACGATGTTCTCGGCGTAGAAATTGCACTCGCTGGACAGGCCGTAAGTGATGATCTGCTTGGCAACCTGCGGCAGGATGGCGCGCACGTTGGCGTCGTCGCCGCAAACCACGGCGACGCCGTAGAACGGCAGACGATTCAGGAAATCGACGAAGGCGCCCTTGAGACGCTCGAAGTCGTGGCCATAGGTTTCCATGTGGTCGGCATCGATATTGGTGACCACCGAGATGACCGGCGACAGGAACAGAAAGGAAGCATCCGACTCGTCGGCCTCGGCCACGATGAAGTCGCCGGAACCGAGCCGGGCATTGGCGCCGGCCGCATTCAGGCGACCGCCGATGACGAAGGTCGGATCGATGCCACCTTCGGCGAGGATGCTGGTCACCAGGCTGGTTGTCGTCGTCTTGCCGTGCGTGCCGGCAATCGCGATACCGCGCTTCAGGCGCATCAGTTCGGCCAGCATCAGGGCGCGCGGCACGACCGGGATGTGCCGCTCACGCGCCGCGACCACTTCCGGGTTATCGGCCTTGACCGCGGTGGACACGACGACAGCCTGGGCGCCCTGGATATTTTCGGCCGCGTGGCCGATCGTCACCTGGATGCCTTCGCCTTCGAGGCGGCGGGTCGTCGCACTGGCCGCGATGTCGGAACCGCTGACCGTGTACCCCAGATTGACCAGCACTTCGGCGATGCCGCTCATGCCGGAACCACCGACACCGACGAAATGGATGTGTTTGACTTTATGTTTCACTTGGCACTCTCGGCGCAAATATTGGCCACTTCTGCGGTGGCGTCGGGCTTGGCCAGGCTGCGGGCCTTTTCGGCCATTTCCAGCAGCTGGCTGCGGCTGTAGTTCCGGATCAGCGCGATGGCTTCCGGCGTCAATTCGGTTTGCGGCAGCAGGAAGGCGCCGCCGACATTGACCAGGAATTTCGCATTCCCGGTCTGGTGATCGTCGACCGCATGCGGGAAGGGCACCAGGATGCTGGCGACGCCGGCCGCAGTCAGCTCCGCAACGGTCAACGCGCCGGAACGGCAAATAACCAGATCGGCCCATTCGTAGGCACCGGCCATGTCCTCGATGAAAGGCACGCAGTGCGCCTGCACACCGACGGCGGCGTAATTGGCCTGCAGGGCTTCGATGTGTTTCTCGCCGGCCTGATGCACGATCTGCGGCTGCTGGTCGGCAGCGAGCAGCGCCATCGCCTTGGGTACGGACTCGTTGAGCACCTGGGCGCCGAGACTGCCGCCAATGACCAGCAGGCGCAGAGCGCCAGTACGCTCGGCAAAACGCTCGGCGGGTGCGGCAATGGCAGCAATTTCCGGGCGCACCGGATTGCCAGCCCAGACACAGCCCTTGAGCACGTCGGGGAAACCGCTCACCACCCGGTCGGCAACACCGGCCAGGACGCGATTGGCCAGCCCGGCTACGGAATTCTGTTCATGCACGACCAGCGGCTTGCCCAGCAGGGCCGCCATCATGCCGCCCGGGAAGGTGATGTAGCCGCCCATGCCGAGCACGACGTTGGGCTGCACCTGACGGATCGCTTGCCAGGCCTGCCAGAAGCCACGCAACAGGTTGATCGGCAGCAGCAGCTTGCGCAGCAGGCCCTTGCCGCGCAGCGCGGCAAACTTGACCCAGACCATCTCGAAGCCGTGCTGCGGCACCAGACGGGCTTCCATGCCATCCGGATTGCCCAGCCAGACGACGCGCCAGCCGGCATCGCGGAGCTTGTGAGCAACAGCGAGGGCCGGGAAAATGTGGCCGCCGGTACCGCCAGCCATGATCATGATGGTCTTGCTCATAATTTACCCCCACGCATCAGCTGTCGATTCTCCCAATCCACACGCAGAAGAATCGCCAGCGCCACGCAGTTGGCGAAGATGCCGGAGCCGCCGAAGCTCATCAGCGGCAGGGTCAGGCCCTTGGTCGGCAGCAGGCCCATGTTGACGCCCATGTTGATGAAGGACTGCACGCCGAACCAGATCCCCATGCCCATCGCGACCAGCGCCGGATAGAGGCGGTCGAGCTGGACGCACTGGCGGCCGATGGCGAAGGCACGCTGGACGAGCAGCGCGAACAAGCCGATCACCGCGACGACGCCGAAGAAACCCGTTTCCTCTGCAATCACGGCAAGCAGGAAGTCGGTATGCGCTTCCGGCAAGTAGAAAAGCTTCTCGACGCTGGCACCGAGACCGACGCCGAACAGCTCGCCACGCCCGAAAGCGATCAGCGAGTGCGACAGCTGGTAGCCGCGCCCGAAGGCATCGGCCCACGGATCCATGAAGCCGAAGACGCGGTCGCGCCGGTAGGGCGAGACGATGATCATCACCGTGAAGGCGATCAGCAGGCCGACGATGAGCAGCGCAAACAGCCGCGCACGCAGGCCGCCGAGGAAGAGGATGCCCATGGCGATCGAGATGATCACGACGAAGGCGCCGAAGTCCGGTTCCTTGAGCAGCAGCATGCCGACGATGGCCATCGCGCCGAACATTGGCAGGAAGGCCTGTTTCAGGTCATGCATGACGTTGATCTTGCGCACGGTGTAGTCGGCGGCATAGAGCACGGCGAACATTTTCATCAGTTCGGACGGCTGCAGATTGGCAAAGCCGAGCGGCAGCCAGCGACGGGCGCCATTGACGTCACGCCCGATACCGGGAATCAGGACGATGGCGAGCAGCACGACGCCGGCCATGAACAGGTAGGGCGAATATTTCTGCCACAGGCTGATCGGCACCTGGAAGGTGACGGCGGCAGCGACCATGCCGATGCACAGGAAGATACCGTGGCGGATCAGGTAATAGGCCGGCTGGTGATTGGTGAAGCGGCCACCTTCGGCGGTGGCGATCGAGGCCGAATAGACCATGACCAGGCCGATGAAGAGCAGGATCAGCACGCTCCACAGCAGCGCGTAATCGATCTCGGCCACCTGGCGGCGCGGCGCGTCGAGGGCACCAATCATCATGCCGTCAGCCCTCCCACCGCATCGATGAAAGCCTGCGCCCGGTGCGCGTAATTCTTGTACATGTCGAGACTGGCGCAGGCCGGCGAGAGCAGCACGCAGTCGCCGGCTTCGGCATGACCGGCCAGCCAGCGCACGGCGGCTTCCATGTCGCCGAGGATGCGGGTAGGCACGCCGCTGCCTTCGAGGGCCATGCCGATCGCGGCCGCATCGCGGCCAATCAGCGCCACGGCACGGCCATGTTTTTCCAGCGCCGGCTTCAAGGGCGAGAAATCCTGGCCCTTGCCGTCGCCGCCAAGCACGATGCCGACCTTGCGCCCCATGCCTTCGATGGCGGCCAGCGTGGCGCCGACATTGGTGCCCTTGGAATCATCGACGTAGAGCACGCCGCCGATCTCGGCCACGGTTTCGACGCGGTGCGGCAGGCCGGAAAAACTCTGCAGCGCTTCGACCAGACGTTCAGGTGCGACGCCAACCGCTTCGCACAGCGCCAGCGCCGCCATCGCGTTGGCGGCATTGTGCAAACCGGACAGTTTCAGACGGTCGACCGTTACCAAAGCCTCTTTTCCACGGCAGATGGCGCCATCGACAAAACCGTAATCGACGCCGCGCGGTGCGGCATTCAGGCCGAAGGTGATCATCTTGCGACCGCAACGGCCATTCGCCATCGACCAGTCGTCGTCGCGATTGAGGATCATCGCGCCCTTGCCCTGGAAGACGCGCGACTTCGCTTCGGCGTAATTGGCGAGGCTGCCCTCGTAACGATCGAGATGATCTTCCGAGACATTGAGCACGGTCGCGGCGGCGGCATTCAGGTGATGTGTCGTTTCGAGCTGGAAACTGGACAGTTCAACCACCCAGACTTGCGGCAGGACGCCGGCATCCTGCGCATCCATCAGCGCATCGAGCGCCGACGGCGAGATGTTGCCGCAGGCAATCGCCGGCACGCCGGCCGCATTCAGCAGATAGGCGGTCAGCGCCGTGGTCGTCGTCTTGCCGTTGCTGCCGGTAATCGCGATGATCTGCGAGCCCGTCGCCTGTTCGCGCACGCCGGCGGCAAACAGCTCGATTTCGGAAATGAGCGGCAGGCCGCAAGCGGCAATCGCCGGCGTCGCCTTGGCTACGCCCGGCGATAAGGCCACCACCTCGCAAGCGGCGAAGGTCGCCGACGTGAACTCGCCGGCAATCAGCTCTGCGCCAGGCGCCACAGCTTGCAGGGCTTCAACGTTCGGCGGGTTGGTGCGCGAATCGGCGACACGGACGAACGCGCCCTGACGATGCAGCCACTTGGCCATCGCCAGTCCGGACTCACCGAGCCCGATCACCAGAACGCGTTTGCCCTTGAGTTCCATGTTTACCGCAGCTTCAACGACGACAGCCCGACCAGCACGAGCATGATGGTGATGATCCAGAAGCGGACGACGACCTGCGTCTCCTTCCAGCCGGTTTGTTCGAAATGGTGGTGCAGCGGCGCCATGCGCAGGATGCGGCGGCCCTCGCCGTATTTTTTCTTGGTGTATTTGAACCAGCTGACCTGCAGCATCACCGACAGGGTTTCGACGACGAAGACGCCGCCCATGATCAGCAGCACGATTTCCTGGCGGATGATCACGGCGACGATGCCGAGTGCAGCGCCAAGCGCCAGCGCGCCGACGTCACCCATGAAGACTTCGGCCGGATAGGCGTTGAACCACAGGAAGCCGAGGCCGGCCCCGGCAATCGCACCGAGGAAGATGCACAACTCGCCAGCGCCCGGCACGTAGGGAATCAGCAAATATTTGGCGTACACCGCATGGCCGGTAACGTAGGCGAAAAGCACGAAGGCCGAGGCGATCATCACGGTCGGCATGATCGCCAGGCCGTCGAGGCCATCGGTCAGATTGACCGCATTGCTGGTGCCGACGATGACGAAATAGGTCAGCGTGATGAAGCCGACGATGCCCAACGGATAGGCAACCGACTTGAAGAAGGGCACGATGAGCTGGGTTTCGGCGCCGGACTTGGCCGAGAAGGCAAGGAAGAGCGCGGCACCGATGCCGAGCACCGATTGCCAGAAGTATTTCCACTTGGCGGCCAGGCCGGCCGGATCGCGATAGACCACCTTCTTCCAGTCGTCGTACCAGCCGACGATACCGTAGCCGAGCGTGACGACCAGCACGGTCCACACGTATTTATTGGTCAAATCGCCCCACAGCAGCGTCGTGATGCCGATCGCGATGAGGATCAGCACGCCGCCCATGGTCGGCGTACCGGACTTGACGAGATGCGTCTGCGGCCCGTCGGTACGCACTGCCTGACCGATTTTCTTGGCGGCCAGCCAGCGGATGACGCCGGGGCCGGCGGCAAAGGAGATGAGCAACGCAGTCATCGCCGCCAGCACGGTACGCAACGTGATGTAGTTGAACACGTTGAAGAAACGCACGTCCTGTGCGAGCCATTGGGCCAATGCGAGCAGCATCAGTGGTTCTCCTGCGGGGTGGCAACGGCGGCGAGCGCGTCGGCGACCCGTTCCATTTTCATGAAGCGCGAGCCCTTCACCAGTACGGTGGTTTCCGGGCCCAATTCCTTGTCGACCGCTGCGATCAGCTTTTCGACATTGCAGTAATGACGGGCGCCTTCACCAAAGTTGCGCACCGCCTGCTGCGCCGCATCGCCCAAGGCGTACAGGCGGTCGATGCCCTGGCTCTTGGCGTAGCCGCCGATCTCGTCGTGATACTGGCCGCTCGCTTCGCCGATCTCGCCCATGTCGCCAAGGACGAGCAGCTTGCGGCCGATGGTCGCGGCGAGCACGTCGATACCGGCACGCACCGAGTCCGGATTGGCGTTGTAGGTGTCGTCGAGGATCTCGGCGCCGTTCTTGCCGCTCCGGCGCTGCAGACGTCCCTTGACGCCGGCGAAGCTTTCCAGGCCGGCCAGCACCGCCGACAGCGGCAGGCCGGCGGCGAGGCAGGCGGCAGCGGCAGCCATCGCATTGCGCGCGTTGTGACGGCCGGGAATGCTCAGGCGGATCGCCGCTTCGCCTTCCGGCGCGCAGACTTCGAGGGCCGTTTCCAGGCCATGCTGGCGGACCTTGCCGAACACGTCGGCCGCACGGTCGACACCGAAAGTACGCACAAAATGCGGCGCCGCCATCGCCCGCCAGGTTTCGGCGTAAGCGTCGTCGGCATTGATCACGGCGATGCCTTTTTCCTGCAGGCCGGCAAAGATGCTGCCCTTCTCGCGCGCCACTTCGTCGAGGTCGCCCATGCCTTCGAGGTGGGCACGCTGCGCATTGGTGACCAACGCCACGGTCGGCGCGCCGAGCGGCGCCAGGTAGGCGATTTCGCCGGGATGGTTCATGCCCATCTCGATCACCGCGGCACGATGCGTTGCGTTCAGGCCGAGCAGCGTCAGCGGCAGGCCGATGTCGTTGTTCAGGTTGCCGCGCGTCGCCAACACGGCATCGCCGAAGGCAGCCTTGAGAATGGCGGCGATCATTTCCTTGGTCGTCGTCTTGCCGTTCGAACCGGTCACGGCGATCACCGGAATATCGAACTCGGCACGCCAGGCGGCGGCGAGACGGCCAAGGGCGAGCCGCGTGTCGTCCACGACCACGGCGGAAACGCCGGCCGGCAGCTTCGCTTCGTCGGCTGCCAGCAGCGCCGTGGCTCCACTCGCAACGGCCGGCGCGAGGAAATCGTGCGCATCGAAACGTTCGCCGCGCAGCGCGATGAACAGTTGGCCAGGCGCAATGGCGCGCGTATCGGTCGACACGCCGGAAAGGGGCAAATCCGCCCCGACCAGACGGCCATTTACAGCCTGGGCAACACGCGAAAGCAGCCAGTTCATGCGGCAACCTCCCTGGATTGGGTCTGACGCAAGGCAAGCGCGGCCTGCGCCTGCTCGAGGTCGGAAAAATGATTGCGCACGCCGGCCACTTCCTGGTATTGCTCGTGGCCCTTGCCGGCGAGCAGGATGACGTCGCGCGCGTCGGCTTCGAGAATGGCGCGCCGGATGGCGGCCGCACGATCGGCCTCGACCTCGGGCGCGCTCATGCCGGCGATGATTTGTTCAATGATGGCTTGCGGCACTTCGCTGCGCGGATTGTCGCTGGTCACCAGCACCCGGTCGGCCAGGGCAGCCGCCGCGGCGCCCATTTGCGGCCGCTTGCCGGGATCGCGATCGCCACCGCAGCCGAAGACGACAGCGAGTTTGCCGCCGCGCGTCGCGGCGGTCGGGCGCAGCGCGCCGAGCGCGTTTTCCAGCGCATCCGGCGTGTGGGCATAATCGACGACCACGAGCGGCTCATCATTGCCGCCCAGGCGCTGCATGCGGCCGGCCGGTGCGGTCAGCGCGGACAGGCGGCGCACCACTTCCATCGCCGAGATGCCGGCATCGTGCAACACGGCGGCCACGGCGAGCAGGTTGGAGATGTTGTAACGCCCGACCAGCGGCGTATCGACGGTGCCACGACCATTCGGCAGATGCAGGCTGAAGCGCTGCCCGAACGGGGTTTCGACCAGGTTTTCGGCACGCACCAGCGCCGGGAAATCACGCTTCGCCTCGCCAATGGCGTAACCGAGCACGCGCATTGCCGTCGTTTCGCGAATCAGCTTCTGACCCAGCTCGTCATCCAGATTGATGATCGCGGTACGCAAGCGCGGCCAGGCGAACAGCTTTTCCTTGGCGGCAGCGTAGGCTTCCATGCTGCCGTGGTAGTCGAGATGATCGCGGGTGAAATTGGTGAACACGGCAACATCGACGCGGGCGCCATTCATGCGCCCTTCCTCGATGCCGATCGAACTGGCTTCGAGGGCGCAAGCCGCCGCACCGGCGGCGCGGAATTGCGCCAGGTAGCGCATCAGCGTCGTTGCTTCCGGCGTTGTGAAGCCGGTTTCGCTCAGCGCATCGGGGAAGCCGGCGCCGAGCGTGCCGATGACGGCACACGGCTTGGCATAAGCCTGGGCAATGCACTGACTGATCGTCGTCTTGCCGTTGGTGCCGGTAATCGCGATCAAGGACAGGCCTTCGCTCGGATGACCATAAACGGCGTGAGCCAGCGGCCCGGCCAGCGGGCGCAGGGCATCGTGTGCAAAATTGGCTATAGTCAACGCCGGATTCCAGGCAAAATCGCCACCCGGCTGCCAGACCACGGCGACCGCGCCACGCGCGACGGCATCGGCAATATAGCGACGACCATCAGCCAGATCGCCGGAATAAGCCAGAAAAAGATCACCGGGCTGCACCTGGCGGCTGTCGTCAGCGACACCGGTCGGCACGACATTCATGCTTTCCAGGCGATCGAGGATTTCGCGCGGCATGCTCACAGCGCCCCCTTTGCGGCGGTCGACTCGGCGACCTGGACCGGCGCATCCTGCGGCACGCCAAGCGTGCGCAAGGCGCCACTCATGATCTGCGAAAAGGCCGGACCGGCCACATCGCCACCATAGTGGGCGCCGCCGGACGGCTCGTCGATCATCACCGCAACGACCAGGCGCGGCTCGCTGATCGGCGCGATGCCGACGAAGGAAGCCACGTACTTGCGGGCATAAACGCCGCCTTCGATCTTGTAGGCCGTCCCGGTCTTGCCGCCCACCCGATAACCGGCGACGCGCGCCTTGGGTGCGGTACCTTCCGGCTGCACGGCCATTTCCAGCATGGCGCGCACTTCGCGCACGGTCTGCGGCGAAAAGATCCGGATGCCATGCACCGGCGTATCGTCGAGACGGATCAGCGAGAGCGGCATCAACTCGCCGTCGCGCGCAAAAACGGTATAAGCCCGGGCCAACTGGACCAGGCTGACGGCGATGCCATGACCGTAGGACATGGTGGCCTGCTCGATCGGTTTCCAGGTTTTCCAGGGACGCAGCCGGCCATTGACCTCGCCGGGAAAGCCAAGATTCGGCGCCTGGCCAAAACCGACACTGTCGAACATTTCCCACATTTCCTTGGGCGGAAAACCGAGCGCGATCTTGGCGGTGCCGACGTTGGACGATTTCTGGATGACCTGGGCCACGGTCAGCGCCCCGTGCGGGTGAGCATCGGAGATCGTCGCCGTGCCGATGGTCAGCTTGCCCGGCGCAGTATTGATCACGGTATCGAAACGCACCTTGCCGCGATCAAGCGCCAGGGCGGCCGTAAACGGCTTCATCACCGAACCCGGCTCGAAGGTGTCGGTGATGGCGCGGTTACGCAATTGCGCTCCGGACAGGCTGTGCCGGTTGTTCGGGTTGTAGGTCGGCCAGTTGGCCAGGGCGAGGATCTCGCCGCTGCGGGCATCGATGACGATGGCGCCACCTGCCTTGGCGTTATTGGTATCGACGGCAGCCTTGAGATTGCTGAAGGCGAGATACTGGATTTTCGAATCGAGCGCCAGGCGGACATCCTTGCCATCCTGCGGCGGCTTGGTCGCGCCGACGTCTTCGACAATGCTGCCACGGCGATCGCGGATGACGGTGCGACTCCCCGGATGGCCAAGCAGGCTCTGCTGGAAGGCCAGCTCGACGCCTTCCAGACCCTTGTCGTCTACACCGGTAAAGCCGACGATGTGGGCGGTCATGTCACCGGTCGGGTAGTAGCGGCGGTATTCGAGCTCCTGATGCACACCAGGCAGCTTCAGCTTGGCGATGCGATCGGCGGTTTCCGGCGGCACCTGGCGCTTGACGAAAGTGAAGGTCTTCTCCGAGGCGAGCTTGCCATCGAGTTCGCGCGGGCTCATTTCGAGCAATGCGGCGAGTTGCTTCTTCTGGTCGCCCGCCATCGTCCGGGCATCGCCGGGAATCGCCCAGATCGACTTCATCGGCGTAGACACGGCCAGCATGTCGCCATTGCGATCGGTAATCTTGCCGCGCGAAGCGGAGACTTCGATGTCGCGACGATAACGGGAGTCGCCCTTCTCCTGCAGGAAATCATTGTTGATCACCTGCAGATAGAAACCACGCGCCACCAGAGCGAGGAAAGCCGCCATCAGCAGCAAACCCACCGTGCGCGAGCGCCAGCCCTGCAAGGCCAGTTGCAGCACCGGGCTTTCGGTAAAGCGATGACCGCGTTGCGGGCGACGACGCACGACCATCAGCGCGCCCCCTTGGGCAATGGCACCACGACCCGCCCGGCCGCATCCGGCAAGGCCATGTGCAGACGACTGCGGGCAATCTGCTCGACGCGCGGATGCGTCGCCCAGGTCGACAGTTCGAGCTGCAACTGCCCATATTCCACATCCAGCTGACGCGCCCGCTCCTGCTCACCTTCGAGATCCTGGAACAGCTTGCGCGCCCGGTGCTGGGAGGTCACCACGCCGAGCGCACAAACGACAGCAATCAGAAGGAGGATCATGTTGAAGCGAACCATCACAACTTCTCCGCCACCCGCATCACGGCGCTGCGCGCCCGCGGATTGGCTGCGATTTCGGCGGCCGACGGCTTGATCATCTTGCCAACCAGGCGCAGCTTCGGTTGCGGCAACTGATCGGCACGCAGCGGCAAGCCCTTGGGCAGGGTGTCAGCGGTCGACTGCGCGCGCATGAAGTTTTTGACGATGCGATCTTCCAGCGAGTGGAAGGAAATCACCACCAGACGACCGCCCGGCTGCAATAGCTCAAGCGCCTGCGGCAGAGCTACCTCCAGCTGGCGGAGCTCTTGATTGATATGAATCCGTAAAGCTTGAAAGCTGCGCGTCGCCGGGTCCTGCCCTGGCTCACGGGTGCGCACGGTCTCGCGTACGAGGGTCGCGAACTGACCTGTTGTGACAATAGGTTGTTCGAGCCGAGTAGCCACAACCTTCTTTGCAATCTGGAAAGCAAACCGTTCTTCGCCATAATTTCTGATGACCTCCGTAATTTCCCTTATTTCGGCCCGCGCCAGCCACTCGGCCGCCGTCTCGCCCTGCGTCACATCCATGCGCATGTCGAGCGGCGCGTCGTAGCGAAAGCTGAAACCGCGCTCCCCGTCGTCGATCTGCGGCGACGACACTCCCACATCAAAAAGGATTCCATCGACGTCGCGCACGCCGGCTTCGGCAGCCGCTTCGGCGATTTCACCGAACGCGCGATGCACCAGCTGGAAACGGGCGTCGGCAATGGCCGCACCAGCCGCAATCGCGTGCAGGTCACGGTCGACCGCCACCAGGCGGCCTTTTTCATTCAGTTTGGAAAGAATCCGGCGGCTGTGCCCGCCGCGCCCGAAAGTGGCATCCATGTAGACGCCATCCGCCTTGATCGCCAGGGAATCTACCGCCTCATCGAGCAGCACCGTGACGTGGGTGCTACCCGCGGTCACAGCACCAAATCCCCGAAGCCCGGCGGCAGGTCGCCGGACAGCGCCTCCGCAGCCAGATCGTTTTGCGCCTTCCAGCCGGCCTCGCTCCAGATTTCGAAGTGCGTCCCCATACCGACCAGATAGACCGTCTTGCCGAGATTGGCGTATTCGCGCAACTCGGTGGAAACCAGCAGGCGGCCGGCGGAATCGAGCTCCTCGGTGCGCGCATTACCGACCAGCACGCGCTTGATCGAGGCAATTGCCGGATTGAGGCTGGAGCCCTTGAGAATCTGGTCGCGAATCGGCTGCCAGGCCGGCGACGGGTAAAGCAACAGGCAACGATGCGGATGCGCAGTCAGGACGAGCGAACCCTCAGCGGCGGCGAGCAGGGACTCGCGGTGTCTTGCCGGTATGGCAAGCCGCCCCTTCGCATCCAGACTGATTGCTGCAGCCCCTTCAAACATCCCTTGCCTCGCTCCCCGTTTACCCACTTTTCAACACGTTTTCCCACTTTAGAGCAACAACACTGCTCAGTCAATAGAAAAATCGGGAATTTTTTCTTATGCAACAAGGACTTAGCTGCACTTTGCAAGGTGGTTTTATTGAAATTTTTCCCTTAAAAATCAAGGTCAGAAAAACAACACTTAAAGTGACTTGTCAGGATTGAAACAAAGTGGGAAAAGACCTAACGACAGCCATGCCGGCGTGTTAATTTCGACCAGGAGAAGCCCCCTCACACCGTGCGATGCGTAGCAAAAGCCAAATAAAAAAAGGGCGACCCAAGGTCGCCCCTTTTTTCGAACCGGCAGCCGACTTATTTGGTCTGGTTAAGCTTCTGCTCGATACGCGCCAGCGGCACCGCACCAGGAACTCGCTCACCATCAGCAAAGAAGATGGTCGGCGTGCCGGTAATATTCAGCTTGCGCCCGAACTCCTGGTTCTTGGCAACCGCCGAGACATCGCAATCTTCCTTGCTGGCCGGCGCCTTGCCGTCGATCATCCAGTCATTCCAGGCCCGCGAACGGTCAGCCGAGCACCAAATCTGCCGCGACTTGCGCACCGAATCCTCGGACAAAATCGGATACAGGAAGGTGTACACCGTCACGTTGTCGAGCTTCAGCAGATCCTTGGCCAGACGCTTGCAGTAGCCGCAATTCGGATCCTCGAAGGTTGCCAGAACGCGCTTGCCGTCACCGCGCACCTGCTTGATGGCGCGCTCGAGCGGCAATTCGCTGAACTTGATGGCAGTCAGCTTGCGCATCCGCTCTTCAGTGACATTCTTCATGCTCCGGGCGTCAATCATCTGCGCCCCAACCATGATCGCCGTGACCTTGTCGTCCGTGTAAAAAATATTGCCGTCTGCGTAAACTTCGTAGAGACCGAGATAACCGGACTTGGCGACACTCTCGACTTTGGTCCCGAGCTTGGCTTCCATCGCCCGACGAATTTCTGCCTCATCAGCCATGACAGCAACCGAAAATATCAAACCCAGGGCCAGCGACGACAATTTTCTGAACATGCAGTTCTCCTAGAGGGCTCCGAGCGCGTAACGCACCAGGGCATTTTTTATGAAGGGCAGACCATCCGTCAAAGTCAGCCCGATATTTCGCAAGGGACGCAAACCGGGCGTCGACGCCCGGAAAAAGCGGCGCAGGGTATCCGTGGTTGTCTGCATGAGCAAGGTCTCCTCACGCCGGGCCCGCTGATAGCGCTGCAGGAAACGCAGATCGCCAATATCGTGCCAGGGCTGCGTCGCCGCCAGTAGCGCAGCAAGCTCCCTGGCATCCTGAAAGCCGAGATTGATGCCATGCCCGGAAAGCGGATGAATGCCATGCCCGGCATCGCCAACCAGCGCCAGTCGCGGCGCAACGGTTTGCGGCACGCGCATCAGACGCAGCGCGAAAGCGGCAGCCGGCGTCAGCAATTCGAGCTTGCCCAGCACATGACCGCCGGCCTCTGCGACACGGTCACAAAGAATTTCGGGGGCAAGCGCGCAAAGCTGGTCAGCATGTTCATCCGGCGTAGACCAGACAATCGAGATACGGTTTCCCGGCAGGGGCAAATAAGCCAATACACCGTCGTCACGAAACCACTGATGGGCAATGCCGTGATGCGGTTTTTCACAGGCAAAATTGGCCACAAGGCCTTTTTCGCCATAAGGCGTATTGACCGCCGCCAGTCCTGCCGCCCGCCTTACCCAGGAATCGCGACCGTCGGCCGCCACCAGCAGACGCGCCGATAGCACAGTCCCATCGGCAAGATGCAGAAGAGCCGCATCATGGCGAAACTCAAGCTGCTCCGGGCGCGCCGGACAAAAGATGGTGAGATTGGCCTGACGCTTGGCACTTTCCCAAAGTTCGCAGGCCATCAGTGAGGACTCGAGAATCCAGCCCAGTTCGCTTACACCGGTATCAAACGCCGAGAAAGCGAGCTTGCCCCCGGCATCCCCGGCCACGGACATGCCGCGAATCGGGGCCATGCGCGCCGCATCGAGATGCTTCCAGGCACCTATTGACTCAAGGAATTCGACATTGCTTGGGCTGATCGCGTAGATACGCGCATCCCAGCCAGCAGGCCGGACAGGAGGCTGGTGCTCGACCAGGGCGATACGCAGACGTGTATCGCGCAGGGCGACCGCCAGACTGGCGCCGGCCAGCCCACCGCCGACGATGATCAGGTCAAAATGCTGCATGCCGGCGATTATGCCGCTTTAGCGCTGCAGGGCAATACCGGTCAGGCCGGATTTCCGCCTGAAGGCGGCTTGTTCTGGCGCGGACGACGATTGTTGTTATTGTTGTTGGTGCGCGGCCGGTGCTTTTTTTGCTGACCGCCGGGGCCACCGCCACCGCCGGGCTTGCCGTGATGCGGCTGACCACCACCGAGATTGCCGGTGTGTTCATTGCCGGAAATACGATTACCGGGCGCAAGCTGGATTTCCAGCTCGATGATTTCATCCCATTGCTCGTCCGTCCGATCCCGCTCGGGAATGGACAGAAGCTCACGCAGACGACGACGGTTATCGTTAACTGGCGGAGCGGGCGGCGCAACTACGGGCGGATTTTCTGGGTTTGAATTAGTCATTGCAACAGTAAAAAGCGGAGCCCGTGATAGCGAGCCCCGCATACGTTAATGCCAGATTACTTCTTCTTGGCAACGGGTTTCTTGGCAGCAGTTTTCTTGGCAGCAACCGCAGCCTTGAAGGCAGTACCGGCTGAGAACTTCGGCACCGTGGTCGCCGGAATTTTCAGCGTCGCACCGGTTTTCGGGTTCTTGCCAGTGCGTGCAGCGCGCTCGGCGGACTTGAACGTACCGAAACCGACCAGGGTAACAGACTCCCCCTTCGACACGGTCTGAACAACCGCACCAATGATAGCAGACAGCGCCTTGTCAGCGGCAGCCTTAGTAATACCAGCTTCTTTTGCAGCAACTTCGACCAGCTCGGATTTATTCATCTAAGTGACTCCTGTTACTTGTTAGTAGTTAAGAAAACTGGCCGTCGGAACGGCAGCGCAATAAAAGTAGCATACCTGACAGGATAAGTGTTGGTACGGAAAGGCTTATTTCCGACAGACAGCATGATTTTTTGCGATTTTCACACGTTGACCGCAACCGGGCACAGCAAAAGCCCGATCAACTGCAGCTTGCCGGCTTTTCCTCCTTGCCGGCAAGGCAATGTCATGCACCGAAAAGGTTCAGGAAACAACCTGCGGATCGCCGCACCGGATCGCCGCCGACAAGGGCATCGAAGGCGCTTGCCAGACATTCGGCTGAAGCTCTTGCGCGACCGGCTTATTTTTCAACCGCCCCGTTCGGCAAGCAACAGACCAATAGCAAACCTCAATGCACGATATACACGCAATCAATTAGCCCAATCAACGCCGCATCCCTAACATTGCGCTGTCTTCACTACACAACCCACAGGAGAAACACCATGTCGAACATCAACACCGAAATCAAACCCTTCAAGGCCACCGCTTTCCACGCTGGCAAATTCGTCCCGGTCAGCGACGCCGACCTCAAGGGCAAATGGTCCATCGTCTTCTTCTACCCTGCCGACTTCACCTTCGTCTGCCCGACCGAACTGGGCGACATGGCTGACGTCTATCCGGAATTCCAGAAGCTGGGCGTCGAAGTGTACTCCGTCTCGACCGACACGCACTTCACCCACAAAGCCTGGCACGACACCTCGGACACCATCAAGAAGATCACCTACCCGATGATCGGCGACCCGACCGGCGTCATCACCCGCAACTTCGGCGTGATGATCGAGGAAGAAGGCCTGGCGCTGCGCGGCACCTTCGTGATCAATCCGGAAGGCGTCATCAAGGTTGCCGAGATTCACGACCTGGGCATCGGCCGTGATGCATCCGAGCTGCTGCGCAAGGTCAAGGCAGCCCAGTACGTTGCCTCCCATCCGGGTGAAGTGTGCCCGGCCAAGTGGCAGGAAGGCGACGCCACCCTGGCCCCGTCGCTCGACCTGGTCGGCAAGATCTAAGTAGCGAACAGTTTCCGAATTGAGGATCGCGCGCCTTCCCGGCGCCGATCCTCCCCGGATTTCAGCGCTTTTGAGCGGTCGACCGCTCAAAACCAGTGAAATTCAGCACAGGGAGAACAACATGCTCGACAGCAACATCAAGGCCCAGCTCAAGGCCTATCTTGAGAAACTGCAACGCCCGATCGAACTCGTCGCCTCGCTCGACGCCAGTCCGGCCGCCCAGGAAATGCGCGGCCTGCTCAGCGACATCGCCGAACTCTCCACCAAGGTCAGCCTGCGCGAAGATGGCAACGCCACCTTGCGCCCGTCCTTCGCCATCGGCCAACCCGGCGAGACGCCGCGCATCACCTTTGCCGGCCTGCCCATGGGCCACGAATTCACCTCGCTGGTCCTTGCCCTGCTCCAGACCGGCGGCCATCCACCCAAGGTCGACACCGCCGTGATCGAACAGATCAAGGCCCTGCCCGGCAATTTCCGCTTCGAGACCTTCATTTCGCTGTCCTGCCACAACTGCCCGGACGTCGTGCAGGCGCTCAATCTGATGGCCGTGCTCAACCCCGGCGTGACGAGCACGATGATCGACGGCGCGCTGTTCCAGGACGAAGTCGAACGGCGCAAGATCATGGCGGTGCCGACCGTCTTCCTCAACGGCGAGGAATTCGGTGCCGGGCGCATGAGCGTCGAGGAAATCATCGCCAAACTCGACACCGGCGCCGCGGCGCGTGACGCCGAAAAGATCGCCGCCAAGGAAGCCTTCGACGTGCTGGTCATCGGCGGCGGCCCGGCCGGTGCCTCGGCGGCCATTTACGCAGCCCGCAAGGGCATCCGCACCGGTCTGCTCGCCGAGCGTTTCGGCGGCCAGGTGATGGACACCGTCGGCATCGAGAACTTCATCTCGGTGAAAGCCACCGAAGGCCCGAAACTGGTCGCCGGCCTTGAGGAACACGTCAAGGAATATCCGGTCGACGTGATGAACCTGCAGCGCGCCAGCCAGCTGATCCCCGGTGAGCTCATCGAGATCAAGCTGGAAAACGGCGCCTCGGTGAAGAGCAAATCGGTGATTCTCGCCACCGGCGCCCGCTGGCGCGAAATGAACGTGCCCGGCGAGCAGGAGTACCGCGGCAAAGGCGTTGCCTACTGCCCGCACTGCGACGGTCCGCTGTTCAAGGGCAAGCGCGTCGCGGTGATCGGCGGCGGCAATTCCGGCGTCGAGGCGGCGATCGACCTGGCCGGCATCGTCGGTCATGTCACGCTGCTCGAGTTTGACGGTCAACTGCGCGCCGATGCCGTTTTGCAGAAAAAACTGCACAGCCTGCCCAATGTCACGGTGATCACCAAGGCACTATCGACCGAAGTCACCGGCAACGGCGAGAAGGTGAATGGCCTGGTCTACAAGGATCGCGACACCGATGAGGTGAAGCGCATCGAGCTCGAAGGCATCTTCGTGCAGATCGGCCTGCTGCCCAACACCGACTGGCTCAAGGGCACGGTCAACCTGTCGAATCGCGGCGAAATCGAGATCGATGCCAAGGGCCAGACTTCCGTACCCGGCGTCTTCGCGGCCGGCGACTGCACGACCGTGCCTTACAAGCAGATCATCATTGCCATGGGCGCCGGCGCCACCGCCTCGTTGAGCGCCTTCGACCACCTGATCCGGACTTCAGCCCCGGCCTGAAAGCAAGCCGGCAATCGCAACGCGGTTGCCGGCTTTTTTACAAGGATGCGTTGCATTTCCGGGCCACTCCCCCCACCATGACCGACATGTTTCAGCCTGCTGCAAAACCGCATTAAGGATGTCATGGTTCGCCTCCGCTTCTCGATCAGCCTCAATTACGAAATCCTCGACCGCCCCGCCGATTTCATCTTCAACATCCAGGCCGCCCACACCGACTGCCAGACCGTCCTCAACGAATCGCTGCTGGTCAGCCAGGCCGTACCGACGACGATCCATTACGACCCCGTCCTGCGCCACCGCCTGCTGCGCCTGCGCGCCGAACCCGGCCTGCTCGGCATCAGCTACCAGGCCGAAGTCAATATCAGGCATCACCAGGAGGCACCGGAAAAAATCCGCGAACTGCCGATAGCCGAGTTGCCGACCGAAGTCCTGCCCTACCTCTACCCGAGCCGCTATTGCGAGTCGGACAAGCTGACTTTAATCGCCAACCAGGAATTCGGCCACCTGCCGACCGGCTACCAGCGCGTCGAACATATCCGGCGCTGGGTCAACCAGCGCACCCGCTTTGCACCGGGCAGCACCAATTTCAACACCTCGGCGGTCGATACGCTGCACCAGCGTGCCGGCGTCTGCCGCGACTTCGCCCACCTGATGATCGCCCTGTGCCGGGCCCTCAACATCCCGGCCCGCTTTTCTTCCGGCCTCGATTACGGCGCCGACCCGGCACTCGGACCGACCGACTTCCATGCCTACGTTGAAGTCTTCCTCGACGGCCGCTGGTACATCTTCGACCCGTCCGGCACGGCGATGCCGATGGGCTTCGTGCGTATCGGCACCGGGCGCGATGCGGCCGACATTTCCTTTGCCACCATCTTTGGCGCCATCAAGTCGGAGGTGCCGCTGCTCAATATCGAAGCCATCGAAGATCCGGCACGTCAGCTGATCCAGCCCTTTCACTGCCAGGACGGGCTGTCCACCGACGCACCTAATCGCTGAATACCGATTCCGGAAAACAAAAAAGGACGGCCGCGGCCGTCCTTTTTTTGTGCAGCCAAACCTCAGCCCTTGAGGTACTCGGCAGCATCCAGCGCAAAGTAGGTCAGGATGCCGTCGGCACCGGCCCGCTTGAAGGCGAGCAGGCTTTCCAGGACAACCGCCTTTTCGTCGAGCCAGCCGTTCAGCGCCGCCGCCTTGAGCATCGCGTACTCGCCGCTGACCTGGTAGGCATAGGTCGGCACGCCGAACTCGTCCTTGACCCGGCGCACGATGTCCAGATACGGCATGCCGGGCTTGACCATGACCATGTCGGCACCTTCATCGAGATCGAGCGCCACTTCTTTCAGCGCCTCATCCGAATTGGCCGGATCCATCTGGTAGGAATACTTGTTGCCCTTGCCCAGATTGGCCGCCGAACCCACGGCATCGCGGAACGGCCCATAGAAGGCGGAAGCGTACTTGGCCGAATAGGCGAGGATGCGCGTATGGATGAACCCGCCGCCGTCGAGCGCCGCCCGAATGCTGCCAATGCGACCATCCATCATGTCGGAAGGCGCCACCACATCGACCCCGGCGGCAGCATGGCAGAGCGCCTGCTTCTGCAGCACGGCGACTGTTTCGTCATTGAGCACGTAGCCACTGGCGTCGATCAAGCCGTCCTGGCCATGCGTCGTGTAGGGATCGAGCGCCCCATCGGTAATCACGCCCAGTTCGGGAAATTCGCGCTTCAGGGCGCTGACCACGGTCGGCACCAGGCCGTCCGGATTGAATGCCTCTTCGGCACCCAGCGATTTCCGCGATGCATCGACCACCGGAAACAGCGCGATTGCCGGAATACCCAGCTTGACGGCGCGCTCGGCGGTCTTGAGCAGGACATCGAGCGACTGGCGCTCGACGCCGGGCATCGAACCGACCTTCTCGACCCGGCCTTCGCCCTCAAGGACGAAAACGGGGTAAATGAAGTCGTCGACCGTCAGGACCGACTCGCGCATCAGGCGCCGCGAAAAATCGTCACGCCGCATCCGGCGCATGCGCGTCCCTGGAAAACGTCCGGTAGAACTCATGCTTGATCCTCGATAAATTCGAAACAAAAATTTTCGCACCCGGCGGAACTTTTGCGATTGACCCACGTCAGAGACTGCAGATGGCACGCGCTGTCTCCCGCTTCACCTCCCTGAGCGGGCGGCCTTGACCCTGTTAAGGCTTTTTGGCCCCCGGACCCCCCTTATCCGGGGGCCTTTTGTTTTCCTTGGGTTTGATTTCCTTCGGCTTCATTTCCTTGGGCTTGATTTCAATGTCAAGCCAGCCGGCGAGGACGCCTTCGCACGCCTCGACACCCGCCTTCTTGAGGCTGGAAAACAACTGCACCGAATACAGTTCGGCATCGCCCCAGGTCGCCACTTCCGCCGTCACGGAGCGCAGAGCCTTGGTCTGCTCCTGCCGGCTCAGCTTGTCGGCCTTCGAGAGCAGGATGTGGATCGGCCGCCCGGTCGGCCGGAACCAGTCGATCAGTTTCAGATCGAGATCGGTCATCGGCCGGCGGATGTCCATGATCACCACCAGCCCGGCCAGCTGGTCGCGCTTGCTGAGATAGGGGCCAATCAGGCCTTCCCACTGCGAGCGGATCGCCTCCGGCGCCTTGGCATAGCCATAGCCGGGCAAGTCGACGAAATACTTGCCGTCGGCCAGCGTGAAATAATTGAGATGCTGCGTCCGGCCCGGCGTCTTGCTGACGTAGGCGAGACGCACCCGCCCGGCCAGCGTGTTGATGGCGGAAGATTTGCCGGCATTGGAACGCCCCGCGAAAGCAACTTCGCGGATGGAATCCTGCGGCAGATCACGCAGATTGGCGACGGTAGTAAGAAAAACGGCCTGTTGGAACAGAGGCATAAAAAACTCGGAAGACGCGCCAAGAGGGCGACGAACTAATATAGAATAGCAGGTTTGAAACTTCCGTTCCGGCCAAAGCGCCCACAAACGCGTACAAGGAGCTCGAAAATGATTCGTACCGCGGCACTGGCAATCCTTTTTGCCACCAGTTTGATCGCCAATGCATCCGAACAAGCCAAGGTCAAGGCTGATCCCGCCAAGGGCAAAGTCATCGCCGAAACCGTCTGTGTCGCCTGCCATGGTGCCGACGGCAACAGCGCCGTGTCTGCCAACCCGATTCTGGCTGGTCAGGTTCCGGAATACCTTGCCAAGCAACTGCACAATTTCAAGTCGGTAGACGGCAAGCCCGCTGTCCGCAACAACGCCATCATGGCCGGCATGGCCGCCGCGGTGCCGGATGAAGAAATCGCCAACGTTGCCGCCTGGTTTGCCAGCCAGAAAATCAAGCCGGCTGCCGCCAAGGATGAAAAGCTGATCGCACTCGGCCAGAAGATCTGGCGCCAGGGCGACTTCAAGAAGGGCGTTCCCGCCTGTGCCGGCTGCCACGGCCCGTCTGGTGCCGGCCTGCCCGCCCAGTACCCGCGTCTGGCTGGTCAGTATCAGGAATATACCGAAGCCCAGTTGAAGGCCTTCCGCTCCGAAGAGCGCGCCAACGACCCGGAAAAGATGATGCGCACCATTGCCGCCAAGCTTTCCGACCCGGAAATGAAGGCAGTTGCCGAGTACATCGCCGGCCTGCGCTAAAACGGCCCACTCCGCAAAAAGGCAGCTTCGGCTGCCTTTTTCATTTTGGGTAATGAAAGCTTGGCAGTCTCCTCGCTCGGGCATAGACTCACCCCGCAGCCCCCAACCTCAGAGAGGAGACATCCGATGAAAACACTCAAGCAGATGCTGGCCGACAAGCAGCACGCACTGGCCGTCGTAGCCCCTGGCGACACGGTCTTTCATGCCCTGTCCGTGATGGCCGCAAACAATGTCGGCGCCCTGCTCGTCCTTGAGGGAGAGCAGCTGGTCGGCATATTTTCCGAACGCGATTACGCCCGCAAGATCATCCTGCATGGCAAGTCGTCAAAGGAAACCCAGGTGCGCGAAATCATGAGTGACAAGGTCGCCTATGTCACGCCCGGCACCAGCCTCGACGAATGCATGGCCCTGATGACCGAAAAGCACTTCCGCCACCTGCCGGTGCTCAATGAAGACAGCAGCGTCGCAGGCATCATCTCGATCGGCGACCTGGTCAAGGAAACCATCAGCTCGCAGCAATTCACCATTGCCCAGCTCGAACATTACATTTCCAGCTGAACCTGAATAGCCGGGCGATGACGCTGCGCTCATGAACGATCCGTCGCCCCGGCTGTCTCAGCAGCAGCCCGCAGCTTGCCGGCACTGATTTGCGAAAGAAGCACCAACCATGAACCGGCCTCCCGACACCCGCCTGCTTGCTGTGATCAAAAGCAGCCTTTTCCTGATCTGCCTGCTGCCTTTCGTGCGCTTGCTATGGCTGAGCCAGCACAGCTTCGGCATGGCGGAAGATCCCGTTGAGCTGGTACAGCAAACGACCGGCAGCTGGACTTTCAACTTCCTGCTGCTAACGCTGTGCATCTCGCCACTGCGCGCCATCACGCAACAGCACTGGCTGCTGCGCCTGCGCCGCATGTTCGGGCTATTCACTTTCTTTTACGCCAGCTTGCACCTGCCCGCCTTCATTGGCTTCGAGCATGATTTTGCGGTCGACCAGATTGCGCGCGGCATTTTCAAGCATCCTTTCGTCAGCGTCGGCTTCGCCGCTTTCCTGCTGCTGATTCCGCTTGCCGCGACCTCGAACCAGTGGGCGATTCGCGCACTGGGCGGGCGAAAGTGGCAGGAGTTGCACCGCAACATCTATCTGGTCGGGATTCTCGCCTGTGTACATTATTTATGGCTGAGCAAGCAGAGTGAAATGATCTGGCCGCTGCTCTATACCGGGGCCCTTGCCGCCCTGCTTGCCTGGCGCATCCGCGAGCGGCGCCGCAAGGCGATTCCGGTCACGCCTCAGGACACAGCCAAACCGCTGCGCTTCTTCAAGCAACGTCCGGAATAATTACCCGGCGGCGAGGCCGGGCAAGGCCAGACTATTTCTGGCGCGGCGTATCGAAACGGACGATGGCGCGCCCGTCGGCAGTCTGTTTTGCTTCGGCCTTCCAGGCATGACCGTAGACCACTTCAAAAGTCGCCGGCAACTTGCCGTCGCGGCGCTGCTCTTCGTAAGCGGCGCGCGCCGCTTCCCAGGCCCGGCGCCCGCTCAGCCCGTGCCGACGTGCGACCATGGCGCAACCGGAACCGGCAGCGCGCAGATCGGCAAACATCGCATCAAGGTCAGCGTAAGTCAGGGTGATGACTTCCATGTCCATGACCGGATCGGCGAAACCACAACCGACCAGCATGTCGCCCAGGTCGTGCATGTCGATGAAACGCTGGGTGTGGGCATAGCCATCGGCAAAGGCCGTACGCAGTTCCTTGAGCGAATCCGGACCGAGCGTCGAGAACATCAGCAGGCCACCGACTTCGAGGATGCGATGCGCCTCGGCCAGGACCGGCAAGGGATCATCCAGCCAGTGCAGCAGCAGATTCGACCAGATCAGGGCGGTCGACCGTGTTTTCAGGGGCAATTTCGCCGCATCGGCAGCCAGGCGTTGCGGCCCGGCCGATTTGCCGAGACCGAGCCGGCGCAACCAGCCGGCCGGCGCCTGATCCTGCGTCAGCATCGCCGGCGCCAGATCAAGGCCGAGCAGTTCGGCCTGCGGGTAGCGTGCCGTCAGGCCGGCGAAACTGCCGCCGCGGCTGCAGCCGAGATCAAGAATGCGGCCCGGCTCCAGCTTGACGTAATCCAGCCGCTCCTGCATCCGCCGATCGACCTCGCGGGCGAAAAAATCGCCCTGCGGATAGCTGGCGGCGGCACGCGAGAAACGTCGACCGACCTGCTGCCGGTCGACGAAGGCAGCGCTCAAATCGCCTTGATGCCGAGACGGGCGAACAAGGCGTCGTCGCGGTCGGCGTCCGGGTTGCCGGTGGTGAGCAGGAAGTCACCGTAGAACATCGAGTTGGCACCGGCCAGGAAGCACAGGGCCTGCAGCTCGTCACTCATTTCCTGACGACCGGCCGACAGACGGACCCAGGATTTCGGCATGGTGATGCGGGCGGCGGCGATGGTGCGCACGAACTCGAAGGGATCGAGACGCGCGGTGTCGGCCATCGGCGTACCGGGAATCGGCACGAGATTGTTGATCGGCACGGATTCCGGCGGCTGCGGCATGTTGGCGAGCTGAACGATCAGCGCGGCGCGGTTCTTGCGCGACTCGCCCATGCCGATGATGCCGCCCGAGCAGACATTGATGCCGGCGTCGCGCACCTGGTCGAGCGTGTCGAGACGGTCGTCCTGGGTGTGCGTCTTGATGACCTGACCGTAGAATTCCTTGTCGGTATCGAGATTGTGGTTGTAGTAGTCGAGGCCGGCATCCTTCAGCTTTTCGGCCTGGCCTTCCTTGAGCATGCCGAGCGTCACGCAGGTCTGCATGCCGAGCGCCTTCACTTCGCGCACCATGTCGAGCACGCGATCGAGATCGTTGTCTTTCGGCCCCTTCCAGGCGGCACCCATGCAGAAGCGCGAAGCGCCCTTGGCCTTGGCGGCCTGTGCGGCAGCGATCACCTGGTCGAGCGGCATCAGGCGCTCGCGCTCGGTGTCGGTATCGTAGCGGGCCGACTGCGAGCAGTAGCTGCAATCCTCAGAGCAACCGCCGGTCTTGACCGAAAGCAGCGTCGAGCGTTGAATGGCGTTCGGGTCGAAGTTCTCGCGATGCACGCCTTGGGCGCGCCAGACCAGGTCAATCAACGGCAGGTCATACAATGCGAGCACCTCGGCGAGCGCCCAGGGACGAACGGCTTCAGTCGGTGAAACGGCAGGAACGGCGGCGAGGGAGCTAGCTTGTTGCATGGAAGGCCTTGCTTGAAGAATGCGATAAAAATCAGATACGAAGCGTATCGGTAATTATGGATTATCGAAGACGCTGCTAGAGGATGTCAATTTTAACCCAGCCCCATTCGCTGCGACAGCTTGCCGGCCAGTTCCTCGCTGACCTGCTCCCGACCAGCTGCCTGCTATGCGGCGCCGACAGCGGCAAGCACCTGCTCTGCCCGGCCTGCGCCGACGATCTGCCGCTGCTGCCGGCGGCGCTCTGCCCGCAATGCAGCCTGCCGACCACATTTGGCGAGCGCTGCGGCGCCTGCCTGCACGAGCCGCCGCACTTCGATGCCACATGCGCCTTTTTTCGCTATGATTTTCCGGTCGACCGTATCGTGCACGCGCTCAAGTACGGACACCAGCTGGCCGTCGCCGAGTGGCTGGGCGACACGCTGGCGGCGCGCCTGGCCGGGCTAACACTCGAACTGATCGTTCCCCTGCCCTTGCATCCACAGCGCCTGGCCGAACGCGGCTTCAACCAGGCGGTGGAAATCGCCACACACCTGGAAAAACACCTGAAAATACCGGTCGACCGCTACAGCCTGCAGCGTACGCGCGCCACGCCGGCGCAGGCCGAATTGCCGCTCAAGGAACGCCACAAAAATGTGCGCGGCGCCTTCGAATGCCGCAGCGATTTCAGCGGCAGGCACCTCCTGCTGCTCGACGACGTAATGACCAGCGGCGCCACCGCCAACGAATGTGCCCGCATCCTCAAGCTGCATGGCGCGGCGAGCGTCACCGTGGCCGTCGCGGCGCGCGCCCTGAAACATTCGGCGCGCCATTCGTGATCTAATCCGCAACCCAGCCCAGCCAACGAAACCCGCACCGTGTTCGCCGTCGTCCTCTACCAGCCCGAAATCCCGCCCAACACGGGCAATATCATCCGCCTGTGCGCCAATACCGGCGCCGAACTGCACCTGGTCGAGCCGCTCGGCTTCGACATCACCGACAAGCATCTGCGCCGGGCTGGCCTCGATTATCACGAATACGCGCGCGTCGTCCGCCACCCGGACTGGGCGGCGTGCAAGGCCGCACTGGCCGGACGCCGCCTGCTGGCGATGACGACCAAGGGCAGCAGCAACCTGTTTGCGCAGGCTCTGCAAAAGGATGATGTGTTTGTATTTGGTCGTGAAACCAGCGGCCTGCCGCCGGAAGTGCTCGCCGAATTCGCGCCGGAAGCGCGTCTGCGCCTGCCCATGCAGGCCGGCCAGCGCAGCCTCAATCTGTCGAATGCGGCGGCGGTGACCGTGTTCGAAGCCTGGCGCCAGGCCGGCTTCGCAGCCTCGTTTTAAGCGAGCTCTTCCTTCGGATCGCGCGCCATCAACTGCTCGACCGCCTGCGCCGCCGTCAGACGGCCATCCAGGACGGCAGCAACCGCAGCACTGATCGGCATATCGACACCCAGCTTGCGCGCCAACTGATCGACTTCGCGGGCGGTATAGACGCCTTCGGCGACGTGCCCGAGTTCTTCGAGAATCTGCGGCAAGGACTTGTTTTCGGCGAGCGCCAGACCGACCCGCCGATTGCGCGAAAGATCACCGGTACAGGTCAGGATCAGGTCGCCCATGCCGGCCAGGCCCATGAAGGTGTCGCGCTGGGCACCCAGTGCCAGGCCCAGACGGGCAATTTCGGCCAGGCCGCGGGTGATCAGCGCCGCCCGGGTATTCAAGCCCAGACCAAGACCATCGCAGGCGCCGGTCGCAATCGCCAGGACGTTCTTGACGGCACCGCCGACTTCGACGCCAACCAGATCGTCGTTGGCGTAGATGCGCAGGCGCGTGGTGTGCAACTGGCGCGCCGCTTCGCGGGCAAAGGCCGGATTATTGGCCGCCAGCGCCACGGCGGTCGGCTGACCGCTCGCGACTTCCTCGGCGAAACTCGGCCCGGACAAGGCGCCGCAGACCACGTTCTCGCCGAGCACTTCCATCACCACCTGATGCGGCAGCTTGCCGCTACCCGCTTCAAAGCCCTTGCACACCCAGAGAATGGGCTGCGTCGAAACCATCGCACGTAACAATTCGACGGTTGGCCGCAAGCCGGCAATCGGCGTCGCGATGACCAGCAGATCGGCACGGCTGACAGCATCGGCAAAGTCGATCGAGACCGCCACTGACGGCGGCAATTTGTGGCCGGGGAAGAAACGCCGGTTTTCCCGGTTTTTCAACAGGTCGACCGCTACGTCTTCCTCGCGCGACCAGAGCGTCACATCGTGCTTGCCGGCAAAGGCAATGGCCAGCGCGGTACCCCAGGCGCCGGCGCCCAACAACGTTATTTTCATAGACCCCAGACCTGCGCCGAACGGATATAACCGGTGGCGCCATCGCGATGGCGTACCTTGGCCCAGCCGGGCGAAGCAGTTTCGATAAACTCGACCGCCACCCATTTGTCGAGTTCGGTCACGACGGCCGACTCCGGCTTGTCGGATTGACGGATTTCCGCCTTCGGCGCGGTCACCACCAGCATCCGGCGTTCGCTGACCTGACGCGACTCGATCCAGGCCAGCGTGCCTTCGGCATCGCGAACCTTGAGCCAGCCATCAAGACGCACCACCACCTCAACCGGCGTCTGCGCCTTGATCAGATAGAGCTTCTTGCCCTTTTGCGACGGCGCATCGTACAGAACCGCCGCCGGCACATCGACCGAACGATAGTCGAGTGCCGCCGCCGTGCCTGCGATGCCGAGCAGAAAAAGGCTGGCCAGAGTCCGCCGGATGTTCATGATTTACTGCAGGGTGTTTTCGGTCGAAGCCGGTGCCTGGGCTTCCTGCAGGCGCTGCATGTACATGGCTTCGAAATTGACCGGCTGCAGCACGATGGGCTGGAAGCCGGCACGCGTCACCGCGTCGGAAATCGCTTCGCGGGCATACGGGAAGAGGATGTTCGGGCAGGCCACGGCAACCAGCGGCTCGACCTGCTCATCCGGCACATTGACGATGCGGAAGATGCCGGCCTGACCGACTTCGACCAGGAATACCGTCTTTTCGCCCAAGGTCGCCGTCACAGTCACCGTCAGCATGACTTCGAAAACACCTTCACCGACGCCACGGCCATTCGAATTGAGCTTGATCTCGACTTGCGGCGCATCGTGTTCAAGGAAGATTTCCGGTGCATTCGGCACTTCGATGGAAAGGTCCTTGACGTAGAGTTTTTCGATACCGAAGATGGGCTGTTCGTTTTGTTCCATGATTCTCTTTCTGTAAGTTGATGGGTTTCAGGCGCCGGCAGCAAGCAGGGGCGTCAATTCGCCCGCCGCGTCCAGCGCGTAAAGATCGTCGCAACCGCCGACATGCGTTTCACCGATATAGATTTGCGGCACGGTACGCCGCTTGGTGCGCTGCATCATCTCGTCACGCCGCTCTGGATCGATATCGATGCGAACTTCCTCGATTGCGGTCACGCCACGCGCTGCCAGCAACTGCTTGGCACGCGTGCAGTAAGGGCAGACCGCGGTGGTGTACATCAGGACATGGGCACTCATTTGTTGCGGCTGCCTTTCTTGATCGGATAACCGGCCCCGACCCAGGCATCGACACCACCGGCCAGGCTGTGCGTACGGGTGAACCCGAGCTTGGCCAGTTGGCCGCAGCCCTTGGCCGAGCGCATGCCGGCCGTGCAGCAAACGATCAGCGGCTTGTCCTTGTACTTCTCGATTTCGCTCACCCGATCGGCCAGCTTGCTGAGGGGAAGATTGCGCGCATCCGGCAGATGGCCGGCGGCAAATTCGTCGGCTTCGCGCACGTCGATCACGATCGCATCCTCGCGATTGATCAGCAGGGTCGCTGCAGCCGGATTGACCTCGTTGGCGGAAGAGCCCATGAACATCGGCCAAATAAGACCGAGGCCGCTGATCACGATGATCGAAATGAGCAGGATGTTCTGGTTGATAAAGTCCATCGGAATCGGCATCTGTTAATTCTCCACACCACAAAAAACTTCGCGCATCATTCCGACGAGCTGCAGGGTGCGCTGATCGCCCACCCGATAAAAAACACGATTGGCATCCTTGCGCGTCAGCAAAACGCCCTTCTCGCGCAAAATGGCCAGATGCTGCGAAATGTTGCTTTGCGAGGTGCCGACCGCATCGACGATTTCCTGAACGCAGGCTTCCTGGTCGCCAACCACGCAAAGGATCTTCAGGCGGAGCGGATGGGCAATGGCCTTGAGGGCACGTGCCGCCATCTCGATATGCTCCTGCTTTTCGATCAGGTTGAAGCTTGGCTTGTCCAAAATAATAAAACCTCGTTGTCGGCTAATGGGCCATTATAAAATAATGGTCTGCGTTTCGCCGACCTTAATCAGCCCCGAGAATCCGTGCCCGTCATTTCGCCCCATGCTTTCCGTCAGGGTTCCCAACCCGGGCCATCCACCAGGCCGGCACAGCGCCGGAAGTACGGTGCGCTGATGGCAAGCTTGCTGATTTCGCTCTGCCAGGTTGCCACACCGGTCGACGCCCGGGAAAACACAAAAACGAAAGCGGTGGCCAGCTCATCTCCACCGGAAATCGCCGAAAAGCAGGCTGACCTCGGTGAATTGCGCAGCCGCATCGAAGGCCTGCGCAAGGACCTCAACAGCAGCGAGGAAAGCAAGGCCGATGCAGCCGACCGCCTGCACGAATCGGAACGCAAGATTTCCCGCCTGCAGCGCGAACTGCTCGAATTGTCGGAGCAACGCGGTCAACTCGAGAAAAAGCTCAAAAACCTCGAACAGCAGTCGCAGGAACTGGGCAGCACGCTCGGGCAGCAGCAGTCGCAATTGGAAAAACTCCTTTACAAGCAATATCTGCGCGGCACGCCCGACTCGCTGCAACTGTTGCTCAACGGCAATGACCCGAACCAGATGGCGCGCGACCTGCACTATCTGTCCGCAATCGCCCTGTCCCGCGCCGAACTGATGGGCGAGATCAACGCCACGCTGGATCGCAAGAAGGCGCTGGCCGCCGATGCCAAGGAACGCGCCGACGAACTGCAGGAAGTCGCCGCGCAGCAGCAGCAACGCCACGCCGAATTGCAGAAGCAGCGCGAAGAACACCAGAAGCTGTACGCCCAGATTTCCGACAAGGTGAAGGCGCAACGCAAGGAAATCGGCAACCTGCAGCAGAACGAAAAGCGCCTGACCCAGCTGATCGACCGCCTGTCGACCATCCTTGCCAAGCAGGCCGCGGCAGCGGCCAAGGCAGCAGCGGCCGCACGTGCAGCGGAAAGCGCCCGCCAGGCGGAAGCTGCCAAACAGAAAAACAACAAATCAGCGACCACCGAATCGCGCGAAAACTCACGCCCGCCGCCCGCAAGCGAACCGACCCGCCCGCGCACCGCCGAAGCCGAAAACCGTTACGAACCGGTCGCCAGCGACGGCAGCTTCGCCCGCCAGCGCGGCAACCTGCGTTTGCCGGTGCGCGGCTCGGTGCTCGGCCGCTTCGGCTCACCACGCGAAGGCGGCGGCACCTGGCGCGGCCTCTTCATCAAGGCCGGCAATGGCAGCGAAGTCAAGGCGGTAGCCGGCGGCAAAGTCGTCTTTGCCGACTGGATGCGCGGTTTTGGCAATCTCCTGATCGTCGACCACGGCGACGCCTATCTGTCGATCTACGGCAACAACGATTCCCTGCTCAAACAGGTCGGCCAGGCCGTCAAGGGCGGGGAAACTTTGGCCACCGTGGGCAATAGCGGGGGCAATCCGGAATCCGGTTTATACTTTGAGCTCCGCCACCAGGGGCAACCGATCGACCCGATGAAATGGTCCAGTTTGAAATGAGCAAAACAAAAACTATCAGCTTGGCATTAGGCGGCTTCGTCGCCGGCGCACTCATCAGCCTGCACATCCCGGCCCTGGCCGAGAAGGATGTCAAACCCGGGCTGCCGATCGAGGAGTTGCGCACTTTTGCCGAGGTCTATAGCGCCATCAAGCAGGGCTATGTCGAGCCGGTCGAAGACAAGAAAATGATCGCCAATGCCATCTCCGGCATGCTCTCCAATCTCGACCCGCATTCGTCCTACCTCGACGCCGATGCCTTCAAGGATCTGCAGGTCGGTACCCAGGGCGAGTTCGGCGGTCTGGGCATTGAAGTCGGCATGGAAGAAGGCCTGGTCAAGGTCGTTTCGCCGATCGAGGATACGCCGGCCTACCGTGCCGGACTGAAGGCGGGCGACCTGATCTTCAAGCTCGACGACACCCCGGTCAAGGGCCTGACCCTCTCCGACGCCGTCAAGAAAATGCGCGGCAAGCCGAAGACGCCGATCAAACTGTCGATCATCCGCAAGGGCGAAACCAAGCCGATCGAAGTCACCCTGATCCGCGAAGTGATCAAGGTGCAGAGCGTCAAGTCCAAGCTGGTCGATGGCTACGGCTGGATCCGCATCACCCAGTTCCAGGAAAACACCGTCGCCGAAGTCGCCAAGGCGGCCGCCAATCTGTACAAGGACGGCAACAAGGTCCATGGCCTCGTGCTCGACCTGCGCAACGATCCGGGCGGCCTGCTCAACAGCGCCATCGGCGTCTCCGCCGCCTTCCTGCCGCCGGATGCCAAGGTCGTCTCGACCGATGGCCGCACCGCGGATGCCAAACAGGAGTTCCGTGCCCGCGCCCAGGATTACCTGCGCGGCAGCAAGGAAGATCCGCTCAAGGGCCTGCCGGTCGACATCAAGAAGGTCGCCATGGTCGTGCTGGTCAATGGCGGCTCCGCCTCGGCTTCCGAAATCGTTGCCGGCGCCCTGCAGGATCACAAGCGGGCGATCATTCTCGGCACCCAGACTTTCGGCAAGGGCTCGGTGCAGTCCGTACTGCCGCTGCCCGGCAACACGGCGATCAAGCTGACGACGGCCCGTTACTACACGCCGGACGGCCGCTCGATCCAGGCCAAGGGCATTGTTCCTGACATCGTTGTCGAAGAAACGGCGAATGGCAGCAGCGGCATGCAAATCCGCGAAGCTGACCTCGACCGCCACCTGATCAACGACAAGGAAAAGGAAGCCGCCAAGGAGGCTGCCAAGCAGGAAAGCAAGGCCCAGCCGGCCAAGACATCGAGCAAATCCGGCAAGGACAAGAAGGACGAAAACGACGAAGAGCCGCCGGTCCGCATGGAGTACGCCAGCAAGAGCGACTACCAGTTCCAGCAGGCGGTCAATCTTCTCAAGGGCCTGCAGATCATGCAGAACAAGACGAAGGAATAGCCCGTCCGGGAGGCAAGATGACTTCTACCGATCTGAAGAAACATCGCGAAATCCTTTTCTCGAAATTTCCGCCCGGCCAGGTGCCGGAGGCCGCCGACGACCTGAAACGACTGGAAGAGGTGGAAGTGGCCGCGCGCACCGAGAAACGCGCGGTCGGAGTCACTTACGAGCTGCAGCAGCACACCCTCGAAGAACTCGAGGGCCACCTCGAGGACAAGGGCTACCACCTCGACAACACGCTGATGAGCAAGCTGACGCGCGCCCTGATCCATTACGTCGAGGACACCCAGCTGCACAACCTCGGCGCCCCGGAAAAGCGCCTCAAGCGCTCGGCCGATGAAGCCTACGTCAAGGCCTGGGAACACCGTCCGCACGGCGATCATGACGACACCCCGCCGGAGTGGCGGGAATACAAGTAGCGGTCAGGATCGAGGATCGAGCTGTCAGCAAAACCTCTCGATCCTGACGACTCGATCCTGAAATGACCGACGACCAACTCCTCCGTTACAGCCGCCACATCCTGCTCGATGCGATCGGCATCGAAGGGCAGGAGCGCATCCTTGCCACGCACGCGCTGATCATTGGCGCCGGAGGCCTCGGTTCGCCGGTGGCGCTCTACCTGGCATCTGCCGGAATCGGAAAAATCACGCTGGTTGACGACGACACGGTCGATTTCACCAACCTGCAACGCCAGATTTTGCACGTCCAGTCCCGCGTCGGCATGGCCAAGGCGGAATCCGGCAAGCAGGCGCTCGCCGCGATCAACCCGACGGTCGACGTCGTTCCGGTGCAAAAAAGGCTGGCCGGTGCCGAGCTCGATGCACTGGTCGCGACCGCCGACATCGTGCTCGACTGCACCGACAACTTCTCCACCCGGCACGCCATCAACCGCGCCTGCGTGCATCACCGAAAGCCGCTGGTTTCCGGTGCCGCGATCCGCTTCGACGGCCAGATCAGCGTCTACGACCAGCGCCACGACGATGCACCGTGTTACCACTGCCTGTTTCCCGAAGCCGAGGATATCGAGGAAGTGCGTTGCGCGGTGATGGGCGTGCTGGCGCCACTGACCGGCATCATCGGCAGCATGCAGGCGACCGAGGCCTTGAAGCTGGCAGCCGGCATCGGTCAGTCGCTGAGCGGACGCCTGCTACTGCTCGACGCGCTCGATATGGAATGGCGCAGCGTCAAATTCCGGAAAGATCCGGACTGCGCGGTGTGCGGCCCTAACGGGGACGCGCGAGCAGGCGAATATCTTCGCCGAGCTGACGCAGATCGCGAATCTGCAACTGCTGCTTGCCGGCTAGCGTAGTCAGCGCCGGCAGGTTGAACAGGCCGCTCGCGTCATGGCCGATCAGGCAGGGCGCCAGGTAGAGCAGCAGTTCATCGACCAGACCTTCGCGCAGCAATGAGCCATTGAGCTTGAAGCCGGCCTCGGCATGAACTTCGTTGATGCCGCGCCGGCCCAGTTCTTCGAGCAAATCCTTGAGTTCAACCTTGCCGGCGGCATTGGGCAGAATCACGACTTCCGCACCGGTCGACCGCAGCAAATCGGCCTTTTTCAGGTCGTCGACCGCTGCCGCGACCAGGACCGGCCCGCCTTGCAGAATCCTCGCCGTGAGCGGCGTTTCCAGCCGGCTGTCGACGATCACGCGCAGCGGCTGGCGTGACGTCGGCAGGTCGCGCACGTTGAGTTGCGGATCGTCGTCGCGCACCGTGCCGATGCCAGTCAGCACGGCGCAGGCACGCGCCCGCCAGCGCTGACCGTCCAGACGCGCCTGCGGCCCGGTGATCCACTGGCTGACGCCGTTGTTGAGTGCCGTCTTGCCGTCCAGGCTGGCTGCCGCCTTGAGGCGCAACCACGGCCGGCCGCGCGTCATGCGCGAGACGAAACCGATATTGAGTTCGCACGCCTCGTTTTCCAGCAGTCCACTTGCCGTCTTAATACCGGCCGCTTCCAACAACGCCAGCCCTTTGCCGGCAACCAGTGGATTCGGATCGGTCATCGCCGCGATAACACGCGCCACGCCGGCCTTGATCAAGGCTTCGGCGCAGGGCGGCGTGCGTCCGTAATGACTGCACGGCTCGAGTGTGACATAGGCCGTCGCGCCCTTGGCTTTTTCACCCGCCTGGCGCAGGGCATGCACTTCGGCATGCGGCTCGCCGGCTTTTTCGTGCCAGCCTTCGCCGACGATTTCGCCATCGCGGACCAGTACACAGCCGACGCGTGGATTGGGCGAAGTCGTCCACAGGCCGCGCTCGGCCAGTTGCAGGGCGCGCGCCATCATGCCGTGGTCGACGGCAGTAAAACTCATTTTTTCTTCTGGGAAGGCGAGACTTCGCGGATGGCGCGGGAAAACGCATCCACATCTTCAAAATTGCGATAGACCGAGGCAAAGCGGATGTAAGCCACCTTGTCGAGCTTCTTCAGCTCACGCATGACGAACTCGCCCAACTGTTGCGTCGACACTTCCCGCTCGCCGGCGGAAAGCAGCATTTCCTCGATATCGGCGACCGCGGTATCGACCGACTCGATCGATACCGGCCGCTTGCGCAGCGCCAGTTCGAGACTGGCGCGCAGCTTGGCACGACTGAACTCGGTGCGCAGACCATTCTTCTTGACCACTTGCGGCAACTGGATTTCAGCCCGCTCATAGGTCGTGAAGCGCTTGTCGCAAGCATTGCACTTTCTGCGGCGCCGCACGACATCGGCGTCGTCATTCAGCCGGGTATCGGCCACCGCCGTATCTTCAGCACCGCAGAAAGGACATTTCATGGTCGGGATCCAGGAGCGAGGACAGAGGATCGAGTGGTGTTACCAGCCGCTCGATCCCGAATCCTCAACCCGATCAGGCGCCGTACACCGGGAACTTGCCGCACAGCTCGGAAACCTTGGCGCGCACGGTGGCGGCAACGGCTTCGTCGTTCGGTGCGTCAAGGACGTCGGCGATCAGATGGGCGATGGTTTCGGCTTCGATTTCACGGAAACCGCGCGTCGTCATCGCCGGCGAACCGATGCGGATGCCGGAAGTGACGAAAGGCTTCTGCGGGTCGTTCGGGATGCCGTTCTTGTTGACCGTGATGTGGGCACGGCCAAGCGCAGCTTCGGCTTCCTTGCCGGTGATGTTCTTGGCACGCAGGTCGAGCAGGAAGACGTGGCTTTCGGTACGACCGGAAACGACGCGCAGGCCGCGCTCTTCACCCAGCACGCGCGCCATGACGCGGGCGTTGTTGATGACCTGTTCCTGGTAGTTGCGGAACTCCGGCGTTGCGGCTTCCTTGAAGGCCACGGCCTTGGCAGCGATGACGTGTTCCAGCGGTCCACCTTGCAAACCCGGGAAAATTGCCGAGTTGATGGCCTTTTCGTGCTCAGCCTTCATCAGCACAACGCCGCCGCGCGGACCGCGCAGGGTCTTGTGCGTGGTCGAGGTCACGACATCGGCGAAAGGCACCGGGTTCGGGTAGAAACCGGCGGCGATCAGGCCAGCGTAGTGAGCCATGTCGACCCAGAAAATGGCGCCGACTTCCTTGGCCACCTTGGCGAAGCGCTCCCAGTCGATACGCAGGGCGTAGGCCGAGGCACCGGCCACGATCAGGCGCGGCTTGTGTTCGCGGGCAAGGGCTTCCATCTTGTCGTAGTCGATGGCTTCGTTGGCATCGAGGCCGTAGGAGACGACATTGAACCACTTGCCGGACATGTTGAGCGGCATGCCGTGGGTCAGGTGACCGCCTTCGGCCAGGCTCATGCCCATGATGGTGTCGCCGGGCTTGCAGAAAGCCATCAGCACGGCCTGGTTGGCCTGCGAGCCGGAGTTCGGCTGGACATTGGCGGCATCGGCACCGAACAGCGCCTTCAGGCGATCGATGGCGATCTGCTCGGTCACGTCAACGTGCTCGCAGCCACCGTAGTAGCGCTTGCCCGGGTAACCTTCGGCATACTTGTTGGTGAGCTGGGAGCCCTGGGCTTCCATGACTGCGTTGCTCACGTAGTTTTCGGACGCGATCAGTTCGATGTGGTCTTCCTGACGCTGCACTTCGGCCTGCATGGCCTGCCAGAGTTCAGGGTCAACTTTTGCCAGGGTGTCTTTCGCGGAAAACATGGGGAATGCCTCAAGCCATTGAAAAGGGCGTGAATTTTATCACGCCGGAAGCTCATCAAGGGCGCCCGGCGCCAGATGATCGGTTTCGGCCCAGCTTTCGATGTGCCAGCGGCCGTCGACCGTTGCCACCCAGTTCAGGCCGGCGTTGGGAATCAGGAAGTCGCGCTGCATCTCGAGACTGTTGCCGCGCACGAAGCGATTGATGATATCGAGCACGCCGCCGTGCAGCACGACGGCCACGGTCTGGCCGGCATGCGCCGCGGCGATTGCCTGCAGCTTGCCGGTCACCCGCGCGAACATCACCTGCAGACTCTCGCCATTCTCGAAACTGTAGTCGGCGTTGCGCCCCTCGAAAGCGGCGTAGCCGTCGGGAAACTTCTGCTGCGCCTCGACGTAGGTCAGCCCTTCGAAAATACCGTAACGGCGTTCGCGCATTTCCGGCGCCGCTTGCGGCTTCAGGCCGAGCGCCGCACCAATCGCCAGCGCCGTCGTCCAGGCGCGCTTGAGATCGCTGCTGTAAAGGGCGACAATGCCGGCCCCTTGCAGCCAGCGACCGGCCGCCTCGGCCTGGCGCACGCCATTTTCATTGAGGCCGATATCGATCTGCCCCTGGATACGGCGCTCGGCATTCCATTCGGTCTCGCCGTGCCGCACCAGGCAAATGCGGGTCGGCTGGCTTGTAGGGATTTCCACCATGGTTGCTGCGTACCCTTCGCTGTAAATTTGGCCCAATGGGATTTCCATCAACCCCGGACACTTCAGAAGCCGGGAATTTTATCAACCGAGGAGGACTTTTCGTGACCCTTCTGCTCAAGCTCTCGCAGCTGATCGACTTGCTCAATGAGCGGGTCGGCAAAGCAGCGTTCTGGCTGGTGCTGCTGATGACCATCTTCAGCGCCGGCAATGCCACCGTACGCTTCATTTTCAACTACAGTTCGAACGGCCTGCTGGAAATCCAGTGGTACCTGTTTGCCGCGGTCTTCATCCTGTGTTCCCCCTACACCCTGCAAAAGAACGAGCATGTCCGCATCGACGTGCTGGCCGGCAAATTGTCGCCCAAGGGCCAGGCCGTGATCGACATCATCGGTACCCTGTTTTTCCTGCTGCCCATGGTCATCGTTGTACTCTGGCTGTCGCTGCCCCTGGTCGCTGAATCCTACAAGATCAACGAAATGTCCTCCAATGCCGGCGGCCTGATCCGCTGGCCGGTCAAGGCGCTGCTGCCGATCGGCTTCACGCTGCTCGCCCTGCAGGGCATTTCTGAACTGATCAAGCGCATCGCCTTCCTGGCCGGCCTGATCGAAGACCCGAACAACAAGGCAAAGGGTCCGACCCCCGAAGAAGAACTGGCCGCCGCCATTGCCGCCGCCAACGCCAAGGAGGCCAAATAATGGAATGGATTATCGGCAACATGGCGCCGCTGATGTTCGGCGCCCTCGTCCTCTTCCTGCTCTTCGGCTACCCGGTCGCTTTCGCGCTGGCCGCCAACGGCATCGTCTTCGGCCTGCTCGGCATCGAACTCGGCCTGCTTCAGCCGGCGCTGTTCCAGGCGCTGCCGGAACGCATCTTCGGCATCATGGCCAATGACACGCTGCTCGCCATCCCCTTCTTCACATTCATGGGACTGGTGCTTGAGCGATCCGGCATGGCGGAAGACCTGCTCGACACAATCGGCCAGCTGTTCGGCCCGATGCGTGGCGGCCTGGCCTACGCGGTGATCTTCGTCGGCGCCCTGCTCGCCGCGACGACCGGCGTGGTTGCCGCCTCGGTGATCTCGATGGGACTGATCTCGCTGCCCATCATGCTGCGCTACGGTTACGACAAGCGTCTCGCTTCCGGCGTCATTGCCGCCTCCGGCACGCTGGCCCAGATCATCCCGCCGTCGCTGGTCCTGATCATCATGGCCGACCAGCTCGGCAAGTCGGTTGGCGACATGTACGAAGGCGCCATGATCCCCGGCCTGATCCTGACTGGTCTGTATGTCGGTTACGTTGCCGTCCTCACCATCATCAAGCCGAATGCCGCCCCGGCCCTGCCACCGGAAGCGCGCAGCCTGCGCGGCGCCAAGCTGCTGCTGCGCGTATTGACGACGCTGGTACCGCCGCTGGTCCTGATCTTCCTGGTCCTCGGCACCATCTTCCTCGGCATCGCGACGCCGACCGAAGGCGGCGCCATGGGTGCGGCCGGTGCACTGATCCTGGCTGTCGCCCGCAAGCGCCTGTCCTGGAAGCTGCTGCGCCAGGCCATGGAAACCACCGGCAAGCTGTCCTCCTTCGTGGTCTTCATTCTGGTTGGCTCGACGGTTTTCGGCCTGGTCTTCCGCGCCGTCAATGGCGACCTCTGGGTCGAGCACCTGCTGCTCTCGCTGCCCGGCGGCCAGCTCGGCTTCCTGATCGTGGTCAACATCCTGGTCTTCCTGCTCGCCTTCTTCCTCGACTTCTTCGAGCTGTCCTTCATCATCGTGCCGCTGCTCGCACCGGTGGCGGACAAGCTGGGCATCGACCTGATCTGGTTCGGCGTGCTGCTCGGGGTGAACATGCAGACTTCCTTCATGCATCCGCCCTTCGGCTTCGCACTGTTCTACCTGCGCTCGGTGGCACCGGCCTCGATCAAGACGACGGACATCTACTGGGGCGCCATTCCCTTCGTCTGCATCCAGATCCTGATGGTCGCAATCATCATCATCTTCCCGGGCGTGGTCAGCTATGGCGATGAAGCGCAGCGCGAAGCAGCCCGCCTCGAACGCAGCGGCGAAGGTCCAGCCCCGATCGACCTCAACACCCTGATGCAGGACGATGCCAACGAAGGCTCGAAGCAACAGGACCCGAGCGCCGACCTGCTGAAGAACCTGCAGGGCGAAAAATAAGCAGCACCATCCTTATCGACAGCAAAAAGGCGGGGTTTCGACCCCGCCTTTTTTATTTATAGTGCCCACCTATCCGCCGGATAAGCACAAATGATTGGCTGCACAGGGCCTCTGGCGGCAAAATAGCTTCAACGTCTCAAGCGGCAAGCCAGGATGGCTGGCCGTTTTCCAACAACCAGAAGGGAGTGCATCATGGATATCGGCATCAGCAAGAAAGATCGTGAAAAAATCGCCGACGGGCTGTCTCACCTGCTCGCCGACTCATACACCCTGTACCTGAAGACCCACAACTTCCACTGGAACGTCACCGGTCCGATGTTCAACACGTTGCACGTGATGTTCATGGGGCAATACACCGAACTGTGGAATGCGCTCGACCTGATCGCCGAACGCATCCGCGCCCTCGGCTTCCCGGCGCCGGGCACCTACAAGGAATTCGTCGCGCTGACCGTGATCAAGGAAAGCGAAGGCGTGCCGAATGCGACGGAAATGCTCAAACAGTTACTCGCCGGCCAGGAAGCCGTGACCAAGACGGCACGCAGCATCTTCCCGCTGGTCGACAAGGCTGGCGACGAGCCGACCGCCGACCTGCTGACCCAGCGCATGCAGATCCACGAAAAGAATGCCTGGATGTTGCGCAGCATGCTCGAAAACTGAGCCAGAAATTCAGGCCAACAAAAAACCCGCGAAATTCGCGGGTTTTTTGTTGTCGACCGGTACGGCTTACTTGTGCGACTGCAGGAAGGAATCCATGCGGTGCTCGGCGACGCTGAACCAGGCGTTCTGCGTCTTGCGGTACTTTTCGTACTCGGTGTACACCTTCTTGAAGGCCGGATTCTTCGCGGCTTCGTCGGAGTACAGTTGTTGTGCAGCCTTGTAGGCGGCTTCGAGGATCTCGTCCGAGTATTTCTGCAGCTTGACACCGCTTTGCAGCAGCTTGGACAGGGCGATCGGGTTCTTGTGGTCGTACTCGGCCAGCATCGTGACATTGGCTTCGTAGGCGGCAGCCTGGAAGGCTTCCTGGTATTCCTTCGGCAGCTTGGCCCATTCGGCCTTGTTCACGAAGAAATGGATGGTCGGGCCCGGTTCCCACCAACCCGGGTAATAGTAGTTCTTGGCAACCTTGTAGAAGCCGAGCTTTTCGTCATCGAACGGGCCGACCCATTCGGCGGCGTCGATGGTGCCCTTTTCCAGCGCCGGGTAGATGTCGCCACCGGCGATCTGTTGCGGCACAACGCCGAGCGCAGAGAAGACGTTGCCGCCGAGACCGGCGATGCGCATCTTCAGGCCGTCGAGGTCTTTCAGGGTCTTCACTTCCTTGCGGAACCAGCCGCCCATCTGGGTACCGGTATTGCCGCCGGCAAACGACAGGACGTTGTAGTTCGAGTAGAAATCGTCGAGCACCTTCTGGCCGCCACCGTAGTAGATCCAGGCATTCATCTGGCGGGCATTCATGCCGAACGGCACCGAGGTACCGAAGCCGAAGGTCTTGTCCTTGCCGACGTAGTAGTAGGAACAGGTATGGCAGACTTCGACGGTGCCTTGCTGCACGGCATCCAGGGCCTGCAGGCCGGGAACGATTTCGCCGCCGGCGAAGACACGGATGTCGAACTTGCCGCCGGTAATGGCGCGCACGCGGTTGGCCAGCACTTCGGCGCCACCGTAAATGGTGTCAAGGCTCTTCGGGAAGCTGGAAGTCAGGCGCCATTTGATGGTCGGCGAGGACTGGGCGATGGCCGGCGCGGCGATGGTCGCCGCGGCACCGGCAGCGGCGCCGATAGAGGCTTTTTTCAGAAAGTCACGACGTTGCATATTGTCTCCTTCGTGTTAGTTGGGTACATCAAGCAGTCTAGCGATTCAATTCTAATCAAAGCGGCAACTTTGGCGAGTTGCGGAAAACCCTTATAACTTATTCACCCGCCACCGTCATGCGATCGATCAGGATGGAGCCGGTCTGCTTTGACCCGCGCACCACCACGTCGTTCCCGACGGCAACGATGCCGGCCAGCATGGTCTTGAGATTGCCGGCGATGGTGATTTCCTCGACCGGATAGGCGATCTTGCCGTTTTCCACCCAGTAACCGGCGGCACCGCGCGAGTAGTCGCCGGTGACGTAATTGATGCCGTGCCCGAGCAGTTCGGTAACCAGCAGGCCGCGCCCCATCCTGGCGAGCAGACCATCCAGGTCGAGCTCGCCGGGCTGGATGATCAGGTTGTGGCTGCCACCGGCATTGGCCGTGGTCGGCATCCCGAGTTTGCGACCGGTATAGGTGCTGAGGAAATAGCCCTGCAGGATGCCACCGGTCACGATGTCGCGATCGCGCGTTGCAACGCCGTCGCTGTCGAAGGAGCCGGAACCGAGGCCACGCAGGATGTGCGGCCGTTCGCAGATATTGACGAAGTCCGGCATCACCCGCTTGCCGAGATGATCAAGCAGGAAGGACGACTTGCGGTACAGCGCACCGCCGCTGACCGCGTGCACCAGGCTGCCGAGCAGGCCACCGGCGAGCGGCGCCTCGAACAACACCGGGAATTCGCCGGTCTTGACCTTGCGCCCACCGAGACGCGCCACCGCGCGCTCGGCGGCAATGCGGCCGACGCTGGCGGCATCATCAAGTTCAGCAGCACAGCGTCGCGTCGTGTACCAGTCGTCGCGCTGCATGGCGTCCTGTTCACCGGCAATCACCGAGCAGGAAATGTAGTGGCGCGAGGTCGGATAGCCTCCCATGAAACCCAGGCTGTTGGCCGAAACAAAATGCGCCTGCTGCGTCGACACCGAGGCGCCTTCGGAATTGCTGACCAGCGGACTGGCGGCAAACGCGGCCTGTTCGCAACGGCGCGCCGTCTCGATCGCGTCCTCAACGGTCAACGCCCAGGGATGGAACAAATCCAGATCGGGGCAATCCTTGGCCATCAAGGCCGCATCGGCCAGGCCGGCACAGTCATCTTCGGCGGTGAAGCGGGCGATGTTGAGCGCCGCCTCGACCGTCTCGCGCAAAGCCTGCGGCGAGAAGTCGGAGGTACTGGCGTAACCCTTGCGCTGACCGGAATAGACGGAAATTCCGATGCCCTTGTCGCGGTTGAATTCGATGGTTTCGACCTCGTCGCAACGCACGCCGACCGACTGGCCGAAACCTTCGGAAACATCGACCTCGCAGGCGGTCGCCCCCTTTTCCCGGGCATGTTTGAGCACATCCTCGGCCAGTTGCTGCAAGGTCGAAAAAGCGTAGGAAAAGCTGGCGACTTCAGGCATGAAAGGGGCGTCCGAACGGGAAAGTCGCTATCATAGCAGCCCATCAATGCCCGCCTGCGACCGCGCCCCATGCAAGAAGAAGATTTCACCGAGAGTACCAGCCGCCCTTCGAAGACCAAGAAGAAGGAGGCCATGCATGAACTGCGCGACCTCGGCGCCGAACTGGTCGAGCTTTCCGTCGGCCAGTTGAAGAAGATCAAGCTGCCGGAAGAGATTTACGATGCCGTGCGCGAATGCCAGAAGATCACCGCCCACGGCGCTCACCGCCGCCAGGTCGCCTATCTCGGCAAGCTGATGCGCAATGTCGACGACGAACCGATCCGCGCCGGCCTGGCGTTGCTGCGCGGCGAATCGTCGGCCGAAGTGGCGCGTATCCACCGCCTCGAACGCATGCGCCAGCGCCTGATCGACGACGAAGGCGCCCTGCCCGAGTTGCTCGCACTGTGGCCCGGCCTCGACATGCAGCAGCTGCGTCAGCTGCGCCGCAACGCGCTCAAGGAACAAGAAGGCAACAAGCCGCCGAAGAGTTTCCGCGCCATTTTCCAGCTCCTGCAGGAACAGGACGGCAAGCCGGCACCGGAAGCCGCGGAAACGGACGATGAGTGAACAACTGATCATTGGTCTGGTCTCGATCAGCGACCGCGCCTCGACCGGCATCTACGAAGACAAGGGCATCCCGGCCCTGCAGGAATGGCTGGGCGGCGCGCTGAGCACGCCCTGGCGCGCCGAAACGCGCTTGATCGCCGACGATCAGCCGACGATTGAAAATACCCTGATTGAACTGGTCGACCGCTGCGGCTGCCATCTGGTGCTGACCACCGGCGGCACCGGCCCGGCCCTGCGCGACGTGACGCCGGAAGCGACACTGGCCGTCGCCGACAAGGAAATGCCCGGCTTCGGCGAGGAAATGCGCCGGATCAGCCTCAATTTCGTGCCGACCGCGATCCTGTCGCGCCAGGTGGCGGTGATCCGCAAGCAGGCCCTGATCATCAACCTGCCCGGCCAGCCCAAGTCGATCAGGGAAACGCTCGAAGGCGTGCGCAATGCCGCCGGCGAAGTCACGCACGTCGGCATCTTCGCCGCCGTGCCCTACTGCATCGACCTGATCGGCGGCCCCTACGCCGAAACCGACCCGGCGGTGATCAAGGTCTTCCGCCCGAAGTCGGCGATCCGCCCGGCTTAACCGATCAGCCCGCGGCGGTAGCGCGCCAGTTCGTACTCGCCGTTCTGTTCCAGCAAGGCGACCGGCGCCAGCAGAAAACGCTGGCCGTTGCGGCTGAAATCAAGACTTTCGCGCAAATCGAAGGAGTTGGGCGGCAGCACCAGGCGGACTTCGCCTGCCTCGCAACCATCCTCGATCAGCAAACAGGGCAGGCTGGCGGCGGCACCATACTTGGAGGCCGTGCGCGGCGTCACCTCGACCGACACCACCTGCCGGGCCAGGGCCTGGATACCGACCCGGGCCTCGCTCTCGGTTTCGCGGTGATAACGCCGGACAATGCCGAGCAACCAGTTGTCGCCGCCATCTGGCTGCAAGGCGAGCAAGGCACCGACGCGCAGCCATTCGGCGGAAATATTGCTGAGCACGGCCCCGAAACCGCCGCGACTGACATTTTCGACAACCCAGCTCTCGATCGGCAAGCCCGCCGGTCGACCGCCAAATTCACCCGAAAACACCACGAAGGCATTGACCAGTCCGTTCATCACCGACATCCGGTGCTTGACGCGATGCCGGTCATGCCGGCGCTGCGGCGGGATGGGCGCGAGATAAGCCGCGAGATGGCGCAGCACCGGCAACACGGCACGCACCTGGTATTGCCCGCCGAGATTGATGTCGGGCGGAATGTCGCCACCCTGCTCGAGGTCGTGCAGCACGGCACGCATCGCCGCATTGGCTTCACCCGGCTTGAAAAAGCGCTGGCTGGGCTCGGCCCGTGCCGGCATCCTGGCCAGGCGCAGCGGCGGTTGGGCGAGATGCAAATCGACCCAGTAGACACTGTCTTCATGCGCCACATTGCCAAAGATGAAGGAGGGCAGGAAATGCATGATCAGGCGCTCGGCCAACTCGATTTCGAGCGGCATCAGGCTGTCCATCGACGCGGCCTGAAAGGCCACAGCCTTGACATATTCCTGCTGCGCGCTGGACATGCCGCCCTGCAGCGAGAGCAGTACCCGCTTGCCGGCGACACCTGCCGTCTCGGCCATTTCCAGGGCTCGGCCCAGACGCAACCAGATGGCGCCGAGCGTCGGACCATAGTGAAACTGTTCCCACTTGATGATCGCCCCCAGCGCGGCAATCAGACGCGTGGCCAGTGCCGGCAACAGCAACTTGAGGGTTTCGGCGGCGCGCGGCTTGTCGGACGGGGTGTACAGGCAGCGCTCATAGGCCGCCGCGAGCAAGGTCCAGAAACCGTAATTGATCGACCACAGACGCTTTTCGTCGTTGCGCGTCAGACGCAGGGTGTGCAGATACTCGCGGGAAAGGCGCTTGAGGTGTGGCAGGGCGGCATCTTCGAGCTGACTCGCCGCATCGAAAACGCGATCCAGCGGAAACTCGTCTGCCGCCAGCAAAGACTCCAGCCAGCCGGCGATTTCATCGAGTGCCTTGAAGGCGTTATCACCGGGCAGCTCGCCGATCACCCGACGCAACTCGCGTGCGTCGGCCAGCGGATGTTCCGCCTTCTGACTGAGCAGCCTTCCCAGCCCTGGCATCTTGTCAAGCACCATTCTCTCCCTCTCCTGCTGTTCAGCCACCGATTCTAGTCGCTCGACAAGGCGAGCGGCATAAATAATTTTATTCCGTCATTCGCTCGGGCGCCGGCAAAACACTCTTGTCACAGTGTCATCCGCAGCATCGCCGGGACTGGTAAAATCCAAGGATCATTCATCCGGCCAGCCGATACTCATGCAGCAATACCTCGACCTGATGCGCCATGTTCTCGACAAGGGCCACGCCAAATCCGACCGTACCGGCACCGGTACCCGCTCGGTCTTTGGCTGGCAAATGCGCTTCGACCTGGCGGAAGGATTCCCGGCGGTCACCACCAAGAAGCTGCACCTCAAATCGATCATCCACGAACTGCTGTGGTTCTTGCAGGGCGACACCAATATCAAGTATCTGCAGGACAACGGCGTCCGCATCTGGGACGAATGGGCGGACGAAAACGGCGACCTCGGGCCGGTCTACGGCAAGCAGTGGCGCCGCTGGGAAACGCCGGACGGGCGCGTCATCGACCAGATCGGTCAACTCGTGCACAGCCTGAAAAACAACCCGGACTCACGGCGTCACATCGTCTCGGCCTGGAATCCGGGCGACGTGGACAACATGGCCCTGCCGCCCTGCCACTGCCTGTTCCAGTTCTACGTCGCCGACGGCAAGCTGTCCTGCCAGCTCTACCAGCGCAGCGCCGACATCTTCCTCGGCGTGCCCTTCAACATCGCCTCCTATGCCTTGCTGACGCTGATGCTGGCGCAAGTCTGCGGCTACCAGCCGGGCGATTTCGTGCACACCTTCGGTGATGCGCACATCTACTCCAATCATTTCACCCAGGCACAGTTGCAACTGGCACGCGAGCCCCGCCCGTTGCCGCAGATGTGGATCAATCCGGACGTCACGGATCTATTGGCCTTCCGCTTCGAGGACTTCCGTCTCGACGGCTACGACCCGCATCCGCACATCGCTGCGCCGGTCGCTGTTTAGGCCATGCCCATGCGTCTTACTGAAACCTCGGGCTGGCGTGCGCTCGCCGACCATGTCAAACAACTACGCCAGACGCATCTGCGCAGCCTGTTTGCTGACGACCCAAGCCGTTTCGAGCATCTTTCCTGCCGCCACGGCGACCTGCTGGTCGACTACTCAAAACAGCGCCTGACCGGCGAAACCATGCAGCTGTTGCGCCAACTTGCCCAGACCGCGGATATTGCCGGCTGGGCCAGGCGCATGCGTAGCGGCGAAGCGATCAACCACACGGAACAACGCGCGGTACGCCATGTCGATCTGCGCGCCGGCGACGCAGCACCACCCGAAGTACGGAACGTGCTGACGCGCATGCAGGCCTTCTGCGAGCGCGTACACAGCGGGCAGTGGCGCGGCTATAGCGGCGAACGCATTACCGACGTCCTGAACATCGGCATCGGCGGCTCTGACCTCGGCCCGCACATGGCGGTGCAGGCACTGGCAGCACGCCAGCACCCGGACATCCGCGTCCACTTCGTCTCGAACCTCGATGGCGCCGATCTGGCCAACATGCTGCAGCACCTCAGTCCGCGCAGCACGCTGTTCGTGATCGCCAGCAAGACCTTCACCACCCTGGAAACCATCACCAACGCGCGCACCGCCCGTGACTGGCTACTCGCTGCCTGCGGCGACCCGAGCATGGTCGCCAGGCACTTCGTCGCCGCCTCGACCAATCTCAAGGCCACCAGCGAATTCGGCATTGCCCCGGAAAACGTCTTCGAGTTCCAGGACTGGGTTGGCGGCCGCTTCTCCTTGTGGTCGGCGATCGGCCTGCCGATCGCGCTGGCCGTCGGATTTGCCAATTTCAAGGAATTACTGGCCGGCGCCCGCGACATGGACGAGCATTTCTTCTGTGCGCCCGCCGAATCCAACCTGCCGCTGACACTCGCTCTCCTTGCCCTGTGGAATACCAATTTCCTCAAGGCGCACAGCCACGGCGTCTTCCCGTACAGCCATTCGCTCGGCCTGCTGCCCGCGCATCTGCAACAGCTGGAGATGGAAAGCAACGGCAAGCATGTCGATCGTCAGGGCCTGCCGGTCGACATCGCAACCGCACCGATTCTCTGGGGCACCGCCGGCACCAACGGGCAGCACTCTTTTTTCCAGTTGCTGCATCAAGGCAGCGAACTGGTTGCCAGTGACTTCATTGCACTGGCTCGCTCTGACTTCCCGCTCCCCGGCCATCACAGCAACCTGCTGGCCAACTGTCTTGCACAATCCTCGGCCCTGGCTTTCGGTCAGACCCAGAAGGAAGCCCGCCAGGCGGGCATCCCGGAAAGCCTGCTGCCGTATCGGACCTTCCCAGGAAACCAGCCATCGACCACCATCGTGCTGCCCGAACAGAGCCCCTTCACGCTCGGCCAACTGGTCGCGCTTTACGAGCACAAGGTGTTCTGCCTCGGCGTGCTGTGGAATCTCAATTCTTTCGACCAGTGGGGTGTCGAACTCGGCAAGCAGCTGGCCAGCCGTCTCGCCCCCTGCTTGCGCGGCGAAGCAGCCAGTGACACGCTGGACAGCTCGACGCGCGGCCTGATCGACCACCTGCGCCAGTTTCGGACCTGAACATGCCTGACATCATCATCATCGCCGCCGTTGCCAGCAACCGGGTCATCGGTCGCGACAATCAGCTGCTCTGGAACATCCCGGAAGACATGGCGCATTTCAAAACCCTGACTGCCGGCCAGACCGTGGTCATGGGGCGCAAGACCTGGGAGTCCTTACCGCCGCGTTTTCGCCCGCTGCCCGGCCGGCGCAACATCGTGATCACCCGCCAGGGCGACTATGTCGCCCCCGGTGCCGAAATCGCCGGCTCGCTGGAAATGGCCCTGCAACTGGCGTCGACCGCTGGCGCCGGCAATCAGCCGGCAAGCCACAACATTTTCGTGATCGGCGGCGGGGAAATCTATCAACAGGCGATGGCACTCGCGACCCGCCTCGAACTGACCGAAGTCGATGACGCACCGGAAGGCGACACCCGCTTCCCGGAAATTTCTTCCTCCGCCTGGCAGGAAGAACGACGCAGCCCGCTAAACAGCAGCAGCGGCCTGCAGGGACATTTCGTCAGCTACCGCCGGCGCACCTGAAACGATCAGGCTTGCGCCTTAGCGCTTGAAGGCGACCACCCCCGAGACAGTGGCGCCCCCCGGTGGCAAACACCACCCTGGCCGCCATCTCGGCAAAAGCAAAAGCCGGCAGCAACATCACAATCAGGGCCAAACACCAGCGCCATTGCTCCGTCATTGCCGGCTTCGTGACTTACCTCACACAATCAACGTAGTAGCGCCCGTCGCCCCCCTTGACCAGACCATGCACATCGGTCTCGAAACCGGGGAAGGCGGCATTGAATTCCCGGGCGAATTTCAGATAACTGCAAATAGTCTTGTTGAAGCGCTCGCCCGGAATCAGCAGCGGAATGCCCGGTGGGTAAGGCGTCAGCAGCACGGCAGTAACGCGCCCTTCCAGCTCGTCGACCGGTACGCGCTCGATATCGCGGTGTGCCATCTTGGCAAAGGCATCGGCCGGACGCATCGCCGGCACCATGTCCGACAGGTACATCTCGGTGGTCAGGCGGGCGACGTCGTTCTGCTTGTACACGCTGTGGATCTGCGTACACAGGTCGCGCAGGCCGACGCGCTCGTAGCGCGGGTTCTTCTGCACGAACTCGGGCAGCACCTTCCACAGCGGATGATTCTTGTCGTAATCGTCCTTGAATTGCTGCAGCGCGGTGACCAGCGTATTCCAGCGGCCCTTGGTGATGCCGATGGTGAACATGATGAAGAAGCTGTACAGGCCGCACTTCTCGACGATCACGCCGTGCTCGGCGAGGTATTTGGTGACGATGGCAGCCGGGATGCCGAATTCGTCGGCAAAGTCACCGTCGACATCGAGACCCGGGGTGATGATCGTTGCCTTGATCGGGTCGAGCATGTTGAAGCCGTCGGCCAGATTGTTGAAGCCGTGCCAGCGCTCGCCTGGCTTCAGCATCCAGGCATCGCGTTCCTCGATGCCTTCTTCGGACAGGTCGTCCGGACCCCAGACCTTGAACCACCAGTCGGCGCCCCACTCTTCATCGACCTTGCGCATGGCACGGCGGAAATCAAGGGCCTCGGCAATCGACTCCTCGACCAGCGCGGTACCGGCCGGCTCTTCCATCATCGCCGCCGCCACATCGCAGGACGCGATGATCGAGTACTGCGGCGAGGTTGAAGTGTGCATCAGGTAGGCTTCGTTGAAGATGTCGCGATCGAGCTTCTGGTTCTCGGCATCCTGAACCAGGATCTGCGAAGCCTGACTGAGGCCGGCCAGCAGCTTGTGCGTCGATTGCGTCGAGAAAACCATGGACTCCTTGCAGCGCGGGCGATCCGCACCAATCGCGTGGTAATCGCCATAGAAGTCGTGGAAGGCGGCGTGCGGCAGCCAGGCTTCGTCGAAATGCAGGGTATCGATCTTGCCGTCGAGTTCTTCCTTGATGTCCTCGACGTTATAGAGAATGCCGTCGTAGGTCGATTGCGTAATCGTCAGCACGCGCGGCTTGGCCGTCTTGTCGGAGATGAACGGATTGGCGGCAATTTTCTTCTGGATGCTTTCCCAGGCGAATTCGCTCTTCGGGATCGGGCCGATGATGCCGAAGTTATTGCGCGTCGGCATCAGGAAAACCGGGATCGCGCCGGTCATCATGATCGCGTGGAGGATGGACTTGTGGCAGTTGCGGTCAACAACGACGATGTCGTTCGGCGCCACGGTCGAGTGCCAGACGATCTTGTTCGAGGTCGACGTGCCGTTGGTGACGAAATACAGGTGGTCGGCATTGAAGATGCGCGCGGCGTTGCGCTCGGAAGCAGCGACCGGACCGGTGTGATCGAGCAACTGGCCGAGTTCCTCGACGGCGTTGCAGACGTCCGCGCGCAGCATGTTCTCGCCGAAGAACTGGTGGAACATCTGGCCGACCGGCGACTTCAGGAAGGCGACGCCGCCCGAGTGGCCGGGGCAATGCCACGAATACGAACCGTCGGCCGCGTAATGCACCAGCGCGCGGAAAAACGGCGGCGGCAGCGAATCGAGATAGGCACGGGCTTCGCGCTTGACGTTGCGGGCGATGAATTCCGGCGTGTCCTCGAACATGTGGATGAAACCATGCAGTTCGCGCAGCACGTCGTTGGGAATATGGCGCGAGGTACGCGTTTCGCCGTGCAGGAAGATGGGAATCTCGGCATTGCGGTTGCGGATTTCGCTGACGAAGGCACGCAATTCGGCGAGGGTTTCTTCCGGCTCCAGCGCCAGTTCCTCGTCGTCGATCGACAGGATGAAGGCCGAGGCCCGGCTCTGCTGCTGGGCAAACGAGGTCAGGTCGCCGTAGCTGGTCACCCCCAGCACTTCCAGGCCTTCCTTTTCGATGGCTTCGGCGAGCGCCCGGATGCCAAGACCGGAGGTGTTCTCCGAGCGAAAGTCTTCGTCGATGATGATGACGGGAAAGTGGAAGCGCATTGTGTATCCTTGAAAAGCGGCGACCCGCCGCAGCGGGTCACAGAATAAGACGGTTTTGTTACGGCCTAGCGAAAATCCGCGGGCATTCCATTTTCAGATCAATTGTGACGCGAAGACAAGCCGAAGACGACCAGCGGAAGTCCCAGTGGGACAGTGCGATTAGCACGGCGAGGCGAAGTCGACAAAGTCACGGTTGGTCTGAGAATGGAATCAGATCTTGGGCAGGGTGACGCCGACCTGCCCCTGGTACTTGCCGCCGCGGTCCTTGTACGAGGTCTCGCAGACTTCGTCGGACTCGAAGAACAGGACCTGGGCACAACCTTCGCCGGCGTAGATCTTGGCGGGCAGCGGCGTCGTGTTGGAAAACTCCAGCGTCACGTAGCCTTCCCACTCCGGTTCGAAAGGCGTCACGTTGACGATGATGCCGCAACGCGCGTAGGTCGACTTGCCAAGGCAGACGGTCAGCACCGAGCGCGGAATGCGGAAATATTCCATGGTGCGGGCCAGCGCAAAGGAGTTCGGCGGGATGATGCAGACGTCGGATTCGATCTCGACGAAAGACTTCGGGTCGAAGTTCTTCGGATCGACCACGGTCGAGTTGATGTTGGTGAATACCTTGAATTCGCGGGCACAGCGGATGTCGTAACCGTAGCTGGAGGTGCCGTAGGAAACGATCTTCTCGCCATTGGCCTCGCGCACCAGCTCCGGTTCAAACGGCTCGATCATGCCGTGCTCTGCCGCCATGCGGCGGATCCATTTATCTGATTTGATGGCCATTTTTCCCTGCTACGGTCGACAAAAATAAAGGCGGGATTTTACCCGCCTTTGTGTGGGGTTTTGGCAAAAACTTAGGTGTTCTGCACCACGATGTTCGGGAACTTGGAGGTCATGTCCTTGGCCTTCTCGGCAATCTTGACCGCCACCCGGCGGGCGATGCCGCGATAGATCTCGGCCGTGCGCGAATCCGGTGCGCCGACCACGGTCGGTTTGCCGCCGTCGGCCATCTGGCGAATCGCCATTTCCAGCGGCAGGCTGCCCAAAAACTCAACGTCGTAATCATCGCCCATACGCTGGCCGCCGCCCTCGCCGAAGATGTGCTCGGCGTGACCGCAATTCGAGCAGATGTGGATGCTCATGTTTTCGACGATACCGAGAATAGGAATATTCACTTTCTCGAACATCTTCAAACCCTTGCGCGCATCGATCAGCGCGATGTCCTGCGGTGTGGTGACGATCACGGCACCGGTCACCGGCACCTTCTGCGCCATCGACAACTGGACATCGCCAGTCCCCGGCGGCATGTCGACGATCAGGTAATCGAGGTCGTGCCAGTTGGTCTGGCCGAGCATCTGGTCGAGCGCCTGGGCAACCATCGGACCACGCCAGACCATCGGCGTCTCGACATCGACCATGAAGCCGATCGACATCGCCTGCAGACCATAGGCTTCGAGCGGCTCCATGCTCTGACCGTCCTTCGACTCGGGCTGCTCGCCAGCCAGGCCGAGCATCTGCGGTTGCGACGGGCCATAGATGTCGGCGTCGAGAATGCCGACGCGGGCGCCTTCCTGAACCAGCGCCAGAGCCAGGTTGACCGCCGTCGTGCTCTTGCCGACGCCGCCCTTGCCGGAGGCAACGGCAATGATGTTCTTGACACCCGGTAGCAACTTGACGCCAACCTGCACGCTATGGGCGATGATCTTGCTGTACACGTTGGCCACAACCTTGCCGACACCCGGCACGCCGCTCACCGCCGCCTGCACCTGCTGGCGCACGGTTTCGATCTGGGTTTTGGCCGGATAACCGAGCTCGATATCGAAGAAAACATCGGCGCCATCAATCCGGATGTTCTTCACCGCCTTGCCGGCGACGAAATCCTTGCCCGTATTGGGGTCGACCGCTGCAGCAAGCGCGGTCTTGATTTGCTGTTCTGTAAGACTCATGGAAACTCCGGGTTGGGGTGGGCGACCGGGCAATACCCGAGCGATTTTGTCCAGTATACCGCAATCCGGAGTGCTGTTCAGCCTTGCTGGACGGTATCCAGGCGATAGCCCTGACCATAGACGGAAGTGAGCATCAGGCCGCTTTCGCCGGCCAGGCCGAGCTTCTTGCGCAGGCGGCTGGCATGCGTATCGACGGTACGCGTATCGACTTCGTTGTCGCGCACCCAGACGCTGGAAAGCAGTTCTTCGCGCGGCAGGACACGGCCGATGTTGCGCAACAGGACGACGGCCAGATCAAATTCGCGCTGGGTCAGGTCAACTTCGACACCGGCCAGGGTGACGCGGCGTCCTTCCAGGTCGATTTCGATGCCGGCAATGCGCAGTGGCCCCGGCCGGGCCGACTTGCGCCGGCGCAGCAAGCTCTGGACGCGGGCCATGAACTCCATGTAACGGATCGGCTTGGGAATGAAGTCATCGGCGCCGAGACGCAGAATATCGGCCGCGCTTTCCTCTTCGGTGCGCGCCGTACAGAAGACAACCGGCACATCCCAGCCACACTTCTCGCGGATATGTTTCAGGACCTCATCGCCGCCGATATCCGGCAAGGTCCAGTCGACGACGAAAAAGTCGAAGCTGCGGGTCTTCATGGCCTCGATGCAGGCAAGCCCCTCGCTGAACACCTCGACCTGATGTCCTTCGCTCTTGAGCAGGGCTTTCAGCACTTCAGCCTGACTGCGGCTGTCTTCAATGACGGCAAAATTCATGGATTCCCCTTTAAAGGTGGATTTTGCCGCCTTGCATGCGCATCGGCAATACGCGGACTGACTAATTTTACCAAGCCAACACAATCGTTTACCTTTCGGACACAAGTCCGGAAATTGCTGGCTGATGCGTTAATCGGCCGGGGAAGTGATGCATCGCGGTAAAATCGCGTTTTATTTATTCGCATTCCGCCTCCCATGTCGCGCAAAATCCTCGTCACCTCCGCCCTGCCCTACGCCAACGGCGCCATTCACCTTGGCCACCTGGTCGAGTACATCCAAACCGATATCTGGGTCCGCTATCAGAAGATGGCCGGCAACGAATGCTGGTACGTCTGCGCTGACGACACGCACGGCACGCCGATCATGCTGCGCGCCGAAAAGGAAGGCATCACGCCGGAACAACTGATCGCCCGCGTGCATGGCGAGCACTCGCGCGACTTCGCCGGCTTCCATGTCGGCTTCGACAACTTCTACAGCACGCACTCGCCGGAAACCCGCGAATGCGCCAACGACATCTACGGCAAGCTGAAAGCCAACGGCCTGATCGAGACGCGCACCATCGAGCAGTATTACGACCCGCAGAAACAACTCTTCCTGCCCGACCGTTTCATCAAGGGCGAATGCCCGAAGTGCCACGCCAAGGATCAGTACGGCGACAACTGCGAAGTCTGCGGCGCCGCCTATGCGCCGACCGACCTGATCGAGCCGTTCTCGGCGATTTCCGGCGCCAAGCCGGAACTGCGCAACTCGGAACACTATTTCTTCAAGCTTTCCGACCCGCGCTGCGAAGCCTTCCTGCGCCAGTACACCAGCAAGGCCAATGGCACGCTGCAGGCCGAAGCCGCCAACAAGATGCAGGAATGGCTGGGCGCGCCGGGCGAAAACAAGCTCACCGACTGGGACATCTCGCGCGACGCGCCCTACTTCGGCTTCGAGATTCCCGATGCGCCGGGCAAATACTTCTACGTCTGGCTTGATGCGCCGATCGGCTACATGGGTTCGTTCAAGAACCTGTGCGCACAAAAGGGCCTCGACTTCAACGAGTGGTTCAAGCCGGATTCGACGACCGAGCTCTACCATTTCATCGGCAAGGACATCCTCTACTTCCACGCGCTGTTCTGGCCGGCCGAACTGGCCCACGCTGGCTACCGCACGCCGAGCAAGATCTTCGCGCACGGTTTCCTGACGGTCGACGGCGCCAAGATGTCGAAATCGCGCGGCACTTTCATTACCGCCGAGAGCTTCCTGGCGACCGGCCTCAATCCGGAATGGCTGCGTTATTACTTCGCCGCCAAGCTGTCGAACACCATGGAAGACATCGACCTCAACTTCGACGACTTCTGCGCCCGCGTCAATTCCGACCTGGTCGGCAAGTACGTCAATATCGCCAGCCGCTCGGCCGGCTTCATCAGCAAGCGCTTCAACGGTCAACTGGCGCCAGCCGATGAAAACCTGCCCGCCATCAAGGCCATCCAGGAAGCCGCCGGACGCATCGCCGATCTTTACGAAGCCCGTGAATTCGGCAAGGCGATGCGCGAAGTCATGGCCCTGACCGACGGCGCCAACCAGTACGTCGACAGCGTCAAGCCGTGGGAACTCGCCAAGCAGGAAGGCAAGGAAGCCGAGTTGCACGCCGCCTGCTCGAACGCGCTCAACCTGTTCCGCCTGCTCACCGTGTTGCTCAAGCCCATCCTGCCGATCATCGCCGGCAAGGTCGAAGCCTTCCTCAACATCGCGCCGCTGACCTGGACCGACACGCAGGGCCTGCTCGCCGCGGGGCACGGCATCAACACCTACGAGCACCTGATGACGCGCGTCGATCCCAAGCTGATCGAGAAGCTGGTCGAGGCCAACAAGGAGTCGCTGGCCCCGGCCGCCGAAGTCGCAGCGGTCGACGTCAAGAAAACGGCAAAAACCGAAGCGCCTGCCGCCAAGAAAGAAGCCGCACCGGTCGCCGACGGCCTGTGCAGCATCGACGACTTCATGAAGATCGACCTGCGCATCGCCCTGATCGCCAATGCCGAGCACGTCGAAGGCGCCGACAAGCTGATCCGTCTGACCCTCGATATCGGCGAAGAGAAGCCGCGCCAGGTCTTCGCTGGCATCAAGGCCGCCTACGACCCGGCGACGCTGATCGGCCGCCTGACGGTGATGGTCGCCAACCTGGCACCGCGCAAGATGAAGTTCGGCATGTCGGAAGGCATGGTCATGGCCGCCTCCGACCCGGACGGCAAAACGCCGGGCATCTACCTGCTGTCTCCGGACACAGGGGCGCAACCGGGCATGCGAGTCAAATAATCCGGAACCCAAAAAAGGGCCTGAATTTCAGGCCCTTTTTTTATTGCAGCGCAGCAAAAGCCGGCCAAAACCTCAAGTAACACTTTAAGTTAGCAAGCCAATCCAGCCCCCAGTTTTGTCCTTTTCAAACTATCCACAAAAACTGTGGATAAGTCTGTGAATGAATCGTGGGTGAATGCGCTAAGTCACCGTCCCACAAGGCTTTTCCTTACCCTGCCTCAAACTTGAGCTAAACGCTAAGTCATTGATTTAAATTGATATATTAAATCGATATGTAATTTAACAAATCCGTCATCGTCAAGGGGTTGGCGCAAAAAAATATAGTGCTCACTGTGTATAAGTCGAGGCTTGACTTCAAGGTTGTCAAGCGATTTCACAACATTTTTTTAGCGGCATCAGGCAAAAAAAAGCCCGCAGCGCACCGACATCATCGGGCACTGCGGGCGGCAGCAAGCGCGCTGCGCTGCGTCAGATCAGTCCTTGAGCAGCACCCACTTGCCGCCCTTGACGGTCATCATCACGCGCGAACGCTGATCCATGCCGTTGTGATTCTGGGCCGTCATGTTGAACACGCCCTGCGCGCCAACCACTTCCTTCGACTGCTCAAGCACGTCGCGCAGCGCCACCCGAAACTCCGGCATGCCCGGCTTGGCCTTCTTGAGCGCCAGGGGAATCGCTTTCTGCAGCAGCAAACCGGCATCCCAGGTATTGGCGCCGAAGGTGGACATCGTCCCGACCCCGTAGCGACCTTCGTAAGCCTTGATGTAGCCGAGCGCCACCGCCTTGATCGGGTTGCTGTTCGGCAGGTCGTCGGCGGCGAGCAAGGGCCCGCCGGCCATCAGCGTGCCTTCGACCACCTTGCCGCCGAGGCGGATGAAATCGTTGGTTGCCACGCCGTGCGTCTGGTAGATGCGGCCCTTGTAGCCCTTTTCCTGCAGGCCGGCCTGCGGCAGCACGGCCGGGCCGCCGGTCGCGGCGATGAATACGGCGTCCGGACGGGCCGCAATCACTTTCAGGACCTGGCCGGTCACTGACTGGTCGGTACGGCTGAAGCGCTCGTTGGCAATGATGGAAAGCCCGGCCTTTTCCGCCAGACCGCCGAAGACCTTGAACCAGTTTTCGCCGTAGGGATCATTGAAACCGATGAAGCCCAGCGTCTTGACGCCATTGGCCGTCATGTGGGCGATCACCGCCTCGGCGATCAGATCGTCGTTCTGCGTCGTCTTGAACACCCATTTCTTCTTGTCGTCTATCGGCAGCACTACCGATGACGAACCGACCGTGGTCAGCAGCGGCGTCTTCGACTCGGCGACAAAATCGAGGATGGCCAGGGCGGCCGGCGTCGTCGTCGGGCCGATCAGCGCATCGACCTTGTGCTCGGCGAGCAGTTTCTTGACACCGGTCACCGCATTGGTCGGATCGGAGGCATCGTCGAGCACGATGTATTCGATCTTCTGGCCGGCGATCTCATTCGGCAGCAGGGCGACGGTGTTTTTCTGGGGAATGCCGACCACGGCAGTCGGACCGGTCGACGAGGCGACAACGCCGATTTTGATATCGGCCTGGGCGACACCGGCCAGAACGAGCAGCGCGGCAAGCAGGGAAAACCTTGAAAGCATGAAAACACCTCTTGAGGCAGAATGAGCGATTCCGCATTATAGCGACCAGAAATGTTCAATTCGCCAATTCGCCCGCCCCGCCCGACCCTGACCGGGCCGATTTTTCTCTACGCCCTCGCCGATGTGTTCGGGCTTTCCTGCGTTGCCATCGGTGGCAGCTGGTTTGCCGGCGGCAAGGGCGCGATTTTTACCGGTTTTCCGACGTCGACCGCTGAGGCCGTGGCCTGCACGCTGGGCGGCGCGGCGGTGATGTTCTGGGCGATGGGCAAGATCCTGCGCGAGATCGCCAAGCAGACACCGGCGATGCAGGCCCGCTACGACGCCTATATCGCCGCGCACCATCCGGACAAGGTGCGCCCGAAGGCGCCCGAATCAAGCGAAAACTGACTATTCGCAGGCCTTGCCGGCCGGCTTCAGCCAGGCCGGCAGTTCGCGCTCACCGGCGTTATCGAGGATGTACTGCCGGATCAGCCGGCGCACGACCTGCGACGGCGTCAGATCCTGGCTCGCACATATTTCTTCGAAAATCTGCTTCTTTTGCGGGTCGATCAACAGGGTCAGGCGGGCGGTGCGCTTTTCCATCGCAGCCTCCAGGGAATCAGATTTGCATCATGTTAACATATGATTAACATTGACGAATAACCGGCTGCTCATATAATCACCGGCTCACTCCCCGAGCGCGCGCCATGAAAATCGCCTTCCGCCCCAAGCTGCTGGACTGCCTGCCCGGCTACAACCGCGCCCAGTTTGCCAAGGACCTGGCTTCCGGAATCACCGTCGGCGTCCTTGCCCTGCCGCTCGCCATGGCCTTCGCGATCGCCTCGGGCTGCTCGCCGGCGGCCGGCATCTGGACGGCGATCATCGCCGGTTTCATCACCGCCGCCTTTGGTGGTTCGCGTGTCCAGATCGGCGGCCCGACCGGCGCCTTCATTCCCATCGTTTATGGCATCGTCGCCCTGCATGGCTACGCCAACTTGATGGGCGCCACCATCCTCGCCGGCATCTTCCTGCTCGCCATGGGCCTGGCGCGCATGGGCCAGTTGATCCGCTTCATTCCGGTCAGCGTCGTCATCGGCTTCACCAACGGCATCGCGGTGGTGATCTTTCTTGCCCAGATCAAGGATTTCTTCGGCCTCAAGATCGACAACCTGCCGGCCGAATTCTTCCACCGCATCAAGGCCCTGGCCGCCAATGCCCACAGCGTCGACCTGCCGACCCTGGCCCTGGCCAGCGCCTGTTTCATTTTCCTGATTTCCTACAACCGGCTGGCGCAGCATGTCGCACTGCTGCGCCGGGCGCCCGGGCCGCTCGCCGTGCTCATCGTCGGCACGCTGGTTTCCTTCCTCTTCGACCTGCCGGTGGAAACCATCGGCAGCCGCTTCCATGGCATCCCGCAGGAGTTGCCGGCGCTCGGCTTCCCCGACCTGTCGATCCACGATTTCGGCAAGCTGATCTCGCCGGCGATCACCATCGCGCTGCTTGGCGCCATCGAGTCGCTGCTCTCGGCGCGCGTTGCCGACGGCCTGATCGACGACCGCCACGATCCCAACCAGGAACTCGTCGCGCAGGGGCTTTCCAACATCGCCGCCCCCTTCTTCGGCGGTTTTGCGGCGACCGGCGCCATCGCGCGCACCTCGACCAACGTCAAGACCGGTGGCCGCACGCCGATCGCCGGCATCATCCACGCCCTCGTCCTGCTCGGCATCGTGCTGATCGCAGCACCGCTCGCCTCCTACGTGCCGCTCGCCACGCTGTCGGCGATCGTCATGGTCGTCGCGGTCAACATGGGCGAATGGCACGAATTCACCGAGTTGCGCCGCTACACCAACAACTACCGGGTAATCCTGCTCGCCACCTTCCTCGTCACCGTGATCTTCGATCTGACCATCGCCGTCGAACTCGGCATGGTGCTGGCCTGCCTGTTCTTCATCTACCGCATGTCGGAATTGACCCGCATCGAGCGTCGACCGCTGCGCGAGGAAGCCGACGATCCGCATTTGCTCTACCCGGACGGCACGATGCGCGTCGCCACCTGGCAGATGTTCGGCTCGCTGTTCTTCGGCGCGGTGAACAAGCTCGAAGTCCTGCTCGATCCCGCGGCCGGCCACCCTGAAGTCGTCATCCTCGACATGACGCAGTTGATCCAGCTCGACACCACCGGCCTCGAAGGCCTGGAAAGCCTGCTCGACAAGCTGAAGAAGCGCGGCTGCACACTGCTCGTCTGCGGCATGAATTCGCAACCCGCCTCGCTGCTCCAGCGCTCCGGCTTCATCGATCAACTCGGCGCCGCCAACGTCTGCGCCGACCTCTCCGCCGCCCTCAAGCGCGCCTACATCCTGCTGCCCGACCTGATGGGCGGCAACGAAGATAATTACTGAAAAAGGAAAACCATGTCCCTGCCCAACTGCCCGCAATGCAAGTCCGAATTCACCTACGAAGACGGCGCCATGTACGTCTGCCCGGAATGCGCCCATGAATGGAGCAAGGATGCCGCAGCCGACGCCGGCGAACAGGCCAAGGTCTGGAAGGACGCCAACGGCAACGTCCTGCAGGACGGCGACACGGTCACCGTGATCAAGGATCTCAAGATCAAGGGCTCGTCGTCGGTGGTCAAGGTCGGCACCAAGGTCAAGAATATCCGCCTGATCGAGGGCGATCACGACATCGACTGCAAGATCGACGGCATCGGCGCCATGCAATTGAAGTCGGAGTTCGTCAAGAAGGTCTAATATCGAAGATCGGAGCAAACAAGGAGAACGGCCATGACTGCAGACCAACTGAAGGAAGCTTTCACTTCGCCCTGGCCGTTCTTCGGCGTCAGCCCGCACGGCGACGTGCTGGCGCGCTACGTGCCGTACGGCCCGGTCTTTCGCTGGAGCCGCAACCAGATGATCCCGATGCCCGTCCAGGGCAGCGACCTCTGCTGGCTGCTCCAGGCCGCGGCCGAAGAAGGCCACTCGATCACCGACACCGAACCGGCCCGCAAGAAGTAGGCGCTCAGCGCCCGAGCCCGGCCGCCCAGGCTTCCGCCGCCGGGCGGACGATCTCGATCCACGGCCCGGGATAGATGCCGATCCCGGCCACCATCACGATCAACGCAACCAGCACCAGCCATTCGCGCGGCCGCAGGTCTTCGGCCTGCGCCACTTCCGGCCATGTCACCGGACCGAAGAAGGCCTTGCGATACAGCGACAAAAAGCCGCCGGCCGCGATCGACAGCGCGAACAAGGCAGCCAGCCCGGCGCCGGTATGGCTGTGCAGCGTCGCGATGATCAGCATGAATTCGCCCGGGAAGCTGCTTGTCCCCGGCATGCCGACCCCGGCCAGGCCGCAGATCAGGAAACCGCTGGCCAACAGCGGCATCGTCTTCGCCGCGCCGCCCAGGCTATTGATATCGGTCGACCCGGTGCGCTGGCGCAAAAACTCGAGCAGGATGAAAGCACCGCCGGTCGCCACCGCGAAACTGAGCAGCAGCGAAATCGCGCCCTGCGCCGCCTGCGCGGTGAACGCCGACAGACCGAGCACGGCCAGACCGACGTGGCAGATGCTGGCATAGGCCAGGCCGACCCGCAGGTTGCTCTGCGCCAGCATGCCGACCGCGCCGTAAAGCAGCGCCAGCGTGCCGAGACCGGCAAGCAGCCAGTGCAGATCCTGCGCCGCCAGCGGTGCCAGCGGAATGGCGAAACGCACCAGGCCGAAGGCGCCGAGCTTCAGGCCGACCAGCAATGCGGTCAGCGAGCCCGGTGCGGCAAGCGCGAACTGCGGCAGCCAGGTATGCAGCGGCACGAAGGGCACCTTGAGGCCAAAACCAAGCAGCAGGAGCAGGAAGACGGCGTACTGGGTCGAGCGCGGCAGCTCGGCGGCGAGCAGCAGGCTCAGATCGAAGGTCGGCACCGGCTGGCTGGCGGCGAGCAGGATGAAGGCGAGCAGCAGCGGAATGCCGCCGGCCAGCATGATCAGGAAATAGCGCGCCGCAACGCGCCCGGCCTCCGCCGTCGCGCCCCAACGGCCGAGCAGGAAGTAGATCGGCAGCAGCGTCGCTTCCCAGAAGACGAAGAACAGCACCGTGTCGAGGGCGCAAAAAATGCCCAGCGTCGCGCTCTGCAACAGCAGCAGCAAGCTGTAATGCAGACGCCGGTTGACTTCGATGCTGTTCCAGCAGGCCACCAGCGAGCCGAGGAACAGTAGCGCCGTGGCCGGCAAAAAGAGCACCGACAGGCCGTCGACCGCGACGAAATACTGCACATTCAGCCCGGCGATCCATAGCGCCCGCTCAACCAACTGGAAGCGCTCGCCGGCCGGCACGAAGGAAAACAGGATCCAGGTCGCGAGCAGCAGGCTCAGCGTCATGCCGGCCGCCACCAGGTGCCGGGTCAGGCGCGCCGGCAACAGCCAGAGCAGAGCTGCCGTGGCGAGCGGCAGGAAAATGAGCAGGGAAAGCAGCGGCAGATTCATCGCACGAAACTCGCAGCAATTGCCTTACTGGCCGCTTCTGTCAGATACAGCCAGGGTTCGGCGAAGAAACCGATGAGCAGCAGGGCAAGCAGCGCAATGCCACAGACGACGTACTCCATCGGCTGCGTGTGTTCGACCTCGACCGCCCCCGCCTGGCGCTGGCTCAGGAAGGCGCGCTGGAAGGCCCAGAGCAGGAAGCCGGCGGCGGCGACGTTGCCGAGCGCGGCGGCGACCGTGGGCAGGGCGCCGAAATTGTCGATCGCCGCTTCGAGCACCAGGTGGGCGGCGTCGAAACCCGGCGTGCCGGGCATGCCGACGATGGCCAGACCGCAACCGAGAAAGGCGATGGCAAGGAAAGGAATGCGCTCGAACAGGCCGGACAGCTCATGCAGTTCGGTAGTGCCGGTGCGCCGGAAAACGAAGCCGACGATGAACCACATGCCGGTCACCGCCAGCCCGAAATTGGCGGCGAGCAGCACGGCGCCCTGGATGCCGGATTCGTGCAGGCTGAACACGCCGATCACCAGCAGGCTGGTATGGCTGACCACGGCGAAAGCGAGCAAGCGGCGCAGGTCGGACTGCTGAAAGGCAAGCGCTGCGGTGAAGAAAATCCCGGCCATCGCGAAGCCGACGACGTAGGGCTGCCAGTAGGCGACCGCCGTCGGCGTCAGCGGCAGCACGAAGCGCAGCATGCCGTAGATGCCGACCTTGACGCCGACCATCAGCGCCGGCGCGACGGCGATCAGGCCGTGCTGCGCCATGTTGGGCAGCCAGCCGTGCAGCGGGAAGAGCGGCGTGCGCACGGCAAGGCCGTAGAACAGCAGGTAGAAGGCAGCGGTCTGGAACTTGCCGACCGGCAGCGTCTGCTGCAGATCGAACAGGTCGAAGCTCCAGCGCCCGGCATGCGCCTCGGCATGGCCCCAGCCGAGCACGACGCAACCGGCGGCAAAGAGCGCCCAGCCGAAGGCCTGATACTGGACGAAGCGCGCCAGCGCCTGCGCCTCGACGCGCGAGGCTGCCCAGTGCCGGAGCAGGAAGACGACCGCCCACAACTCGAGCGCCGAGAAAGCGGCAAACCAGGCCAGGTTCAGGGTCAGCAGCATGCCGACCAGGCCGCCTTCGGCGAGCAGCAGCACACTGAACAGCAGGCCCGGCGAGATGCGGCTGCGGCTCATGCCGTACAGCGTCATCAGCAGGGTGAGCAAGGCGGCAAGCAGCAAAAAGACCAGGCTGATGCCGTCGACCGCCACGTGCCAGGCAAGCGGCGCGAAACGTTCGGCCAGTTGCAGCGCCGGCAAAGTCGGATCGATGCGCCCGACGACGAAGATGAGCAGCAGCAGTTCGGCCAGCGCCAGGCATTTTGCCGCCAGCGCAGCGGTCGACCGCTGGCGCAGGGCAAAAACCAGCGCCGCGCCAAACAGCGGCAGCAGTTGCACGACAAGCAGCAGCGGCAAGCCGGCCTGCTGCGTCCAGAGAATTTCAGTCAGCGCCGTATTCACAGGATCACCACGAAAGTCGCCATCACCGCCAGCATCAGGTAGCGCGGTTGTTCGAGCAGGTTTTCCAGCGTCCGCAGGTAGCTGCCCAGACGCTGCAACAAGCGTTCGGCCGTGCCGCCGCGACCACGCAGCAGCAAGCGATTCTCGATGCGTTGCAGGAAGTCGGAAACGCTCGCCAGTGCCCGGCCGGGCAGGCCATCGACACGTACCAGCGGACGCTCCGGCTGCAAGGCATGGCCGGCACCGGGCTGGCCGATGGCGCGATCGATGAAGTGCTCCTCGAGGCCGCGCACGTCGCGCGCGAAGGATTCGGTCGGCTGCACGAACAGCTTGTCGGCCAGCGTATCCAGCCAGAAACGCTGCAGCACGGCGGTGTACAGCCATTGCCGGCGCTGCAGCCAGGCCGGCGGCGGCGCCGGGCGGGCGCGCGTCAGGTCCAGCCAGGACGGCGCGAGCAGGAAGTGCCAGACACGCCAGCCGGCGTGCAGGCAGAGATGAACCAGCGCCAGCGTCGTCCAGCCGAGGCCGATCTCGACGAACATCAGGCCGACCTGGAAGACGGTGGCGAAAATCAGCGCCGACTTGACGTCGCTTTGCACCAGGCCGCACAGCCAGGCGTAGATGGCCGTCGCGGCGCCGGCCACGATCAGGCCAAGCATGACGTCGGGCACTTCGACGAGAAGCGGCTCGAGGCGCAGCATCAGATAGACGCCGGCATGCACCATGACCGCGCCGTAGAAGATCGCCGAGGACGGCGTCGGGCCCTCCAGCGCACGCGTGATCCACGGCGTAAAGGGCAATTGCGCCGACTTGGCGAGGGCCGCGATAACGAAGCCGATGATCAGCAGGCGGGCATTGACGACGCTGATCTGGTGCGCCTGCGACAGCGCCGTCCACTCGAAGCCGCCGAGCCAGGCCGCGGCAAGCGCCAGCGCGAGCAGGAAGCCGGCGTCGCCGCCGCGGTTGGTGACGAAGGCGAACAGCGCATTGCCGGTCGCCACAGGGCGGTGCCAGGCGTAACCGATGAGCAGGAAGGACGAGACGCCGCACATTTCCCAGCCGACGAAGGCGAGCAGGCCGTTGCCGGCGAGCAGCACGAGCTGGATGCCGGCCAGGAAGAAGGAAAGCGCGATGAAGAAGCGATGGAAGCCGGCCTCGCGATGCAGGTAATTGGCCGAGAAGCGCGTCACCAGCCAGCCGATCAGTGCGGTCAGCGTACCGAGCGTCAGCGACAGCCGGTCGAGCATGAAGGAGAAGGTCGCCTCCCAGTTGCCGTTGCCGAACCAGTGGCCGAGCTTGTGATGACCGGGCGCGCCGTGCAGCAGCGCATGCAGGTCGATGGCGAGGAGCAGCAGCAGGCCGGCGAAAGCGGCCAGCGACGCCAGGTTGACGGTCAGCGGCTCGCTGGCATCGCCCTTGGCGAGACCGAGCAGCAGGCGCGCCGCGTTGACGACGACGGCGAGCAGCGGCAGGGCGGGCACCAGCCAGATCCAGTCGTGCAGCGCGGCAAGCATTTCCAGCATCAGGCAGCTCCGAGAATGATGGCTGGCGCCAGCGGCTCTGACTCGCCGGCAAACCAGTCGGCCGAGCGCGCCACCTGCGGCAGCGCGCCGCCGCCCGACCAGGGCAGCCAGCCGCGGCGCGGACAATATTGTTCGAGCGCACCGGTCAACGGGTCGCAGGCGGCCAAAACGACCCAGGCATTGCCGATCAGCTCCTGCAGCGCCGGCTGGCGGTGCAGGATGGCCGTCAGCACGGCCGGCGTCTGCTCGACGACGACGAGCAGACGCATCGGCTCGTGGATTTCGACCATTTGCAGCGGTAGACCGGTACGCAGGTCGGAATCGGCGCCTTCCATGACGCCGAACAGACCGGTGATGTTGTGGGTGATCTTCGAGCCGCAGCCGAAGACATCGTTATTCACCGTCGAGAAGTAATATTCGAGCGAAATCCCGGCCCCGACCGGACCGGCCGCGAGCAGGATGCCTTCGACGATCTCGCCCGCATCGTCGCCGACCGGATCGTAGGAAATCAGGAAGACGCGGCGGTCAAGGAACAGGCCGCGGCTCAGCGTGCGGCGGCCGATGAAGGCGGCGGCATTGGTCGCGTGACCGAGCTCCGGCCGCGCCTGCGAGATGTCGTTGGCGCGCCCGCGCATGTGGCGCAGCGCCAGCCAGGGATTCGGCCGCTCCGGTGCCGAGGCGAGCCGGCGGCAACGCTCGGCGGCATGCGCCCGGCAGGCTTCGCCGACTTGCCGGACCAGGGTTTCGAGCGCCGGCTGGAAGGCGGTCGGCACGGTATCGAGGTCGTACCATTCGATGCCGTCGTCGCAGGTGTTGTGCTCGGCGGCGACGAAGCAGCAAGTATCGGGGATGACCAGGCCGCGCGCCGCCAGTCCGGCACGCACCGCCGGCCGGTTGGCCATGCTCGCGAAGACGCGGGCATTGGCGCCGCCATGCTTGCCGGAGCAGGCGCCGCAGGCGTAGGCCGAATAATGCGGATTGTTGCGGCTGCCCGAACCGTGGCCGAAGATCAGGACCAGCGGCGCAAAGTTGTCGGTCAGCCCGATCATGCGCAGGAAGGCGGCCACGCGGTCGACCTGCTCGGCATCGGTAAAACCGGCCTGCGGTTGTGCGGGCGTGCCAGCACTCACCTCTTCGGCGGTCAGCGCCAGTTGCGTCGGCAGGCGCCCTTCGAACCAGGTCCGCCAGCGCTTGACGGCAGCGCCGAGCCAGCCCGGCGCCAGCGTCGTCGCGGTCAGTGCGGCAAGCGCCGGCACGCCGGCCAGCGCGGTGAGCAACGGCCCGCCCAGTGCCCGCCGGCGGGTTGCCTGGTAGAGCCGTTCGCGCCAGCGCAAGCGGCTTTCGCGCTGCGCGACATGCCGGGCCAGACCGGCAGCCGCAGCGGGCCGGACGGTCTCGCGCACGAGGTGGGTCGGCTGCACGACGACCGGGCAGAGCGCGCTCTTCTCCGGATCGTCAAGGCCCTGCCACCACATCGGCACGCCGAAGAAGCCGGCGGCGCCGTAGGTCATGATGTCCGGCGCGATTTCCTCGAGATGACGGCGCGTGCCTTCCTCGCGGTCATCCATGCACATCACGACCTGGGCGGCCGGCGCCGCAATCGGGAAGTGGCGATACTGGTTGGCGCGCAGGCCGGCAAAAATCTGTTCGCGGTAGTGCCGCTCGTAGGCAAGCAGCCAGAGCTGGCCGCGCTGCGCACTGTCGAGTTCGGCGGCGACGGCAAGCAGGTGCTGCGCCGCGGCCGGGGTCAGCGAATCCAGCGCCGCAGACGGCAAGGCCAGCTGACGCAACAGGCCGGCCAGGCGCCAGGCCGGCGAAACTTCGGCAGGACGGGCAGCCGCGATTTGCGTCGCCATTTCTGCCCATTTTTTCTCGTCGACCGCTGCCTGCTCGTTGGCCAGCAACAAGCGCCCGGCGGCATGCTGCAAGGCCTCGTCCAGACCGCCGCGGCGTAGCGCGTCGCGCACGTAGAACTCGGCGGCCTCGGCCAGGTAATAGCCCTGCAGTTCGTCGAAGGCCATCGCCGAACCGGTCAGCCGGCGCAACTGGTCTTCGCAGAGCACGCGCTCGAGCAGCACGCGCACGGCCAGGTAATCGGCCATCGCGATGCGGCAGGCATCACCGAAGCCGGGATGCCGGTCGCGCCACAGGAACATGCCCGCCCAGCCCGGCTGCTCCAGCGCCAGACGCTCGAGATAATCCGGCCAGTGCGCCTCGTCCGGGAGCAGGTTGGCCAGTTCGGCGAGCAGGACCTCGACCGGATCGTCCGGCAGATGCGCGATCTCGTCGCAGATACTGTGCAGGTCGCTGATTTCCCAGAAGGCGTCGCAAGCAACCGAAGCGCGCCAGGCCGCGAAGAAGCCTTGCGCGCGCGCCGGGTTGTGCCAGGCCGCGACGCCGAGATCGAGATGCGCCGCGAGTTGGCGCTGCAGCATGCTGCGCACCGTTTCCAGCACATCCTCGCCGCTCAGGTATTGCAGCAGACTGCGCAGCGTCCATTCCTTGCCGACCCGCGCGCACAGCGCCAGCCAGCGCTGCCGGGCGACGGCTGGCCAGTCCTCGCCAGACGCCGTGCCGGCTGCGCCAGCGGTCAACGCCGTGGCGCAGGCGAAAAGCGGCTCATCGCACATGCCTTCCCGCGCCAGCCAGCCCTGGCGACTGGCCGTCGGCACCTCACCCGGCGTCAGCAAACTGGCGAGCAGCACGTCGCGCCGCGTACAGCTGGCAGCGATCTCTTCATCCAGCCCGCTCAGGCCAAGCTCAGCAAACGCGGCCTGCAGGTCGCCGGCGTCGATCCGCCCGGCCGCATACGCCGCCCGGAATAGGTCCTCCGGCCAGTACATGCGGGCGCCGGTCAGGGCATGAACGCTGGCCAGCGCTTCGGCAAAAGGCAGATGCTGAAAGCCGTGCAGCGTGTTGTGATGGACGAAATCGCGGATCGGCGCCTGCGCCGGCAGAATGTGCGTCAGGTGCTCGAGCCAGTGCTGCAGGCGTTCGCGGACGGGCAGTTCGGTGGCGTCGTGCATCTCAGGCTCCGAACAGACGGGCGACCTGGCCGATGCTGCCGGCGACCAGATCGAGCAGCGGCGCCGGCCACAGGCCGAGCCCGACGATAGCAAAGGCGAGGATGCCGGCCGCGCTCATTTCGGTACGCGTCATGTCGGCCAATTGCATCGGCTCGCCCTTGAGGCAGAGGCGGCCAATCACGCGCAGGCTGTAGGCGGCGCCGATCAGCATCGCGACGCCAAGCAGCAACACCCAGCCCTGCCAGCGGGCGAAACCGCCGATCAATGCATGCAGTTCGGCGATGAAGCCGGCGCTGCCCGGCAGACCTAGTGCGGCAAGCAGCGCGAAGGCGATGAAAAAGGCAAAACGCGGCGCCTGCCCGGTCAACGTGCCGTAATCGGCCAAATCCCGGCTATGCGTGCGCTGGTAAAGGAGACCGACGAGCAGGAAGAGCAGGCCGGCGGTCAGGCCGTGCGCCACCATCTGCATCACCGCGCCGGTCAGGCCGGTGACGTTCAGCGTCGCGATGCCGAGCAGCACGACGCCCATGTGCGAGATCGACGAATAGGCGACCATCGCCTTCAGATCCTGCTGCCGCCAGGCGAGGATGCCGCCGTAGAGCAGGCTGACGCAGGCAAGCAGGGCCAGCCAGTCCTGCGTTGCGAGCAAGGCGGCAGGCAGGGTTTCGGCAGCGCGAATCAGGCCGTAGGCACCCATCTTGAGCAGCACGCCGGAGAGCAGGATGGAGACCGGACTAGGCGCCTCGACATGGGCCAGCGGCAGCCAGCCGTGCAGCGGAAAGACCGGCATCTTGACGCCGAAACCGATGAACAGGCCGGCGAAAATCAACAGCTGCATGTTGAGCGGCAGACCGCGCCCGCCGGCCGCCATGTCGGCCATCGCAAAACTGTGGCCGGGCGCCGCGTCGTACAAAAAGAGCAGTGCGACCAGCATGAACACCGAGCCGCCCAGCGTATAGAGGAAGAAATTGAGCGCCGCCTTTTGCCGGTTCGGCCCGCCCAGGCGGTCGATCAGGAAGAACAGCGGCAGCAGCGTCGCTTCCCAGAACACATAGAACAGCGACCAGTCGCGCGCGGTGAACACGCCGAACATCGCCGATTCGAGCAGCAGGACGAGCATGAAATAAAGGCGGGCCCCCTCTTCCATGCGCCGCGAGACAAGCACGGCGATCAGCGTCAGCAGGGCGGTCAACAGCACCATGGCGAGCGAAATGCCATCGACGCCGAGCGCGAAATAGGAACCCAGGCGCTTGTTCCAGGCCTGGCTTTCGAACATCTGGATGGCAGCACCGGCCGGCTCGAATTGCACCGCCAGCCAGCCGGAATAGGCTAGCGCGGCCAGCGCGAAAAGCATGGCCGTCTGCCAAAGCGGCAGGGCGCGCCGGGCCGGCAGCAAGGCAACGGCTGCCGCCCCGAGCACTGGCATGAAGACCAGTACTTTCAGCACTCCCAGAATCCTCCGGCGGTTTGTGAAACCGTCATTTTTTGCATTCCGTGATTATGCCAGCGCCCCCGCGGCAAAAGGCAAACAGAAAGCGGTTTGACAGCCCCAGCCCGCTTCGCTAAATTGATTGTTTCCCCCAACCCACAGATCAAATCTTAATAAGGAGATCACCATGGCCGTTCTCGTCGGCAAGCAAGCCCCGGATTTCACCGCCACCGCCGTCTTTGGCAACAACGAAATCAAGGACCTGAAACTCTCCGATTTCAAGGGCAAGCCGGTTGTCCTGTTCTTCTACCCGCTCGACTTCACCTTCGTCTGCCCGTCCGAGCTGATCGCCTTCGATCACCGCCTGGAAGAGTTCAAGCAGCGCGGCGTTGAAGTGATCGGCGTCTCGATCGACTCCCAGTTCACCCACCTGGCCTGGAAAAACACCGCGATCAAGGACGGCGGTATCGGCCAGGTCGGCTACCCGCTGGTTGCCGACATCAAGCACGACATCTGCCGCGCCTACGACGTCGAACTCGAAGGTGCCGGTGTTGCACTGCGCGGCTCCTTCCTGATCGACAAGACCGGTGTCGTCATGCACCAGGTCGTCAACATGCTGCCGCTCGGCCGCAACATCGACGAAATGCTGCGCATGGTCGATGCCCTGCAGTTCTTCGAAGAACACGGCGAAGTCTGCCCGGCCGGCTGGGCCAAGGGCAAACCGGGCATGACCGCCTCGACCGAAGGCGTCGCCGCCTACCTCGCGAAGAACGCCAAGAAGCTGTAATTTGCTGCCGTCGCCCTGACGGGACGGAACAAAAAGCCCCGTATGCCATACCAACGGCACACGGGGCTTTTTTTTATCCTGACAAAAAATCCCGGAAGAGACTAAAATTTGACACTTTTGCAAGTTCTGGATCCAAAGCAATCATGGCAGACACGGAATTTCTCAGCACCCGCCAAGCAGCGTTACGCCTTGGCGTATCCCTCGGCACCGTACAAAACATGGTGGAAAGCGGCGCCCTTGACGCATGGAAGACGGCCGGCGGCCATCGCCGCATCCCGGCCACCTCGGTCGAGGCCATGCTGGCCAGGCGCAAGAGCCAGAGCAGCACAACGGAAACGGTTGCCAGCCTCGACATCCTGATTGCCGAAGACGACCCCATCCTGCAAAAGCTTTACCAGGCAACCTTCGAGCGCTGGAACCTGCCGCTCCAGTTGCGCATCGTCGACAACGGTTTTGAAGGCCTGCTCCAAGTTGGCCAGCGCATGCCCGATGTCCTGATCGCCGACCTGATGATGCCCGGCATGGACGGTTTCGAGATGATTCGTCGCCTGCGCGCCAACCCGGATCTCGCTGCCATGGATATCGTCGTGATCAGCGCCATCGACAGTGCCGAGATCGCCCGGCAGGGCCTGCCGGAAGACGTCACGATATTTGCCAAACCGATCCCCTTCCACGAAATCAAGGGCTTCATGCTTGGCCGCCTGGCCTCGCGCCAGCGCCCGGTGCGCTGATCCCGCAGCACAGTGACAGACCGCAAAACGGCGGCGTAATATCCGGCGCAACGCAGCCGCCCCACCCGGTGGCTGCAACACATAATAAGCAGGAGACAAAACCATGGGATTTTTTGGCAACAATGGCGCGCTCGACAAGATCGATCGCGATATTTCGGCGATTGCCGATGGCAGTGCCGATCTCTCGCTGGCCGTCGGCAACTCCGGCAACGATGCCACCGGACGCATCTCCGGCAACATCAACCGTTTCTTCAGCCGCGTCCGTGACCTGATTTCCCACGCCCGCGTGCGCAGCGTCAGCATTGCCGCCGACGCCGCCCGGATGAATCACCTCGTGCAACAGACCGACGATGCCGTACGCCGCCAGGAGTCATTGGCAAGCGCCGTGTTCGAGTCGAGCAATCGGGTCAACCGGGCAGTCAGCGAAGTTGCCACCAATTCCGACGCCATCCAGGCCTCGACCCAGAACAATCTCGATCTCGCCCAACGTTCGCTGGAACAGATGGAAACCGTGGCGAGCACGATGCGCTCGACCAACGAACACATCGAGCACTTTTCCTCGACGGTCAGCGAACTGCATACCAGTTCGATGAAGATCAACGAGATCGTCTCGCTGATCAACGACATTTCCGACCAGACCAACCTGCTTGCCCTCAACGCCGCCATCGAAGCCGCACGGGCCGGCGAAGCCGGGCGCGGCTTCGCGGTGGTTGCCGACGAAGTGCGCAAACTGGCCGAGAAGGTCAAGACGGCGACCCAGGTCATCGGCCAGAACACCCAGTCGATGATCAACCTGGTCGCCGACACTTCGAGCAAGACCCAAACCATCGTTGGCGAGGTCACGCGCGCCAACGAATACATCGAAACCTCGGCGGCCGACCTGACCACCATGGTCGGCGACTTCAAGCGCACCACCGAACAACTGACGACAATTGCCGGCGCCATCTACAACCTGCGTGAAAGCAACCAGAGCATCCACGGCGAAGTCGAGGAAATCCGCAATCACTCGCTGGACATTTCCGGCCGCATGAAACAGTGCCTGGGTTCGGCCAAGACCTTGCGCGAATCGACCGAAGACCTGCAATGCACGCTGGCCGACTTCCGCACCGGCAACAGCATGTTCGATACCCTGCACGACAAGTGCGCCAGCTTCCGCGACCAGGTTGCAGCCGTTCTGCAGCGCCTCAGCGACCGTGGCGTCAATGTCTTCGACCAAGCCTACAAGGACATCCCCGGCTCCAACCCGAAACGCTTCACGACCGCCTACGACGGCCAGTGCGACAGCGAACTGACCCGGATGTACGACGATCTGCTGCGCAACGTGCAAGGCCTGACCTATTCGCTGGCGGTTGATACCAACGGCTATGCCCCGGCCCACAACGGCTTGTTCTCGAACCCGCCCTGCGGCGATCCGGCGATCGACCTGACCAAGTGCCGCCACAAGCGCATCTTCAGCGACCCGGTCGGCCTGAAACTCGCCAAGAACCAGAAATCGTCACTGTTCCAGACCTACGTCCGCGACACCGGCGAAATCCTCAACGACCTGTCGATGCCCATCATCATCAACGGCCGCCACTGGGGCGCCGTGCGCATCGGCTTCAAGACGGATCTGGTAGTTTAGAGGCAGGATCGAGGATCGAGGATCAAGGATCAAGGATCGAGGGGGAAGCTAACAGCTCGATCCTCGATCCTAGGCAACTAATAAACGATCTCGACGTTTTCCGGCTGCAGCCAGCCCTTGAGCGCTTCGAGCAGCATGTCGTCGAGACGCACCCGGTAGTTTTCGCCGAGCATGATGTCGCACTCGGCCTGGCCGTTGTTGTAGTGGATGCGCACCGGCGCCGGCCCTGGCGCAAAGGGCTGCAGCAGTGACTTCAGCTTGCGCGCGTCGGCCGTGCCATTCATGCGCAGCTGCAGACACTTCGAGAAACGGGCGCGCGCTTCGCCGATGGTCATCAGCTTGTCGGCCGTCACGCTGTTGCCGCCGGAAAACTCGTCGTAGCGGACCCGCCCTTCGATGATCAGCACCTCGTCGGTAACGATCTTGCTGCGTTCGGCCTCGAACAGCTCGTTGAACACCGTGACTTCGATCATGCCGGTACCGTCGTCGAGCTGCACGAACAGCATCTTGCCGCGCCGCGTCATCTGCGTGCGCACGCCCACCACGACCCCGGCCAGCGCCGTCGTTTCCTTGGACGGTTCGAGGCGGTTCAGCGGTCGACGGATGAAACGCGACAATTCCTTCTTGCAGGTGTTGTACGGGTGGCCCGAGAAGAAGAAGCCGAGCGCCGTCTTTTCCTGCATCAGCAGTTCTTTTTCGTCCCAGGGTTTGACCGTCAGGTACTGCGGCGCATGTTCCTCGGCGACCGAACCGATGTCGAACAGGCTGGTCTGCATCGCATTGCGCTCGGACTGCTCGGCAAACTCCATGGCGATGCCGACCGAAGCCAGCAACTTGTGGCGATCCGTATCGATGCAATCGAAAGCGCCGGCCTTGATCAGCGCCTCGGTGGTGCGACGATTGACCATGCGCTTGTCGCAGCGCTTGCAGAAATCGAACAGGTCCTTGAACGGCCCGCCGGCATCGCGGGCGCGCAGGATGTCATTGACCGCCTGCTCGCCGGTGCCCTTGACCGCCCCCAGACCGTAGCGGATGGTCTGGCGGTCGACCGGCTCAAAGCGGTAATTTGACGCATTGACGTCCGGCCCGAGCATCTTGAGCTTGTTGGCAGGCCCCACGGCATCTTCGTAGAAGATCTTCACCGAGTCGGTGTTGTCCATATCGGAGGACATGGTCGCCGCCATGAAGGCCGAACAGTGGTGCGCCTTGAGCCAGGCGGTGTGATAGGTGACGACGGCGTAGGCGGCGGTGTGCGACTTGTTAAAGCCGTATTCCGCGAACTTGGTCATCAGGTCGAACAGTTGTTCGGCGAGCGCCGGATCGTAGCCCTTTTCCTTGGCACCGGCGGCAATCGTCTCGCGGTGCTTGGCCATTTCCTCGGGCTTCTTCTTGCCCATTGCCCGGCGCAGCATGTCGGCGCCACCCAGCGTGTAGCCGCCGATGATCTGCGAGATCTGCATCACCTGTTCCTGGTACACGATGACGCCGTAGGTCGGCGACAGGCAGGCGGTCAGGTCGGGGTGGAAATAATCGATCTTCTGCTGGCCCTTTTTGCGCAAGATGAAGTCGTCGACCATCCCGGAGCCGAGCGGGCCGGGGCGATAGAGCGCCAGCACAGCGATGATGTCTTCGAAACGGTCGGGCGCCAGCTTTTTCAGCAGCTTTTTCATGCCTTCCGATTCAACCTGGAAGATCGCCGTCGTATTGGCGTCCTTGAGGATCTGGTAGGCGGCAGGGTCGGTGAAGCCGAGGCTCATCAGGTCGAGTTTCTCGCCGGTCATGCGACGGATGTACTCGACGGCCAGTTCGATAATGGTCAGATTTCGCAGACCCAAAAAGTCGAACTTGACCAGGCCGACCTTCTCGACGTCGTCCTTGTCGAACTGCGACACCGTGGACGCATCGCTGCCGGTCGCCTGGTAGATCGGGCAGAACTCAGTGATCTTGCCCGGCGCGATCAGCACGCCGCCGGCGTGCATGCCGACATTTCGCGTCAAATCCTCGAGTCGACCGGCGAGATCGAACAGTTCGCGGATGGTTTCGCCGTCGCCGTCGCCCTGCATCATTTCCTTGAGCTGCGGCTCCTGCTCCAGCGCCTCGGCCAGCGATACCGGCTTGTTCTGGACGATCGGGATGAGCTTGGAAATGCGGTCGCACATCGAGTACGGCAGGCCGAAGACGCGGCCGACGTCGCGGATCACCGCCTTCGAGGACATCGTACCGAAGGTGGCGATCTGGCTGACCGCATCCTCGCCGTAGTGCTGCCGCACGTACTCGATGACGCGCCAGCGGTTGTCCTGGCAGAAGTCGACGTCGAAGTCGGGCATCGAGACCCGTTCCGGGTTCAGGAAACGCTCGAAGAGCAGTGCGTAAGCGAGCGGATCAAGGTCGGTAATCAGCAGGCTGTAGGCGACCAGCGAACCAGCACCGGAACCCCGGCCCGGCCCGACCGGCACGCCGTTTTCCTTGGCCCACTTGATGAAGTCCGCCACGATCAGGAAGTAGCCGGGGAAGCCCATCTGCAGGATGGTGTTGCATTCGAAGACCAGGCGCTCGTCGTACTCCGGGCGGCGCTTCAGGCGCTCCTCCGGGTCCGGGTAAAGCTGTTCGAGACGGAACTCCAGCCCCCTCTTGGCTTCAGCGACGAGAAACTCGTCGATGGTCATGCCTTCCGGGATCGGGAAGTTGGGCAGGAAGTTCTTGCCCAGAGTCAGCTCGATATTGCAGCGCCGAGCAATTTCCAGCGTATTTTCCAGCGCCTCCGGCAGATCGGCGAACAGCTCGACCATCTCGGCCTGGGTCTTGAAATACTGCTCTTGCGTGTAGATCTTCGGGCGCCGGTGATCGCCCAGCACGTAGCCTTCGGCGATGCAGACGCGCGCCTCGTGCGCCTGGAAGTCGTCGCGGTTCATGAACTGGATGGGGTGCGTCGCGACCAGCGGAATCCCCGTCTCGCCGGCCAGATCGGCCGTCTGCTGGACGATGGCTTCCTGCTGCGGCTGGCCGTAGCGCTGGACTTCGAGGTAGAAGGCGCCGGGGAAAATCGCTTCCCAGGCCTTGGCGCGTTCGCCGGCCAGATCGAAATTGCCGTTGATCAGCGCTTCGCCGACATCGCCGAGATGCGCGCCGGACAGCGCGATCAGGCCGTCGCAGCCGATTTCCGTAAACCATTCGCGGCGGATTTCGGCGCGGTCGCGCCGGCCTTCGACGAGATAGGCCTTGCTCAGTAGTTCGCACAACTGCTGGTAGCCGGCGCGGGACCGCACCAGCAGCAACAGGCGACAGGCATCCTCCGGCGACTCCGGGTTGGCGATCCAGACGTCGGCCCCGGCCACCGGCTTGACGCCCTTGCCGCGCGCGCCGCTGTAGAACTTGACGAGACCGAACAGGTTGCCGAGATCGGTCAGCGCCATGGCCGGCATGCCGTCGCCGGCGGCGCGCTTGACGGCGTCGCCGATGCGGACGATGCCGTCGGTCACGGAGTATTCGGAATGGAGGCGGAGGTGGACGTAGCGCGGCGAATTCATGGGCGCAATTTTACCGCGCCGGACCGCCTGCTCCGGCCGGCCGATTACATTTTCTCGGGGCATCGGCTAGATTAGCGGATTCAAATAAAAACATAGGAGACCCAGATGACCGCAACCGAACCCCTCGTCCTCCGGCATGACCGCGCCGACGGCCTGACCACGCTGACCCTGAACCGCCCGGGCCAGTTCAATTCGCTGTCCAAAGAGATGTTAACCGCCCTGCAGGCCGAGCTCGACGGCATCGCCGCCAACCCGGCCGTGCGTGTCGTCGTGCTCGCCGGTGCCGGCAAGGCCTTTTGCGCCGGTCACGATCTCAAGGAAATGCGCGCCAATCACAGCAAGGAATTCATGCAGGCGCTGTTCAAGCAGTGCGGCGACCTGATGCTCAGCATCACGCGCCTGCCGCAACCGGTGATCGCGCGCATTCACGGCATCGCCACCGCCGCCGGCTGCCAGCTGGTGTCGATGTGCGATCTCGCCGTTGCCGCCGATGTCGCCCGCTTTGCCGTCTCCGGGATCAATGTCGGACTGTTCTGCTCGACACCGGCGGTCGGCCTGGCGCGCAATCTCGGGCGCAAAAATGCCCTCGAAATGCTGTTGACCGGTGAGTTCATCGATGCGCTGGAAGCCAAGGCCAAGGGCCTGGTGAATCGCGTCGTCCCGGCCGACGCGCTGGATACGGAAATCGAGCGCCTGGCCGGCAGCATCATTGCCAAGAGCGCGGTCGCCGTGCGCATGGGCAAGGGGATGTTCTACCAACAGCTGGAAATGGGCCTGGACGAGGCCTATGCCTATGCCGGCGAAGTGATGGCCTGCAACATGATGAGCGCCGATGCCGGCGAAGGCATCGACGCATTCATGCAGAAACGCCAGCCGCTCTATACCGGCGCTTAAGCCGGGCGCTGCCAGTCCACCGGCAACAACTCGCGGGCCGGACGGCCGATGTAGTAACCCTGGGCGCACTGGATATCAAGTTTGACCAGTTCGTCCAGGATATCGGCCGACTCAACATATTCGGCGACCACCGTGATATCCATCTCGCGCGCCAGTGAGCGGATGCTGGTGACGAAGGTGCGATCCTTCTCGCTGTTCAGCATGTTGGCGATGAAATCGCCCTCGATCTTCAGGTAGTCGATCGGGAAGCGGCGCAGGTAGTGAAAGGACGAGAAGCCTGAACCGAAATCGTCGATCGCCAGCTTGAAGCCGTCGGCCTTCAGGTCGTTCAGGAAGCGCTCGAGCACAGCCAGGCTCTTTACCGTATCGCGTTCGGTAATCTCGAAAACGATGTTGTGCGGCGCAATGCCGCTCGCCTCGACGAGACGCCGCAGATCGCGGGCGAATTCCTTGAGTACCAGCGCACGCGGCGACAGGTTGATGAAAATCTCGCCGGCATGGCCGCGCGCCGCCAGCGTGCTCAGCGCCTGCTCGATGACCAGCATGTCGAGGCGATGGATGACGCCCATCTTTTCGGCAATCTCGACGAACTCGTCGGCACGGATGATCTCGCCGTTGAGCTCGATGCGCGACAGCACCTCGTAGGCGACGATGCGGTTGTCGGCAACCGAAAGAATCGGCTGGAAGAAGGGCACGACGCGGCGCGCCTCGATCGCTTCGAGGACCATGACGCTCTTCAGCGAAATGTCGCGGAAGATATCGACCACGTCTTCCTGGGTCGGAATCGCGACCTGATCCTTGCCCGCCGCCTTGGCGCGATACATCATGTTGTCGGCGAAAAGCAGCAGGTCCTTGGCGCTCTCGGCGTGGTCCGGATAGACGGCGAGGCCGATCGAGGCCGTGCCACGCAAGCGAATGCCATCCGGCGTCATCACCTCGATCGCCTCGATCGCCATGCGCACGCGCTCGGCCACCATCGCCACCGAATCGGCCGCCGCTTCCGGCAGCAGGGCGACGAATTCGTCGCCGCCATAACGCGCCAGGATGTCGCCATCGCGCAGCGCCACCTGCACCTGACGGGCAAAGTGCTGCAGATAGGTATCGCCGACCGCGTGGCCGTAGTTGTCATTGACCAGCTTGAAGTTATCGAGGTCGATCAGGAGCAGGCCGAAGCTGTAGCCGTGGCGCTGGGCGCGACCGATTTCGTAGGTGCTCAGTTCCCAGAAGACGCGTTGATTGAAGAGATCGGTCAGCGGGTCGCGCGTCGCGTAATACTCGAGATCGCGCGTGTATTTGTAGATCGCCTTGACCGAGCCGACGACGTTGAGCAGCGTGGACAGGATGCTTTCCATGACCAGGTAGCGCGTCTCGTCCTCGAGCATGCCGGCATGCACGCCGATCCCGACGATGCCGCCGATCTTCGGCCGGTCGACGAAGAAGGATTTGACGCGCACGGCCACCTCCGCCTCGCTCAACTCGACCACTGGCGCCGTCGGATCGGCGACATGGTGGTGAATATTGCAGGCGCCGATATCGGCAAAGGTCGGCACGTTCTTCAGTTCGTGCCGGATATGGCGCTCCATCATCGCCCGCGTCTCGGGCGAGGTCGGGCCGCGCCAGAAGATTTCCAGGTCGAACAGTTCGTCATCGATCTTGAACACCGAGAACAGCGTATGCGCCGTAATCACGCTGTTGATCTCGGTGAGCAGGCGGCCGACGTAGTCGCGCCAGTCGCGCACGACCTCGGAGGTGATGACGAATTTCTCGAGCAGGCCGATCTCGAAGGTCAGGATGTCCTTGTCCACGGCAATCGCGCGCAGCTTCTCGAGCAGCCGGCCGAGCGCGGTGACGACACGGTTCAGTTCGACGAAGCCGAGATCGGTCTTGTCGAGCGCGATATGGCGCAGGTCGCCGACCGCATTGACCTGATCGAAACCGGCCAGCAGCCGGCCGACCGAGCCTTCGATACGGCGCCCCACCCACCATACGGCAGCCAGCGCCAGCAGACCGACGATGGGCAGCAGCACGGCAAAGGCGAGCATCAACTGATGCCGCGCATCGGCGAGCAGGCCGGCGTATTCCTGGCGCACTTCGACGGCGCCGAGCACGCTGCCGACCTGGGCGTTGGTATGGCAGCCCAGGCAACGTGTTTCGGCGACCAGCGGGTAAACGTGGCGGGCATAATCAAGAGTGTCGCGGCGCAAGGGCTGGCCGCTGGCGAAAACACTGCGCAATTCGTCGTCGAGCGGCGGTTGCTCGATCTCGTGATAGAGGGCTTCGACCACCGGGCCGCGATAGATCTGCACGGTCAGGCCGCTGTCCTTGCCCGATTCCGCCATCGCCTTGAGGAAGGCCGTCGCCTGACTGCGCTGCCAGCCCTGGCTCATCAACTGGTACATCGAGGCGAAGGCGATCCGGCTGGTCGCTTCCGAGGTGCGTGCGGCATTGGCCCGTACCAGACTGTCGAAAACCCGCTCCAGCGACCAGTAGGCGCCACCGAAAAACAGGGCTGCCACAATGGCCGAGGCCCCGAACAGAAAGTGTTTGATCCGCATGATCCATGCCTTGTGTTGATTGCGTGATTATCACCGAAACACCATGGCAACGAATTCGCAACAACCCGTAATTTTGCTGGTAATAACCGGTAATTCACGCTAGCCGCTAAAATCGGGCAATCCTGTCCGGCCAATCCTGATGATGCAGCCCACCCGCCCCGTAGCGTTTTGCCCGTGAGTTTGTCGCAAGCCATGCTCCGCTGGCTGGCCGGTGCCTTCTTTCTCGGCGCGCTGGGCGCTGCCGCCTGGCGCACGCCGCAACCCGCGGCGACGACTTTTGCACCGCCGCCCGAGGCCCGCCTGCAACAACTGCCCACCCTGTTTTTGGCACAAAACCTGCCGTCGACCGATGAAACGCCGCGCCACGCCAGCCTGACCGAACTCCCCGACGGCCGCCTCGCCGCCGCCTGGCTGGCCGGCGATGATGACAATGCCGGCATCTGGTTCAGCACCTTTGGCCGCGACGGCTGGCGAGCCGCGCGACGCATCGCCAGCCGCGAAAGCACGGCGGGCGGCACTTTCGCCTGGAGCAGCCGGACCGCTCGGCCGCTGCTCCACGCCGAGGGCAGCTGGCTGCACCTCTGGTACGCCAGCCACAACCCGCTCGGCGGCATTTTGCTCAATCACAGCCAGTCGACCGATGGCGGTGCCAGCTGGTACAAGCCGAGCCGCCTGCCGACCTCGCCGCTCGCCGGCAGCGGCGGCGAGCCGAACGGAGCGCCGCTATTGCTCGCCGATGGCGGACTGCTCCTGCCGCTGGCGCGTGAATTCATCACTGCCCGCGGCGAATGGCTGCGCCTCTCGGCCACCGGCAAGCTCATCGGCACACAGCGACTGCCGGCGGCAGCACCGGCCAGCATCGCCCTCGATGCGCAGCAGGCGCTCGCCGTATTGCGCGACGCCGGGCCGGATCAACTCGCCAGCAGCCAGGATGGCGGTCGGACCTGGCAGAACATCGCCACGCTGCCCGCACTCGCCGGCGCGGCGCCGCTCGCACTGCGCCGCCTGCACAGCGGCAAGCTGCTGCTCGCCGGCCAGACGCCGTCGGGTGCGCTGACCCTCTGGCTGTCGGACGACACCGGGCTGACCTGGCGGGTGAGCCGCACGCTGGAACAGTCGACCGACGCTACCGCCGATCTTGCCGAACCGGCCCTGCTGCAGGGGCGCGACGCGCGCATTCATCTGCTTTATCGCGGGCCGGCACGGCAGCTGCGCCATGCCGTCTTCAGCGAAGCCTGGCTGAACGGGGGTGAGTCATGAACCTGCCGGCCGCTTACGGTCTACTCGCCCACGCCGTCATTTTTGCCGCGCTGTTCGCGCTCATCCCGTTTGGCGAATTCCGCACCCGCGCCGTGCTGACCGCCAGCGTCACCGCGCTGCTCGCCGGCATTGCGCCCTTCCTGCATGGCGTCTTCGGGCCGCCCTCGCTGACCCTGCTGCAACTGGCCATCCTGCAGATTGCCGGGCGCACACCATCGCCGCTCTCGTATCGAGCGGCACTCGGTCTACTGGTTTTTGCCCTGTGTTTTTATCCGCTGGCGCTGGGCTGGGGACCGTTCGATCCCTATGCTCTCGGCTACCAGCCGCTCGCCGTTCTGGCCGCACTGCTGCCGCTGGGCGGCCTGCTCTTCTGGCGTCGCCAGAACCTCTGGCTGCTCATTCTCGGCGTCGATCTCGCCGGCTATGCCGGCGGCCTCTTTGCCAACCTGTGGGACGCGCTGCTCGACCCGCTGCTGCTCCTGCTCGCGCTGGCCGTCGTCGGGCGCCGCTGGCGCGCTAGCGGGTCAGCGACTCGCTGATCAGCTTGCGGATGCTGCCCGCCTCGAAGGGCTTGTCGCAGATCGCCGAAACACCGGCCCGCTCGACCGCGGCGAGACGCCCCATGTTCTGCTCGCTGGTCACCATCAGGATGGGCACGTTGTTCTGCCAGCTTTGCGTGCGGATGTATTCGGTCAGCTCGCGGCCGTCCATCTCAGGCATGTTGTAGTCGGTGATCACCAGATCGACCATGGTTTCCTGCAGCAAATTGACCGCCTGCTTGCCGTCGACCGCCTCGGTGATGCGCTCGATGCCGAGTTCCTCAAGCAGTCGGCGCAAGTGATTGCGTGAGGCCACGCTGTCGTCGACGAGCAGCACGCGCAGGCTCTCGACTTCGGCGATATCCATGTCTTCCGGCGGATTCAGGTAGTCGGCGGCGGCATACAGCGCACGCGACAGCTGCTGCTCGTTGAAGGGCTTGGCGACGATGCTGCAGGCGCCCGACTGGCGCACCGGCTCGAGCACCTGCGGCCGCGTCTCGCTGGAGACGAGGATGAAGGGAATGGTTTCCAGATCGGGATCGCCGCGCATCGCAGCGACCAGATCGGTACCCGCCATGTCCGGCAGGTAGAGGCTGCTGATCACGACCCGGCCGACGGCGGCATTTTCGGTCAGCGCAGCAAGCGCCGCGGCAGCGCAGTCGACGACCTTGACCTCGATGACGCCCTGATGTTCGAGCATGCGCTTGACCAGATTGGCCTGCATGTGGGAAGGCTCGACGAGCAGGACGGACAGGTCAGCCAGCGAGGTAGTCATTGCCATGCGTACACTCCGGAAAGCGGGGTAATGCACGCACTATAGCAGCCGGCGGGCGGCCATGGACAAGCCGGGACGACGGCCAGCCGGCCATCGTCCCGGAAAAGCGATCAGCCGCGCAGCTTGGCGGCGATGGCGGCAACGCGCTGGCCGTACAGCTTGGCGGTATCGAGATCGCCCTGCGGGATTTCCTCGACGCTGGCATCCGACGGCGACTGCACGAGCAGGCCGACCGAGCCGCCCAGGCTATTGACGTCGAGGCGGGTCGATTCCTTCTTGTTGCTCGGCAGCAGGCCGAGGCTGACCCAGATGCCGCCGTGCTGCGAAGCCAGCGTCTGCAGGGAGATCAGCGTTGCGCCCTTGTCGCCGACCGGGCTGGCGCTGTTGGTGAAGCCGCCGAACACCTTGTCCTGCCAGGCGCGGCCGTACCAGGGCTTGGACGACGCGTCGGCGAATTTCTTGAACTGCCAGCTCGGGCCGCCCATATAGGTCGGCGTGCCGAAGATGATGGCATCGGCGGCAGCCAGCTTGTCCCAGCCGCCTTCCGGCAGGTTGCCTTCGGCATCGATGGCGAGCAGCTCGCCGCCGGCGCCGGCAGCGACGACTTCGGCAACGCGTTGGGTGTGGCCGTAGCCGGAGTGATAAACGACGATGGTTTTGCTCATGCTGTTTTCCTTTTCAGGTTTGTTGGGGTGGGGTTGGTCAAGCCAGGGGCGGCAGGTCGAAGAGCAGGAATTCCGCTTCCTCGTCGGCCAGAAACTCGAGTAATTCTTCGTCGGCGATCTTGGCGCCGTCGCCGCTCGCCAGGTTTTGCCCGTTCAGCGACAGTCGACCGTGTACGACATGCACATAGGCCAGACGGCCCGGTGCCGGACGATATTGCGCCGCCTCGCCGGCGCCGAGCAGGCGCGCCCAGAGACGGGCGTCCTGGCCGATCGTCGTGCTGCCGGCGGCGCCGTCCGGCGAAGCGACCAGGCGCCAGTCGGCGCGCATTTCGCCGAGCGGCAGCGCCTGCTGTTCGTAACTGGCCGCACTGCCGGGCGCGGCCGGCTCAATCCAGATCTGCAGCAGATGTGTCGTCTCGTCGGACGAGGGATTGAACTCGCTGTGCAAAATTCCCTTGCCGGCGCTCATGCGCTGCACTTCGCCGCGCTGGATGATGCCACCGTGACCGAGGCTGTCCTGGTGCTCCAGCGCACCCGACAAAATGTAGGTGACGATTTCCATGTCGCGATGGCCGTGCCGGCCGAAGCCGGTGCCCGGCGCGACGCGATCCTCGTTGATGACGCGCAGCGCGCCCCAGCCCATTTCGGCCGGATCGTGGTAATCGGCAAAGGAGAAGCTGTGCCGCGCCTGCAGCCAGCCGTGATCGGCATAACCGCGCTGTTCGGACGGACGCAGGACAATCATGGCAACTCCTTGTGAATGATCGATATGGCTTGGTCTCCATACTAGGCGTAGAGTTCGCGTCATAACAGCGAATTATTTCGGACTTATCGTTCAATAAAATTCACATGAAAATCACCCTCGACCTGCTGCGCATTCTCGATGCCATCGATCGCCAAGGCAGCTTCTCGGCGGCGGCCGTCGCCCTGCACCGCGTGCCCTCGGCGCTGTCGCACGCCGTCGCCAAGCTGGAGAGCGAACTCGCCGTCCAGCTCTTCATCCGCAGCGGGCGCAAGGCGACGCTCAGCGCCGCCGGGCAAACCCTGCTCGAAGACGGCCGCCACCTGCTGCGCGCTGCCGCGGAACTGGAACGCCGCGTGCAGCGCATCGCCACCGGCTGGGAGGCCGAACTGCGCATCGTCGTCGACGCCATCATCCCGGTCGAACGCATCTACCCGCTGCTCGAACGTTTCTACGCTGCCGGCCACGGGACGCAGATCCGCCTCACCTACGAAGTGCTCGGCGGCACCTGGGATGCGCTCGCCACCGACCGCGCCGACCTGGTGATCGGCGCCCCCGGCGACATGCCGGCACGCAGCGGCCTGGCCAGCCGCCTGCTCTGCCCCGATACGAAATTCGTCTTCGCCGTCGCCGCCGGACATCCGCTCGCCACCTGGCCCGGCACCATCCCGAGCAGCGAACTGGCACGCCACCGCGCCGTCGTCATCGCCGACACCTCGCAGGAACTCGACGCGCGCAGCATCGGCATCATCGAAGGCCAGGACGCGCTGCGCGTTCCCGATATCCGCGCCAAGGCCAGCGCCCAGGTCGCCGGTCTCGGCATCGGCCACCTACCGCACTGGCTGGCCGCCCCCGAACTCGCCGCCGGCCGCCTGATCGAAAAGCAGATCGCCAGCCCGCGCCCGGCCATGCCCCTGCACCTCGCCTGGCGCTCACGCCAGATCGGCAGGGCGCTCGCCTGGTTTCTCGAGGAATTGGCGAAAAAGGCGGAAATCGAGGCGTTGACCGGTGGGCTGTGAAGGGCGACCTCGGCCCGGACTATGTAAAACGTGAACGAAAATTGCTTGGAGTGATCAATACATTCGGCACTGATGGTGAGCAGGATATTTACAAATTGGGCTTTTCGGGTATCGCCCCTGCAGCCACAGGGCGGCCGGCCTAGCATCCAGCAGTGCTCTTGAAGCTCTATATCTACGGCTATCTCAACCGCATCCAGTCTAGTCGGCGCCTAGCGAAGGAAAGCCCACCTGGACCAGCCCCCCCTGAGCATGCGCATCCGGCGCCAGAGCATCGAGCATCCCTTCGCCCCCGGATCGGGTTGAGCAAACCCCAACCCAATGCCAATCGGTTTTTTTAAATCGCCTTCGTCATAATATAATCACCATCCCAAAAGCATATTCTGCGTACCCGATGCCAGCCCTCTCAGTCAGCGAAATATTCCTCTCGCAGCACGCCCGCCTGCTGGAGATCAAAACAGCCCTGCTGGAGCACGCCCTAATCGTCGAACGCTTCAATGGCTGCGAAGCCGTCTCCGAGCCTTTCCGCTTCGAAATCGACTGCATCTCCACCGATGCCTTCTTCGACCTCAAATCGCTGCTTGGCGCAGAAATCACCCTACGCCTCCTGCTGGCCGATGGCAGCAAGCGCGCCTGGCACGGCTACGTCACCGAGGCCATGCAACTCGGCGCCGATGGCGGTCTCGCCCGTTATCGTCTGATCATGGAACCCTTCCTCGCTTTCCTGGCGCAGCGTCGGGATTGCTATCTGTTTCAGGATAAAACCGTGATCGACATCATCGGCCAGATCTTCGCCGACTATCCGGAGGCGAACTGGACCAGCCAGGTCACGCAGAAGCTGCGACAGTACAGTACGGCCACGCAATACCGCGAATCTGACCTTGATTTCATCCGCCGCCTCCTGGCCGAAGAAGGCCTCTCCTTCCGTTTCGACCATGACCAGTCCGCCGAGGCTGGCGACAAGGCGACGCATGCACGCCACCAACTCGTCGTCTTTGACCGTAGCACTGAGCGCCCGCACTGCACCCAAGCGGAAATCCGCTTTCATCGCTCGCATGCCACCGAAGCCTCGGACACCATCGACGTCTGGCACGAAGCACGCAAGGTCTTGCCCAATGCCGTGACCTTGAACGGCTGGGACTACAAGTCGCTGGTCGCCACGGGGGCCGAGGCCAAGTCCGCCCTGAACAATGGCGAACTCCCCAGCCTGGAAATCTACGAAGCCAGCCTGCCTTACCGCTTCGAGGACGGCACCGCCGCCCAGTTGCGCACCGATTTGGCGATGGCAGCCTTTGAAGCCGGTTATCGTCAGTTCGCCGGTAAAGGCAGTGTCCGCCAGTTGGCGGAGGGCCGGGTCTTCACCCTGACCCAGCACGACGACTATGTCGGCGACGATGCCCGCTTTGCCGTGCAGAGCATCGAACATCACGGCGCCAACAATCTCGGAGCCCAGGCGGCTGAACTGTTGGACAACACCGAGATCGAATCCGGCACTTACCGCAATCGACTTCTGGCCCTGCCGGCGGCTGTACCTGATGTGCCGCAGCCGCGCACTCGCCCGACGGCCGCCCCCCAATCCGCCCTGGTCGTCGGCCTGCCCGACGCCAAGCTGACGACTGACCGTGATCATCGCGTCCGCATCCAGTTCCACTGGCAGCGCGGGGCTTCGCCCAATGCTGGCGGCCTTGCCGAAACCGGCCCGGCCGGGCGAGCTGCCGGCAAGACCGGCAACGCACCCGGCAACGATCAATCCGGCACCTGGGTCCGGGTTGCCGAATGGATGTCCGGCCCCAACTGGGGCAGCCACTTTTTGCCACGCATCGGCACGGAAGTCATGGTGGATTTTCAGGGGGGTGATATCGATCGACCGGTTGTCGTCGGTCAGGTCTATAACGGCGCGGACCTGCCGCCCTTCTCGGCCGGGCATGAGGCCGGGGCCAATCACCCGGGCGTTCTTTCCGGCTGGATGAGTCACAACCATGACGAAGGACACAACCAGTGGGTGACCGATGATGCCCCAGGGCAATTGCGCACCCGACTGGCCTCCAGCGAACAAGCCTCACAACTGGCCCTGGGCCACCTGATTCAGCAACCGGCCACCGAGGCCAGCCGCGGCGCCTGGCGCGGTTCGGGGTTCGAGTTGCGAACCGATGGCTGGCTGGCCGTGCGGGCCGGTGAAGGGATGCTGATTTCTGCTTCGGCCCGGCCCCAAGGGGCGAGCACGCAGATGGATGTGGCCGAGGCGGTCGGCCAGCTCAAGGCGGCTGAAGAAGCGGCCAAATCGCTGTCAGAGGCGGCACAGACGCAGGGGGCTTTGCCCTTGAAGGGGAATGCCGAACAAACGAAACTCATCAAGGCTATCGACCCCAGGCAAGACGGCAAGTTCTCAGGGGCTGTCGGCGGGCAGGCTGCACAGAAGGCGAAGCCGGGGAGTCGCGAACTCGGCGACGCCACCGAGCGCTTTGCCGAACCGATCATCCTCTCCGAAGCCCCCGGCGATATCGGCCTGTCCAGCCCGGCCAGCACGCTGCTCTTTGCCGGTGAGCACCTGCACGCGACGATGCAACAGGACCTGCACATCGCCGCCGCCCACACCTTCGCTACCACCGTCGGCGAAGGGGCGAGCTGGTTCAGTCATTCGGGCGGCATCAAGAGCATCGCGGCGGCCGGCAGCCACACCATCCAGGCGAATACCGACACGATGGAAATCCTCGCCGATCAGTCGATGACCATCACCAGCAGCAACGACGAGATTCATATCCAGGCCAAGGAGAAGATCGTCCTCCAGGCCGGGCAGAGTTCCGTGACGCTGGAAGGCAGCAACATCACCTTCGCGTGTCCGGGGACGTTCTCGGTCAAGGGGAGTGGCGCGGCGTTTTTGGGGCCGGGGAATGGTGCTGTGCAGTTGGAAGGGTTGCCATCAGGGCTGGTTAGCGAAACCCGCTACGACGAACAGTTTCAATTGCATGACACCAATGGAAACGCACTCTCAAATGTCCGCTACAAAATCGTTTCTTCGGATGGTCAAATCATCAACGGAATTACCGATGAAAATGGAAAAACTCAACGAGTTGTAACATCAGAATCGAAAAAACTTGATATTTATCTCATAGGTTAATTATGGCTGACAGCGACATCGCAACTGAGCACGTTGCTAAAAACACCGAAATACTTATTGGCACAACCTCGACCACTACCGAAGAAAACTCAGTAATCAAGTTGCAAGTTGAAGATCTGGTTTGTTCAATTAGCACCCAAACCAACCAGTTTGGAGATCAGCTTCCAATTATCCCAACCACATCTCGCGCGGTTAATAATAAAATTCTATACAGATTACCATTAAACGTAAAACTCATACAGCGAATAGATGGCAGCCCTGCAGCAGAGCACACCCTAAAAATAAAATCGAATAGACCTAACGACCAAATAATCACAAGTGGCACTACTGATGCAAAAGGGCAAATGTCTCTCGTTATTGAAACCAGATTAGATGGCGAGTTTGAATTAACAACAGAAACCAAAAATGTCACTTTACCAGCTTTCAAAATCAAGCTTAAAGAAGCTTGGTATGAGTCCTCATTTCTTATAACGGGATATAATGTTTGTTTGGAATCTGATTTTTCTGGGAACCTTGTACCAGGCTATGGCCTTGCCGAAATGCATAAGCAAGATTTCCTGTTTGGAGCAAGAGGGATTCCGATGCAAGGCACAGGACAATCAACGGACGGTCGTTACATTCGTCTACAAAGCATGTCAGGAGGTTGGCATCGCAATTCAAAAGGAAGTCCCGATTACGTCAATACACCGGACAGCCTTACTTTTAGCTATGCAGATGGTGTACACGGAGCTTTTGGAACGGTATCCGAAAATCACTCTATCGCGGTAGACCCGCGCGTTATTCCAAAGCACGCGTGTGTATACATCGAAGGTGTAGGTAACCGTTTTGCAGATGATCGCGGCAGCGCAATTCAGAACTACCACATTGATAATTTCTTGGGATCAGGCCAAACTGTAGTAACGACTTGGAAGAATGGAAAAATAAATGGCACTCAAAGAATAGTAAAATACTGCGGATAAAATGAAAAAAATATTTATATATTACTTGCTCGCGATCTCAACAAAATGTTTCGCGGAGCCACCAAGTTTCTCGAAAATATACCTCGACAACAACAAAAACGTGCATGCCATCACACTTCGTGGCAAAAACATAAAATTAACTCAACATGGGCGCGGTGGAAATGCCACTTTATCGCCCGATGGAAAAACGGCTGCATGGCTAGTAAATAACACATGGACCACGCCAGAAAATATTTTACCTAACGCGAGCGAACTAAGAATTTACTATAACGGCAAAGTGCGTTCGATAAGGTGCGAACCTTTTATTCGCGACTATTGGTTCTGGCAAAAAGGAAAAAGCATAGCTATTGATTGCGGGAGTTTGCATTTTGCCGGAACAGAAATCTTGTATAGCGTTGCAACGATTAAAGAAATTGACCGCTTTAATCAAGCGGAGATTATTCCAGAAGAGCGCCCGCGATGGTCAATATCCAGTGACAAGTACGCACCAAATGAATAATTCGCCCGATCGAGTCACAGCTGGAAAACTCAAAGCCCCTCTAAAAACCCCGCCATTCTCTGACCGCATTACATAAAAAATGTTGCGCGACGTCCCCCCGGAATTGAGTAGCGCCTGACTTTAGAGTCCAATTCACCACGACAAGGAGATTGGACATGAAGAAGCGATTCACCGAAGAACAGATCATTGGCTTCCTGCGGGAAGCAGAAGCAGGAATGCCGATAGCGGAGTTGTGCCGCAAGCACGCCTTCTCAGAGGCAAGCTACTACCTCTGGCGCAGCAAGTTTGGCGGAATGAGCGTGTCGGACGCTAAGCGGCTCAAGGAGCTCGAAACGGAAAACACGCGCTTGAAGAAGCTGTTGGCCGAAACGATGCTGGAAAACGAGATCGCTAAGGAAGCTCTGCGAAAAAAGTGGTGAGCGCACCGTCACGACGTGATCTGGTGCGCTACCTGATCGACGAGGGGCTCAGCGAGCGAAAGTCATTGCGGTTCGTTGGCATGAGTCCGAGTTCATTCCGTTACCAGCCGGCGGCGGATCGCAATGCTGCTTTGAAGGAGAAGATCGTCACGCTCGCCCAACGTCATCGGCGCTACGGTGCCGGGATGATCTACTTGAAGCTGCGGCAGGCCGGCCTGGTGGTGAATCACAAGCGGGTGGATCGGCTCTACGCCGAGGCCGGTCTGCAAGTGAGAAGGCGAAAGCGGAAGAAGATTCCGGTGTCGGATCGTCACCCGCTAGAGCGCCCTTCGGCCGCCAATCAGGTCTGGTCAATGGATTTCGTGTTCGACCGGACGGCGGAAGGACGAGTCATCAAAAGCCTGACCATTGTGGATGACGCTACGCACGAAGCAGTTGCGATTGTTCCGGAACGCGCAATCGGCGGCATGCAACTCACCCGAACGCTCGATCAGTTGGCCAAGACGCGAGGCTTGCCCAAGGCCATTCGGACGGATAACGGCAAGGAGTTCTGTAGTCGGGCCATGCTGACCTGGGCGCATGCCCGTGGCGTCCAACTCTTTCTCATTGAGCCAGGCAAGCCGAATCAGAACGCCTATATCGAATCGTTCAATGGGCGTTTCCGGGATGAATGCCTGAATGAGCACTGGTTCACCAGCCTGCGCCATGCCCAGGTCGTCATCGAAGGCTGGCGCCGCGAGTACAACGAGGAGCGACCGAAAAAATCCCTGGGCGGTTTGACGCCCGCAGCCTATGCAAAATCACTCACCCAGAAATCAGGTAAATTACCCCCGGACTCTAAAGCCCTCTGCTACTGAAAACGGGGGGACGTCGGGCCCCCTGCCACCGTTTCATACTTACTACCCCGCGCCTAACCCACTACCATAGATTTCATCAAACATCAGAAGATCGTTCTGCACCAAGGTTATTGCCCGCTTTCACGCTCAGCCGACGTTTCAATTTTAGCTATTTTTTCCGGTTGACCGTGGGATTCTGCTCAAACATTCCAAGCCGCCGCCTCCTGGCCGAAGAAGGCCTCTCCTTCCGTTTCGACCATGACCAGTCCGCCGAGGCTGGCGACAAGGCGACGCATGCACGCCACCAACTCGTCGTCTTTGACCGTAGCACTGAGCGCCCGCACTGCACCCAAGCGGAAATCCGCTTTCATCGCTCGCATGCCACCGAAGCCTCGGACACCATCGACGTCTGGCACGAAGCACGCAAGGTCTTGCCCAATGCCGTGACCTTGAACGGCTGGGACTACAAGTCACTGGTCGCCACGGGGGCCGAGGCCAAGTCCGCCCTGAACAATGGCGAACTCCCCAGTCTGGAAATCTACGAAGCCAGCCTGCCTTACCGCTTCGAGGACGGCACCGCCGCCCAGTTGCGCACCGATTTGGCGATGGCAGCCTTTGAAGCCGGTTATCGTCAGTTCGCCGGTAAAGGCAGTGTCCGCCAGTTGGCGGAGGGCCGGGTCTTCACCCTGACCCAGCACGACGACTATGTCGGCGACCTCATCAAAATCCGATGCAACGCGCAGCTCTAGCAAAAACGTTGAAGAAGCGCCGGCTCCGGGGCAGAATAGACTGCCATCCCCCCCCGGCTGCAACACCTTGCATCCTGCAGACAAGAGAACGATTTCCCGGCAATGCTGCCCGCCCCCAACCCGCTTTTCATAACAAAGAGACAAGCATGATCCCGATCGAACTTTTTGCGCACAAATCCGAAACCGTACACGTTGCCGCCGGCGAAGCGCTTTTTCGCGAAGGCGAGGAAGGCAGCCTGATGTACGTTCTGAATACCGGAAACGCCGAGGTCTTCATCAAGAACCGGCTGGTCGAGACACTCGAACATGGCAGCATCGTCGGCGAGGTCGGGCTGGTGTCACCGGGGCCGCATTCGGCCAGCGTCATCGCCAAGACCGACTGCGAGTTTGTCGCCGTCGATGAAAAGCGCTTCCAGTTCCTCGTCCAGCAGACGCCCTTCTTCGCAACCCGGGTCATGCGCATCATGGCCGAACGCCTGCGCGCCACCGACAAGTTGCTCAGCGCGGCAAACGCCTGAACGGCGAATACCGGCGGCGCATCAAAACTCGATCTTGCCCCGCCCCTGCTTGATCGCACCGCGCTTCACCTTGCTTTCCAGACGCCGTTTCTGCGAGCCGTAGGTCGGCTTGGTGGCACGGCGCGGGCGTTGCACGGTGGCAGCGGCTTCGACCAGTTCCTGCAGGCGGGCCAGGGCGGCAGCGCGATTCTTTTCCTGGGTACGAAACTCCTGCGCCTTGATGACCAGCACACCATCCTTGGTCAGGCGCTGGTCGCCGAGGGCGAGCAGGCGGGTCTTGACGGCGTCGGGCAACGACGAGGCGGCAATGTCGAAGCGCAGATGCACGGCGCTCGACACCTTGTTGACGTTTTGGCCACCAGCGCCCTGGGCGCGCATGGCGCTGAATTCGATTTCACCGAGCGGGATGTCGATCATGTTTTTGCTTTCCGCCACCGGTCGACCGGTGAAAAATGGCCTTTTTGCGGCGTTGACCGCCGGGCGCCCTACTCGGCCTCGACCCAGTCGATGATCGCCCGCCACTGCTCGAGATCGCGCTCGGCGCGCGACGGCGGCAGGTCGAAGAGGGTCATGCCGGCGGCCGTGGCCTGGACGTAAGTCTGCGTGTCACGCAGGTAGGCGAGCACCGGCAGGTCGAAGGTGGCAAAGAATTTTTCCAGTTCGCCGGCGGCGCGGGTGCGGGCATCGACCCGCATGCCGATCACGGCGACGTCGGCCTTGCCCTTGCGTACCGCCTTTTCCGAGAGCAGTTCGGTGAGGAAATGGCGCGTCGCCAGCATGTCGAACATCGACGGCTGCACCGGCACGATGACGCGCGTCGACAGCTTGAGCACCTTTTCCAGCAGCTTGCCGTGCAGGCCGGCCGGCGTGTCGAGCACGACATGGCTGGTACCCTTGGGCGGGCGCGCGATGTTGTCGTGGCCGATGTCCCAGGTATCGATGCTGGGCAACTCGAAGGGACGGATCGCCAGCCATTCGCGCGAGGATTGCTGGCGATCGATGTCGCCGAGCATCACATCGTGGCGTTTCGAGGCGAAATAGCCGGCGAGGTTGGTAGCCAGCGTGCTTTTGCCGGAGCCGCCTTTGGGATTGGCGACGAGGAAGGCTTTCATGCGGTCTTTTCCAGTTTGTGCAGGGCCTGGCGCACCAGGTTGACGTGTTCGCGCAGGGTATAGACGAGGTCGGTGAAGCCGAGCGGCACGTGCAGCTGGCTGGCTTCGTCTTCCAGCGTATCGAGGCGCAGGCGGTATTCGCCGGCGCGCTCGATATCGGAATGCTGCTTGATATCGTCCTCGAGAAATTTCAACTCGCCATAGATGCGGAAGATCTTCGAGCGCACGCGCCAGGTGTAGATCGCCGGCGCGATCTTGAGCAGCGGGATGAGCAGGGCGATGATCGGCACCAGCAGCACGATCAGGCGATCGATCAGCACCGCCAGCCAGAACGGCAGGTAGCGCTGCAGGAAGGGCGAACCGGACTTGAAATAGCGCGCCGCGTCGGGCGACAGCGGCAACATCTGGTCCATGTAGGATGGGAACTCGCCGGCATCCTGGAAGAAGCCGGACTTGCCATGCACGTCGCTGAGCGCCTGCAGGAGCAGGGTTTGCAGCGCCGGATGCAGGTCGTCGCGGATGATCAGGTTGGCGGTCGGCGCCAGCACCTTGATGTCTTCCGGCGGATAGTCGCGCACCAGGTCGGCGACGCCTTGCGGCAGCGTCAGGCGGGTCAGGAAGGGAAAGCGGCGCTGGTAGGCGTTGGCCTGGGCAAAGCTCATGACGCGCACGCCGGGCGAACGCAGCAGCACCTGCACCACCGGCGCACTTTCGGCAGCGATGATGAAGGCGGCGTCGATGCGGCCCTGCTGCAACTCCTCGGCGGCCTTCAAACCGGCGACCGGCACCAGGTTTTTGCCAAGCGGAATCTCGTTGGCGACCAGCAACTGCTGCGCCAGCTGGCGCACGCCCGAGCCTTCCTGGCCGATCGCGATGCGCTTGCCGCGCAGGTCGGTCAGGCGATCGAGCTTCTTCTCGCCGCGATAGAAGACCCAGACCGGCTCGTAGAACAGGCTGCCCAGCGAGAGCAGGCCGGAATCATCCTCGGCGTCGGGATCGTCTTTCGGTGGTACGACGCCGCCCTGGACGAAGCCGATCTGCGCCTCGTCATTCTTGAGGCGTTCAAGATTCTCCAGCGAGCCGGCCGAGGCCTTCACCTCGAGCGTGATACCGTTCTTGGCGAGAATCGCCGCGTAGCGATTGGCGAACTGGTAATAGGCACCGGATTCGCTGCCGGTGGAGATCACGATGTGTTTGGGCGGCGCCGGCTCGACAAACTGGTAGGCGACGACGAAACCGATGCCGACGATCAGGAAGATCCACCAGGCGGTGGCAAACAGGTCGCGCAGCGACAGCAGACTGGCTTTGATCTTGGCCATCATGGAAGCAGTATGGTGGAGCCGGTGGTACGGCGGGCTTCCAGGTCGCGATGCGCGAGTTCGGCGTCCTTCAGCGCATAGCGCTGATTGACCTCGATCCGCACGCGGCCGGAGCCGACCATTTCGAACAGCTCGGCGCCCAGCGCTTCGAGATCGGCGCGTTTGGCGGTGTAGTTCATCAGCGTCGGGCGGGTCACGAACAGCGAGCCCTTCTGCGACAACAGCAACAGATCAAGCGGCGGCACCGGGCCGGATGCGTTGCCGTAGGCGACCATCATGCCCATCGGCCGCAGGCTGTCGAGCGAGCCGATAAAGGTGTCCTTGCCGACGCCGTCATAGACGACCGCCACACCTTCGCCGCCGGTAATCTCGCGCACGCGCTGGCTGAAATTCTCGCTGCTGTAGTCGATGACGTGGTCGCAACCGTGCGCCTTCGCCAGTTCGCCCTTGGCGGCGGAGCCCACCGTGCCGAGCACCGTCGCACCAAGCGCCTTGGCCCATTGGCAGGCGATCAGGCCGACCCCGCCGGCGGCGGCATGGATCAGCACGGCATCGCCGGGCTGAACGCGCCAGGTCTTGCGCAACAGGTAGGCGGCAGTCAGCCCCTGCAGCATCATCGCGGCAGCGGTTTCGAAGGAAATCGTGTCCGGCAGCTTGAGCAGGCGATGCGCCGGAATGTTGCGGACTTCGGCATAGGCACCGACCGGACCGCCGGCATAGGCGACGCGCTCGCCAACCTGGAGATCCATCACACCCTCACCGACCGCCTCGACCACACCCGCGCCTTCGAGACCAAGCCCGGCCGGCATGATCTGCGGATAGAGGCCGGTGCGATGATAGACGTCGATGAAATTGAGGCCGACCGCGGCATGGCGGACGGTCGCTTCGCCCGCGGCGGGCGCCGGGACGACGACCTCCTCCCAGCGCAGGACTTCCGGACCTCCGGCCTGATGGATGCGTATGGCGTGGGGCATGGGGATCTCCGCGTTATCTTTTTTCAAGACAGCGAGATTATCACCCTGCCGATCTGCGATCTAGCGCGGTCGACCGGCAAAATGAGCTGTTTTTGCCGGTCGACCGGTATAAGTGGCGCGCAAATTAGCTTATCAACATTGCTTAGTTCGCTTACGCAGCAGCAAGCCCTAGATTAGGAAGACCTAATGCTTCAGGAGTCTTCCATGCAATTCCGAATTCGTCGTATCAGCCTGCTTCTCGCCCTCGCCCTGTCTTCCGGTGCCGCGCTTGCCACCAACGGCTATTTCCAGCATGGCTACGGCGTCAAGGCCCAGGGTATCGGTGGCGTCGGCATCGCCCTGCCGCAGGACGGCCTTGCTGCCGCCACCAATCCGGCCGGCACCGCCTTCGTCGCCGACCGGGTCGACCTTGGCGTCACCTGGTTCGCCCCCAAGCGCGGCGCCGAGATCAGCGGCAGCTTCGGTGCCGATGGCGGCTATGACGGCAACGGCAAGGAGAACTTCGTTCTTCCCGAACTGGGTTACATCCGTCACCTGAATCCGGACCTGAGCATCGGCCTGGCGATCTATGGCAACGGCGGCATGAACACCCGGTACAACAGCGGGATTCCCCTATTCGGCAACGGCCAGGCCGGGGTCAACCTGGAACAGTTGTTCATTTCGCCGAACGTGGCGTGGAAGATCAACGAGCGACACGCGCTCGGCGCCGCCCTCAATTTCGCCTACCAGCGTTTCGAAGCCAAGGGCCTGCAAAACTTTGACCCGGCATTCACCACCAGTCCGGGCAATGTCACCAATCGCGGCGCCGACAGTTCAACCGGCTGGGGTATACGCCTCGGCTGGACCGGGCAGATCACGCCCGAACTGACCCTGGGCGCAACCTGGTCGTCGAAGATCAAGGCATCGAAATTCGACAAGTACAAAGGGCTGTTTGCCGACAGCGGCAGCTTCGACATTCCTGAAAACTACGGCATCGGCCTCGCTTACAAGCCGACTCCGCAACTGACGCTGGCGGCCGACCTCGAAGAAATCCTCTACAGCGACGTCAAGTCGGTCGGCCTGCCGCTCGCCAACATCTCGAACGGCCTGGGCGCGAGGAACGGCGCCGGCTTTGGCTGGAAAGACACCACCGTCTACAAGGTCGGCATCAGTTACGACTACAGTAAGGATCTCAGCTTGCGCATCGGCTACAACCACTCAAGCCAGCCGATCCCAAGCAGCCAGACGCTGTTCAACATCCTCGCCCCGGGCACTATCCAGGATCACCTCAGTCTCGGCGCCACCTACAAGGTCGGCCAGGACGGCGAATTCAGCGTTGCCTACACCCATGGCTTCAAGAAGACGGTCAAGGGTTCCGGCTCGATTCCAGCCGGCTTTGGCGGCGGCGAAGCCGACATCCATCTCGAGGAAAACATCCTCGGTCTGGCTTACGGCCTGAAGTTCTAGGCGGCAATGATGGCGCTCGCCGATTTTCTTCCTGCAGCCGGCGGCGGCCTGCTGATCGGCGCCGCTGCCTCCGGCCTGCTCCTGCTCAACGGCAGGATCGCCGGCGTCAGTGGCATCCTGCGCGGCTTTCTCGCCGAGCATGGCACAGCATTTCGCGAGCGCGTCCTGTTCCTGCTCGGACTGATCGCCGGCAGCGCCCTCTATGCTCTGTTCAGCGGCCAGTATCCAGTCCCGCGCAGTGCTTTTCCGGCTTGGCTGCTCGCCCTGTCCGGCCTCCTCGTCGGGCTCGGCACCGGGCTCGCCAAGGGCTGCACCAGCGGCCATGGTGTCTGCGGCCTGGCACGCCTTTCCCGGCGCTCGTTCGGCGCGGTCGGCATCTTCCTGGGCACGGCCGTGCTTACGACCTACCTGGTCCGCCACTGGTGGGGGATTTACTGATGCGCCAGTTCAGCCAGTTTGTGTGCGGCCTGGTTTTTGGCCTGGGCCTGGCGCTGGCCGGCATGACCTCGCCGCAGAAGGTACTCGCCTTTCTTGACGTGACTGGCACCTGGAATCCGGCGCTGCTCTTCGTGCTGGGCAGTGCGGTCGGCGTCACCGGCCTCGCCTTTCACTGGATACTGCAACGCCCCCGGCCGGTGTTCGACAGTTGCTTCCATATCGGTCCACCGGGAAAAATCGACCGAAAGCTGGTCGCCGGCTCGATCCTGTTCGGCATCGGCTGGGGCATCAGCGGCTACTGTCCGGGCCCGGGTATTGCGCTGCTCGGCGCGCCGGGCAATCCGGAAACGGCGGTTTTCGTAAGCGGCCTGCTGCTCGGCAGTGGGCTGGCCTTTGCCTGGCCGGACCAGCAGGCAAAGACAGGCAGAACCTGACAAGGCGGGCCGGCAGTCGGGCGCTCAAACCGGCGTCAGCTTGGCGTACTCCAGGGCCAGCCATTTCATGCCGGCGCCGCCAAAATTAACCTGGACGCGCGCATCGGCGCCGCGCCCTTCGGTCGATACGATGACGCCGAGCCCGAACTTGGCGTGCTCGACGCTCATGCCGATGCGCAGGCCACCGCTGACCGGTTCGGCATAGCCGCCGCCGAACTGGCCGAAGGCGGGCACCGATGACGCTGGCTCGGCCTTCTTGTTGAGCTTCTTGAGCAGGTTTTCCGGGATTTCGTCGAGAAAGCTGGACGGCACGCAATAACGCGTCTGGCCGTGCAGCATGCGGGTCTGGGCGCAGGTCAGGTAAAGGCGCTGGCGGGCGCGGGTGACCGCGACGTACATCAGGCGGCGCTCTTCCTCCAGCCCGTCGCGCCCCTGGTTTACCGAATTCTCGTGCGGGAACAGGCCCTGCTCGAGACCGGTAATGAAGACGACGTCGAATTCCAGACCCTTGGCGGCGTGCACCGACATCAGCTGGACCGCTTCCTGGCCTTCGCCGGCCTGATGCTCGCCGGCTTCGAGCGAAGCGAGGGTCAGGAAGGAAACCAGCGCCCCGCCCTCGCCGATGGCGCCTTCGTCATCGACGAAGGTGGCGGCGGCATTGATCAGTTCGTCCAGATTCTCCAGCCGGTCCTGGCCTTCCTTCTCGGTACGGTAATGCTGCGCCAGGCCGGATTTTTCGATGACATGCTCGACCACTTCCGGCAGCGGCAGGCCTTCCGTCTCGACGCGCAATTGCTCGACCAGGCGGATGAAGGCACCGACCGTCTGGCCGGCCTTTCCGGTCAGCGAAGCGGCGGCGTTGTACAGGCTCGAATTCATCTGGTGCGCCGTAGCCTGCAGGTTTTCCAGCGAGCGGGCGCCGATGCCGCGTGTCGGGAAATTGACGACGCGCAGGAAGGCGGTGTCGTCGTCCGGGTTGCCGAGCAGGCGCAGGTAGGCCAGCGCGTGCTTGATTTCCTGGCGCTCGAAGAAGCGCAGGCCGCCATAGACCTTGTACGGCACGTTCTTCGTGAACAGTTCGTTTTCCAGCACGCGTGACTGCGCGTTGGAGCGGTAGAGCAGCGCGATCTGGGTCGGCGAAATGCCGTCGCGCACCAGTTCGCGGATTTCCTCGACGACAAAACGCGCCTCGTCGAGGTCGGAATAGCCCTCGAAACAGCGGATCGGTTCGCCCTCGCCGGCATCGGTCCACAGGTTCTTGCCGAGACGCTCGCGGTTGTTCTTGATCAGCGCATTGGCGGCAGCCAGGATGTTGCCGTGCGAGCGGTAGTTCTGCTCGAGACGGATGATGTTTTCACCCGCATATTCGCGCTCGAAATCGCGCATGTTGCCGACCTCGGCACCGCGGAAGGCGTAGATGCTCTGGTCGTCGTCGCCGACCGCGAAGACCTTGGCGCCACCACCGGCAAGCAGTTGCAGCCAGGCGTACTGCAGCTTGTTGGTATCCTGGAACTCGTCGACCAGGATGTAGCGGAAACGCTCCTGGTAATGCCGGCGCAGCGGCTCGTTGCGCTGCAGCAGCTCGTAGCAGCGCAGCAGCAGTTCGGCGAAATCGACGACGCCTTCGCGGTTGCACTGGTTCTCATACTCGGTGTACAGCTCGACGCGCTTCTGCGTGAAATTGTCGTAAGCCTCGGCCTGCGCAGCGCGGATACCCTGCTCCTTGTGCGCATTGATGAAATGCACCAGTTCGCGCGGCGGATATTTCTCGTCGTCGATGTTCAGGTTCTTCAACAGGCGCTTGACCATGGCCAGCTGATCGGCCGTATCGAGAATCTGGAAGGTCTGCGGCAGCCCGGCTTCGCGGTAGTGCGCGCGCAGCAAGCGGTTGCACAGGCCATGGAAGGTACCGATCCACATGCCGCGCGTGTTGATCGGCACCAGCGCCGCCAGGCGCGCCGTCATTTCCTTGGCCGCCTTGTTGGTAAAAGTCACGGCAAGCAGGCCGTGTGGTCCGACCTGGTTGGTGGACATCAGCCAGGCAATGCGCGTGGTCAGCACGCGCGTCTTGCCGCTGCCGGCGCCGGCCAGGATCAGGGCATGCACGGGCGGCAGCGTAACGGCCTGCAGCTGCGGGGAATTCAGGTTGGCGAGAAGGTCGGACATGACTCGATTTTCAGTCGGAACTACAGGCGCTTAAAGCGCCGGAAAATACCACGCGGATAATTGGTATTACCAATTTGTTGCAATTGTGCAACGCAGCAATTTCCGTCGAACGTTTTTTTACGCACGATGAAAACCGCGCAAGTATACTTGGCAAAAAATATATTGCAGTGCACAAAACTTTTTGCCCACAAGGCAATCGAAACAGCTAGTGGTCACCCCCACGAAGAATGTAATAAAAGGAGTAACAGCATGAAAGCACCAAAAATACTGCCCTGGATCGCCCGCAAGGCCGGCATCAGCGACGAGCTCGCGCTCAAGCTGTGGCGTCGCGCCGTCTCGGAAGCAGAACACATCACCGGCAAGACCGAAGGCTCGGAATACTGGGGCCTGACCGTCGAACGCTTCCTCTCCATCGTCGAGAACGAAGTCGGCGGCACACCGCAATACGCCCTGACCCCGGCGCCGCAACTGTCCTGGATGTGGCATCACCAGACCCGCATGTCGCTTCTCTCGCTGGCCGCGGCCGAGAACGCCTACCGCTTCTGGCAGACGTCCTGGGAAACGGTGTACCCGCAAAAAAAAGCGGCCTGACCGGACGCCGCTGAAACCGGTCGCCGGTTGGCGGGAGCGTGCAGGCTCCGGCTGACTGCGACGGTTTCGGTAGTAGTTGTTCGGTCGGTGATGGACGCTGGCGTCCGGGGGAAGAGTCTTAATGACCGCCCCCGGGGGCTGGGAGTTCATGGGTTGGCTGACTGATTTTTGGGCGGTCGACCTGCAACGGTACCATCGGCGATTCGCCTTGCAGTTCGCGCAGGCGCGCCAATGCCTGGTCGCGTGCGCTAGCGCCATGGGTTTCGCCAGCCGGCTGCGTGCGGGTTTTGGTTTTTTGGCTTTTTTCGGGGTCGACCGTCGGCGTCGCTGTCGTCGCTGTCGTCGCTGTCGTCGCTGTCGTCGCTGTCGTCGCTGTCGTCGCTGTCGTCGCCATGCTCGTCGCCCCTGCGCCAAACGGGGACGATCCGGTCTTGGGTCTTCCAGTCGCCGAGGAGTGCCGCACTTTTCCGGTTTCTCGATGATGAGGGTGTGCATGTTCAGTCATCAATAGCGGAAATAGAAGACGCCGTATTCGGGTTTCTCATCGCCCTTCCTGCCTTCCTTCGAACGCTTGACCAGATCAACGCTCGCCGGCTTCTCCCAGCCGAAAGCGCGAAATACCTTTTCTGACAGGCGAACGAAGGGCATCCACTTGCGGGCAAGGGAGCAGGTCATTAGGGCGAAGACGGGGTAGAAGAAGCCGACAAAGCCCAATACCATGATGCTCCCCATTTTTTCGTTAAAGAATGGGGACCAGTCGTAAATGAAGCGGCCCCAAATTTCCATGAGCCCCCCGCAAAAGAACAAAGCTAGCGATGTGCCCGAAATCCACCACTTCCACGCATTCCGCCAATGGCTAGCGCTTCCCCGCGAGCAATGGGGATACAGGGCCACGATCTTGTCCTCTGGTCGCGCAACGGCGCAAAACTCGTAATGCTCGCCTCGCCATTCCACTGCCACTTCAACCTCGTCGCCTTCCTTGAAGGGATTCCACCAGACCCAACCCTTGACCGGCTTTCCGTCCAGCTCGAATTCAAGGAAATCCGCTTCTTCCTCCATCGCACTGGCGTTGGCTGCGGTCGACATGGCTTGCCCACCCATGTCCACCATCGCGGAAGCAATAGCGATCACCCCCATCTTGGTCTGGTCGCTCTCGGTAAAGACAAAGCAGGCCCTATTACGGGTTACTTTCAGGTTACGAATCGTCCCGCTCAACTTGACCAGACCTTCTGCATTGGGGTGCGGTAAAAAATCCGTCATGCCCGCACCCCAACCGACTTCAGGGCTTCGGTGTATTGTGGCCGGCAGCATTTCAGCAGCCACCGGTTAGTAGCGGAAATAGAAGGTGCCGAATTCACCGGGGTCTTGCTCGGTACGCTGCGCTTTCGAGCTTTTTACGAGATCGATATTCGATGGATCGGGAAGATCAAGGGCGCGAAAAACTTTCTCCGCCAGACGGACGAAGGGCATCCATTTGCGGGTTAAGGACCAGGTCATTAGGGCGAAGAAGGCCATTAGCCCGAGCGTTAAGAAATAAAACTCAGGCTCCTTAAGCGCGGCTAATCCCACCGTGATCAACGCAAGAGGCAGTGTTACGCACAAAATGGCACCGCTACCGCCAATGAACCACCATTTCCCGGCATTCGTAAAGTGACGAGTTATACCCCGTGAACAATGAGGATAAAGTGCAATTGTCCTATTTAGCGGCCTCGCTACTCCGTAGGTCTCCCAAATCTTGCCTGTGTTCTCTGCCGCGACCTCGACGACATCACCCTCCCGAAAAGGATTCCGCCAAACCCAACCTTTCACGGGCAAACCGTTCAGCTCGAACTCTAGATAGTCCGCCTCTTCTTCCATCGCACTGGCGTTGCTGGCCGCAGACATCGCTTGCCCACCCATGCCAGCCATGGTTGCTGCAATGGCGATCACCCCCATCTTGGTCTGGTCGCTTTCGGTAAATACAAAGCTGGCCGTATCGCGGGTTACTTTCAGGTTACGAATCGTCCCGCTCAACTTGACCAGTCCGTCAGCATTGGGGTGCGGTAAAAAATCCGTCATGCCCGCACCCCAACCGACTTCAGGGCTTCGGTATATTGTGGCCGGCAGCATTTCAGCAGCCACCGGTTAGTAGCGGAAATAGAAGGTGCCGAATTCACCGGGGTCTTGCTCAGTACGCTGCGCTTTCGAGCTTTTTACGAGATCGATATTCGATGGATCGGGAAGATCAAGGGCGCGAAAAACTTTCTCCGCCAGACGGACGAAGGGCATCCATTTGCGGGTGAGTGACCAGGCCATTAGGGCGAAGAAGAGCATCAGGCCAGTTATCGAAAAATACAATTCTTTATATTGGAATAACTTAGGGCCAAATATGAATAAAAAAATTGGGATCTGAATGAATAATAAGAATCCCGCTCCCCCTTTCATCCACCATTTAATTGAATTTGCCATGTGGCTTCTTGCTCCCCTTGAACAATGCGGGTAAAGCGCCACAGTTCTGTCATTTGGCCTTGCCACACCATAAGCCTCCCAATGGTCGTCAGCATTCTTCGCTGCAACCTCCACAACATCGCCTTCCCGAAACGGATTACGCCAGACCCATCCTTTAACGGGCTTCCCATCCAGGTCGAATTCCAGATAGTCAGCCTCCTCTTCCATCGCGCCGGCATTGCTGGCGGTAGACATCGCCTGTCCACCCATATCAGCCAGGGCTGCGGCAATCGCGATCACACCCATTTTGCTCTGGTCGCTTTCGGTGAACACAAAACTGGCCGTATCACGCGCAACCTTGAGATTACGAATCGTGCCACTCAGCTTGACTAACCCATCTGCATTGGGGTGGGGCAAGAAATCCGTCATGAGCCAACCCCTACCGATTTCAGCGCTTCCGTGTACTCCTCCATCTGGCGCTTGGGCGTCCAGCCAGAATCACGTTTCAGGCCAAAAGCGGATCGTTCGCACCACGACTGTAGGTCATCGTCAGTAAATATCCAGATAAATACCTGAATGCCGAAGATGCCGACGGTAAGCCAGGCACCGGCTGACATAAAGAGGATGCGGCGACCAATGATCGCTGCAGCACGCACACTGACGGAGCGGGCGGCACCAGCGTAAACGGGGTTTCCGGTTAGACGACCGATGAGGGGGGCTGCGTAGGTGAAGGTTGTGGCTGCCGTTAAGGCTAAGTTTGCACCACCCAAACCAGCTTTAACTCCATAAAGGAACGCAATACCCACCTTCCCAGAGGAAACAGATTTGCTTGCGTCATACACATCCAACCCCACCCCAACCCCCGTCGCCGCCACACTCAACACCCCGCCATACAACTTGATCTTTTGATAGCTCCAGCTTTCCGCTCCAAAGACGTTCTTGGCCGGTACGCTGGCAATGTCGAACAGGCCGCTGGAGATGGTCATACTGGATGCCGCCAGGCTCCAGTATGTTTTCCCGTCCCCCTTCGTCTTGCATTCGGCCAGTAGTTTCTGAAAGTTCAAGCCCTCGATCAGCATGACCAGCACGGCTAACCTGGCATCGCGGATGGCGTCAGCACCTTTGGCTGTTCCCTTGAAGTTCTGCCAGGCACTTCTGAGATTGTCGGCCTGAGCCGTCTTGATTTCCGCTGTACTGGCGCCAAGAAAGGTTTCCGTTACGCTCATCCGTTGCAACAAATGGCCGCGAGAGGCCGGCTCTGCCGCCGCTTGGGCAACAACCAACGCCAGCGAATCTTTGGGGTCGACCATGGCGCGGATGCTGAACATGTGTTGCATGATCTTTTCGCTGATATGGTCTGCCAAGCCATCCACCTTGAAGTGGGCGAGCACCCGATCACCAACCGTAGTGGCCAATTTATCGAGGTCGCGGGTCTTGATCGGTTTGATGCGTGCGCCGAAAGCCACGTTACCGGCCTCGCCCTTGGCGCTGGTGTTGCCAGTGAGTACGCTGGAGGCTTTCTTGTGTGTGTCGGCAAACGCTTTGAGTGTTTTGGCAACGATGCCTTCGGTATTCAGTGCGCTAGCTATCGTACGCTGGTCTTTGTGCTGCTCGGCCAGCACCAGTGCCGCGTCGACATCCTTGATCCCGATTTCCTGATTGAGTGCAATTGCACGCCACAACAGGTTGCTCTTGATACTTGCTTTGGCTTGCGCAATCCAGGCGTCGATTTTCTTCTGCCCGGTCTTGCTGCTTCCCATACCGAAGATCGCGTCGCCAACGGCTTGCTCAAAGATGAGGCCATCTTCAATATTTTTCGGATTGCAATCTTCCAGACTGTCGATCAGAAGCGGCGCTTCCAACCAATTCACCAGCGCTACCGTACGTCGGTCGATGATGGTGTCGGCCTTTTCCAGTAGTCCGCTCCAGTGCTTCTTGAAGGTGGCGAGCGCGGTTTTGTCGAGTTTGGCTTCGTACTTGCCCCATGTCTGGGCGATGCTCTGGTCGATATGCGCCTGCGGTAGGACGACATAGCCCATGCCGAGACCATGCTTGAGGATATCTTCCCTGGCGGTAAACGGCTCCCAGCGCGCCGTTTCCGGCCAGCCACGCGGGTTGGGCTTGACCCGCATGGTGTCCTGAAAAGCGCCGCGTCCCATGACGCGTTTTTGATGCTGGCTCATGCTTTCCTGCTGCTTTTTTTCCAACGCCTTTTGGGTGCCTTCAATGGCGTTGACCGCAGTAATCTGCAATTCCCGTTCTTCACCGTACTTGTTGAGCCAGCCGGCGGCGTCATTACGGAAGCCGTTGAGTTCGTGCACGATGCCGATGGCGTCCCACAGGGCAAGAACATGGGGTGTCGCTTCTTTGCCCCGCTGCTTCATGTGTTTGACAGTGCTTTCGGCTTCTCCCTTGCGCAGGTTAAGCGGGTAGCGAGTGCTGAGTTTGTTCAGTCTTTCGGCCTTGTAGCTGCCGTTTTCCTCGCTGAAAGGGTTGGCAACGGCTTCATGCGGCAGTTTCGAGGCATCGAAATCAGGCGCGTATTCCAGCACGCCGTTCAAGGCTGCTGCCTCCACAATGGCGCCATGCGCTTGCTTCGTCCCTTTCGCCATGGCCGCCGGCTCGATCTGTTGCATGCGGGCATCGCGCAGCTTGGCATTCTGCTGGTATTCAGTGACGGTTTCCTTGCTCCATTTGTGATCGCTGAAGGCAATCCAGGTGGTGCCGCACTTTTCCGGTTTCTCGATCACCAGATAGTGCACGCTGAGCGGATTGTGCCCCTCGCGAGAGCACTGGAAGGTTGGTGCGAAGGATGGAACGGTCAATTCAGTATCGGCCTGCTTGTGCAGACAACCATCAGCCCAAACGGTGTAGCACTCCCATTGGTTGGAGCCCCGGGCATTCTTGCTGTAATAGAGGTAGAGATAGCCTTCCCGCACGGTACGCAAAGCATAGGCAAAGTCTTCGCCGAGAGCTACGTCCTTGACCCGCTCACCGCTCGCCCATGCGGGCAGGCCGGGCTTGACGTCCTTAGGAACGACGGCGTAGCGCACTGGCAGGAGCGGCAGGCCGGTGGATTTGCATTGGTCGCAGGTGCCGGGGGTTTTGGAGACTGCCATAGGTGATTTTCCTATTGTTTCGGAGCTTGTCGGGGAGCGGACGTGGTTTTGTCTTGCCGGATGCGCGCCCAGTGTTCGGCGCTCAGGTCATCGACGAGCGCGGTGAAATAGTCATCTTTTACCCGCTTGGCAAGGCGCTCTGCCACCAACGGATGGGCATCGAAATCCGCATGAACAGTCAGGGCGAGGCGGGCAAAGGCACGCTGATCCCGGCTATCAATGAAGCCAAGGTACAAAGCCCTACCCAAAGCTGCCATGGCGTTGTCGCGCATATTGTCGATCTCTGCGGTAGATAGCGACATTAAGTCGAATTCGCGTAGAACACCGTTGAGCGCAGCGATGGATTCGATGCGCCGCCATTGCTCATTCTCAAGATCAAGTATTTGGTGGGTAGCAGGTTGCGGTGGGCTTAACCGTACCCATTGCCCGACGGGATTGAGCAACCGAAAGGAGGTGATCGGACCGAGCAAGGTCGTCTGTTGTCCTGCCTTCAGGAGCGGCCAGATTGCCCATAGCACGGCAGGGTCATGCCAGCGCAGAAGGCGGCGCCGGGCTTCGCCATGTGGCTGGATCATCTGTGCTGCGATGTGCCGGGCCAATGTCTTGCCGTCGACATCGCTTTCCAGCCAGCCGCATATCCGGCGTCCACCACCTTGTGCCAGCGTTGCGGGGACGAGTTCTTCGAGCGCTTCGCGCAGGCTTTGCCAGATCAGGTCGTGGTCGCTTGCCTTGGCTGGCTCAAACTCAACTAGAAGCGGCATCAACGATGGATCGGGATCGCCAGCGCTTGGCACACGAATGAGAGGAGAGTCTACCAGCAGGCGCCCAAGCGGCGATTCGTCAATAACTGGACGCAGAACGGGATCAAGTAGTAACCAGCAACGGCCTTGGGCTGAAACGAGTTCCCTATGCAATAGATCATTCAGCTCAGCAACGCGTACTTCGATTGCGGCAATGTTCATCGACTTAACAGCCTTATCCGAGATCGACCGAAGCGGACTGCTCCCCGGCTGCCTGTTTCATGGACGAGGCGCACCCCTTCAACTCCCCCGCCTTCGGCAGACTCGCACTGCTCGACGAACTCTTCGGCCCGGTAAGGTTTTTCTGACTCGCCTTCAACTCCACCTTCCCCGGTGCATGCAGCTGGATGTTGCCGCCTTCGATCTTCAAATAAGCCCCCTGCGCCGTGGCCAGGATGTGGCTCTTGGCGCTGGCGTTGAGGCTGCCGGTGGTGCTGGTGATGGTCACTTTCTTGTCTGCCGCCGCCGTCGTCTTGCCGCTTTGGCTTTGCAGGCTGATGCTGCCGCTGGCGGCGTGGAGGTGGATGCCGGTTTCCTGGTTGGGTTTGTTTTTGTTGTTGGCTTTGCCGACGGTGAAGAGGGCTATGCCGTCTTTGACGGCGAGGCTGTGATTGCCCTGGGCGATCAGGTTGATGTCCTGCCCGCCCAGGCTCAGGCACTTGCCGCTGGCCAGGATGAGGTTGGCCGGGGTGAGTTGGACGATGCCGCCGGGGGCGGCGTAGTGCAGGCGCGGTTGCGTCCAGGCGGGGACGGTGCCGCTGCCGCCGCCGGTGGCTTTGATGTCGTTTTGGCTGCTTTCGCTACTTTGGCTGGCATTGTGGCTTTGCGTGCCGTTGAGGACTTCAAGGGCGTGAGTCAGACCTTCGCTGACCGGGAGTTTGTCGGCTTGGGGGTCGCCTTTGAGGTGGGCGTTTTGTTTCTGGGCGACGTCGGCCAGGCTGTGGGTGAGGCTTTGGGCATTCTCTGTCTGGGCGATGGGCTCGCGGCTGTCAAGGTGGTGGCTGCTGGCGCCAGGCCGGGCGTCGGCGCTGAGCAGCAGGCCGCTGCCGGCGCGCAGTGCCAGGGCGCCCTGGGTGTTGAGTTCGGCACCGTGGCCGCGATCGGCCAGGCGGGCGTTGTCGTCTTGTTGTTTGAGGTGGCCGAGTTGCAGCCGGCTGTGTTGTTCGGTGGTGCCGAGTTCGATGCGCGGCTGGCCGGGGGTGTCGTCGAAGACGAGTTGGTTGTAGCCCCCCTGCCCGCTTTGGCTGGCGTTGAGTTGCTGGGTTTTGAGGCCGGAGAGACTGGCGCTGTGGGTGTGGGGTTCGGCTTCCTTGCCGGCGAAGAAGGCGGGGGCATTGGGGCTGGCCTGCATGGTGCCGCTGCCCAGTTGGTTGCTTTGGGCATCGGTGCAGCCCTGGCCGTTGTAGACGGTGCCGATGATGACGGGACGGTCGATGTTGCCGTTCTGGAAGGCGACGAGGACTTCCTGACCGGGGCGCGGGGTCATGTGACCGCCCCAGTTGGCGCCGGCCACCGGGGTCATGACGCGCAGCCAGACGCCGAGATTGTTGCTGGCCGGGGCGTTGTCTGAACCCGTCGGGTGGGCGTTGCGGCTCGCTGACTGGCTGCCGCGTTGCCAGGGGAACTGGACGCGGATGCGGCCGTCGCGGTCGGTGTGGGTGGGGTCGCCAGGGCCGACGACGACGGCGGTGAGCATGCCGCCGGCCGTCGGGCGCGGGTTGAGCCAGCGGCCGTTGGCGTCTGCCATCAGCGGGCGCCAGGGAATGCTGGCGCGGATGGCCTGGAATTCGTTGCGGTAGAGGTCGACGCTGGTGTCTTCGTCCGGGCTGAAGGGATCGGATTCGGCCTGTTTGGATTTTGGGTTGTTTTTCGGGTTGACCGTAGCAGTGCTGTCGAATCCGCGGGTCAGGGCTTGCGGTACGGATTCGGCGAGATTGCCCCCCAAGCGGGCTTCTTGCAGGGCGTTGCGGGCGCGGTGGGTAATGCGGGTGATCAGGAAGCGGCGGGCGTCGGCGCCATCCCGGTCATGCTCGGCGTGCTCGGCGAGGCTGAAGCAGGTGCCCGGGGCGGCCGTGCGGACGGTGCTGCCGGCGTGGTATTGCTTGGCGCGGGCGTCCAGGGCCTGGCGCTGGTTGCCAAGCATGCGCTCGCCGTGGGCGGCGTTTTGCCAGGCGTATTGGCCGGGGTCATCGTAGGCGATGAGGCGGTGGGGCTTGCCATCTTTCGGGGCATTCTCGATGCGGCTGACGGCGCTTTGCGGGCGGGCCGAGAGGCTGCGGTAATCCCAACTGACGGCATTGAGTTCGGTGGTGTCGAGTTGGCGCAGGCCATGCCAGCGGTCGACGCTGTCCTCGGGAAGCGTGGCGCCGGGTTGGGTGAAGCGGAAGGTGGTCTGGGCGTTGTCGGCGAAGACACCGTTGTGGTCGGCGATGACGAGGGTGTGGCTACCTAGGGTTTCGCCGTCGTCAGCTTGGTGTTCGAACCAGCAGAAGAGGCCTTCTTCGGCGAGCAGGCGTTTGAGGAAGTCGAGGTCGGTTTCCTGGTATTGCACAGTCAGGCCACGCTTGGGGTACGCCGTGACGTCGGCGAGGTCCCAGCGCCACGCGGGCGCCAGCTTGCCTTGGGATTTCCAGTCGCCGAGCAGTTCGTCGACGATGTCGATGACGCTGCGTTCCTGGAAGAGGTAGCTGTCGCGCCGGTGGCCAAGGAAGGCGAGCCAGGGTTCGATGACCAGCCGGTAGCGGGCAAAACCGCCGTTGGCCCCAAGGCGGACGATTTCAGTGATGTGGCCGTGGAAGGGGCGCGGGAACTGGCGCAGGCCGGCGGTTTGCAGATCCAGACGGGCCGGTTGGCCGAGCAGGGCGGTCAAGGACTGGTGCGCGTTACTGCTGAGCACGGTGAGGTCGATACGAAAGCCGACGTACTCCGGAATGGGGCCGAGGGCTTCGACGATGCGGGCGGATTCTGCGAGCAATGCATCGGCACCGGCTGGCGTGGTCAGCTTCAGCAGGCGGGCATTTTGGCTCCAACCGGCACCGCCGGCGAGTGTTTCAAGCGTACTGTTCATCTTTGCGCCATTAAAGGACGGGGTGCAATCGGGTTATTTTGTGAGACACGGAGCGACAAGAAATTGAGGCCCGAGTTGCCAGACCGACATGATGAATGCCTATGCCAAATAATTCAAAGGTGGATGAAAAAAACACCTGATATCCGGTATCAATCAAGCGGCCAAAAAAGGATTTCAAGCGGCGGCAGCACTTGCACTTCACGGCAGACGAGATGCGCGTTGTGGCCGTTCAACAGGTCAAGGCGGGCGCCGTTGTGGCCAGCATCGCGGATGAAGGCGACGATACCCCGCCGAGCGAAGAGTTGATCGGCGACCGTTTCCAGGTCGCCTTCAAAGGTGATGGCTTCTGGGAACTGATGCCGACTCTTTAGATATTCGATGAGGCGGTGGGCCGAGGTTTCTGCTTTGCTGCCGACAAGCCGGCCGCTGCCGATCGGGAATCGTCCCGGCACGGAGACGCCCGAGGCGATGAGCGCCAGGCTCAACAGGAGCGCGTCGTTACGCACATAGCCAGGCAAACCTGAGCGATCCGCCCAGCCCAGTTCGGCAAATAGCGCCGACTCGCTCAGGGCGGCGCTGCGACGATAGACGGAGGAGATTGGGAGGTAGTGCAGGTTAAGCATGGTGAGACCTCCATTGCAGAGATTGTGCTTTCACTTGATGGTGTATTTGAATTCACCGTTCTTGCTCGCCGTAACCCGGATACGCTCGACCGAGGCGCCTTCTGCCATGCGGGCCAGCACGACTTCGGCGACTTTGGGCAGCAGGCTGCCGTTCAATATGTGATCGACATTGCGGGCACCGGAATCGACTTCGGTGCAGCGCGCCAGCACGGCATCGATCAGCTTGTCGTCCCAGAGGAATTCGGCTTTGTGGTTGGCGGCAATTCGGTCGCGAATCCGGCCCAGCTTGAGCAAGATGATTTTGCTCAGGACATCATCGGAAATCGGGTAGTAGGGTACGACTTTCATGCGGCCGAGGAAGGCTGGCTTGAAGCTCTTGAACAGCACCGGCCGCAAGGCGTCGGCCAAGTCGTCGGCCACCGGCAGTTCTGCTGCCCGCTTGTTGAGGCAGGCCTGCATGATCTGGGTCGAGCCGACATTGCTGGTCAGGATGATCAGCGTATTGCGGAAATCGATTTCGCGGCCTTCGGCATCATCGAGCACGCCTTTGTCGAAGACCTGGAAGAAGAGTTCTAGGACGTCAGGGTGGGCCTTTTCTACTTCGTCGAGCAAGACCACGCTGTAGGGATTGCGCCGGACGGCTTCGGTCAGCACGCCGCCTTCACCGTAACCGACATATCCCGGCGGCGAGCCCTTGAGGCCGGAAACGCTGTGCGCTTCCTGGTATTCGCTCATGTTGATGGTGACCAGCTTGCGTTCGCCGCCATAGAGGGTATCGGCCAGGGCCAGCGCCGTTTCGGTTTTGCCGACGCCGGAAGGCCCGACGAACATGAAGACGCCCTTCGGCTTGTTGGGGTCTTCAAGATTGGCCCGCGCCGTGCGCACACGCTGGGCAACCGCTTCCAGCGCGTGATCCTGGCCGATCACCCGTTCCTGTAGCGCGGGTTTGAGGTTAAGTACTGTCTTAATTTCGTCCTTGACCATCTTGCCGAGCGGGATGCCGGTCCAGGCGGCAATGATTTCGGCGACGACGTGGCCGTCGACCTGCAAGGGCACCATGGGGTTTTCTCCTTGCAGTTCGCGCAGGCGAAGCAAGGCTTGGTCGAGTTCGCCATCGACGCTTGTGGCTTCGGCGCCCTTCTTGCGGCTTTTGATTTTGGAGGCTTTTTCCGGGTTGACCGTAGGATTGATCTGGAGCCCCTCCTCCAGTTGGGTGCGCTGGTGCAAGATGCTGCTGACCAGCGCTTTTTCTTGGTCGAAGCGCGTCTTGAAAATGCTCAGGTCGGATTCGATGGCGGCGATGTGTTCATTGAGTTCATTGATCCGCGCATCGTGCCAGGCGCCGCTGGCGGCTTCGCGTTGCAGGGCGGCGAGTTCGGCGCGTTCGCGGAGCAGGCGCTTGTCGGCTTCGTCGATCAGGGCAGGGGTCGAACTCTGCGCGAGGGCAACCTTGGCACAGGCGGTATCAAGCACGCTGATCGCCTTGTCCGGCAGTTGCCGGCCGCTGATGTAGCGGTGCGAGAGGCGGACGGCTTCGGTCACCGCTTCGTCAAGGACACGGATGCCAAAATGCTTTTCCATCAGCGGAACCATGCCGCGCAGCATGGCCGCAGCCAGCGCCTCGCTCGGCTCTTCGACTTTGACGACCTGGAAGCGACGGGCCAATGCGGCATCCTTCTCGAAATATTTTTTGTATTCCGCCCAGGTGGTAGCGGCGACGGTACGCAGCTCTCCGCGCGCCAATGCCGGCTTGAGCAGGTTGGCAGCATCGTTCTGGCCGGACTGGCCACCAGCACCGATCATGGTGTGCGCTTCGTCAATGAACAGGATGATCGGCTTGGGGCTTTTTTTGACTTCATCGATAACATTCTTGAGGCGATTCTCGAATTCGCCCTTGACGCTGGCACCTGCCTGCAACAGTCCCATATCGAGCATGTGCAGCTCGACACCGACCAGCGGCAAAGGGACATCTTCAGCCGCAATGCGCAGGGCCAGCCCTTCTACAACTGCCGTCTTGCCTACCCCGGCTTCGCCGGTAAGGATGGGATTGTTCTGGCGGCGACGCATCAGGATATCAATGAGCTGACGGATTTCGCTGTCACGCCCGATCACCGGGTCCACCTTGCCATCACGCGCTCGCTGCGTGAGATTGGTGGTGAACTGCTCAAGAGCCGGACTCTTGCCTGCATGCGACCTGGCACCGAGCAGGGGATCGTCGCCCTCGCCTGCGCTCTCGGCTACGCTGCCAGCTTCCCCCATGCCGGCGACTTCGGCCGCTTCTGCCGAACCTTCAGTCATCTTGTCGAAATTGTGCTTGAGTTCATCCAGCCGCACCTTGGCCAACAGTTTCGACCCACGGAATGCCAGTTGGGAAAGTTCAGGTTCGGTCAGCAACGCCAACAGCAGGTGGCCGGAGCGGATACGCGGCAAACGGGCATCGAGCGAGGCAATCAGCCAAGCCTGTTCGAATAGTTTTGGAATATGCGTCGAAAACACTGGCGTCCGGGTATTGCCATTCTTGAATCGATCGATTTCCTGACTTAGTTCCCGTTCCAGACCTGTCGAACTGATACTGCAACGCCGGAGCACCTTCATCAGGTCGCTGCTGGGATCGTCAAGAAATGCCATCAGCAGGTGTTCGAGATCGACCTCATAGTTGCCGCGTGCCATGCACAGACTGGCGGCGCGTTCGGTTGCCTGGCGACAAGTGCTGTTCAGTTTGCTGATCAGGGTTTTGAGTGATGTGCTCATTGCGTTGGTCTGGTGCCCGAAAGATATCTAGTGAATAAAATGGGTGAGATAGCGTGTATCGCTGCGGTCGCTCGTTGCCGGCTTTGTCAGCATGAAAGTGTCGTATCCGAGACGGGCGCTGTTGGGCACGCCGAGGCTGACCGGCTTGACGTCAGCGGCGCGCAGGATTGGCCGAATTTCGTATTCGAACTGGCCGCCAGTCGCCAATGTGAGTATTTTTTCAAGGGCGTATGCGATCTCGCCTTTTGGCAGAAAGGCCATGTAGCGCTCGTGGGTCAGCGGTCCGATGTGGATGCGGATGCGCAGGTTGCGCTGCCAGATGCGCTCGCCAACCAGCATGTTGCCGCCCAGAGAGGAACTTTTGCCGCCAAGCGTTAAGCGCTGGTCAGTAGGAACGATGTACCAGCGCCCGACGAATTGCTCAATCACCACTTTCTCGCGAAAATAACCGCCCAGCACCCTTTCCAGTGTTTCGGAAGAAACCGGCTGTTGACGAAGCAGGCCAGCGAAGAAGGCAATCGATTCGTCGTCGATGGCACCCGGCGCCTCACTCATCCGTTCACGTAAGGCATCATAGCCAAGGCCGGCCAAAGAGAGAATCAGCGGCAAAAACCGGTTGCGGCGATCCGTCTCGTAGAGAATGGGGAGCTTGTATTTCTTCCAAGCACGATAGAAATGGCCGACCGCCCGGTTGGTAAACAGATCGAGAAAAGCCCGTCCCGACGGGTCGCGCTTGAAACGCTCGTGGTGAATGACTTGTTCGGTGTAGTGAATTGGCAAGGCACCGTTGATACCAAGCATGCCCATGAAACTAGGAGTGATCTCGACCTGATCTAGTTTGCCGGTTTCGAGCCCGTCTTCATCTTGACGATAGCGCCCCACCATGGCGTCAACCTGGCTGGGCGCGAAGCCGAGGCGCAGCGAATTGCGGAAACGAATCCGCTCACTGACGACATCGCTACCGAGGCCTCGTGCCTCCTTGTTGAAAACCATCTCGAACAGGCGCACAAGCTGGAAGAACTCGTAGCGTTCAGGAGTCTGCAGACTTTGCTCGACTACGCCAGGATCGATTCGCCGTTGCGGGGTGCGCATCGGATCAACTCCTCTCCGGTTCGATTCGAAACCACGACTAGCTGGATAAAGCTGTTGAGACTGACGTAAAGCCCAAGAAAATGGTCGATACAGCGGGTAAAGACGTCCAGACCGCTACCGACAAAGCTCGATTCATCAATGGAGAGACGAACCTCAAGGCCGCGTACAAAACAGGCAAAAGGCTTGCCGGGCATCCAGACCGTCTTGTCCTGTTGTTCGATGTTGAGCACGCCTTCAATCTGCCGACGGGTTGCCGCCGTTCTTGGCAGGTCGTACAAAGCCAGCATTTCGCGGAAAGCCGGGAGGCCATTTCCGGTCAATGACAGATGATTGAGTGAAAGGTGGGAGATGATTCGCCACTGCCCATCGCGTCGATGATCAAAACGACAGGGCTGGCTCGGCTTCCGCAGCAGCTTGATGGCGCGCACGCTGGAACCGCCTTCGAGAAATAGGTCGCCTGATGGCATGCCAACCGACATCAGGGTTGGTAGTTCACGATTGGTACACGTGAGTTGCAGGCTGATGACATCGGTTTTCGGTTGCACGGGGTCGAAATCAGCGTCGACGATGGAGAGCGATGTTTCGTAGCCCGGGCTGCTCTCGGCGACGAAATGATCGCGCAGGGCATACCAGTAATAGCCATTCTGATCCGGCGTTTCGCCATGGCGCAACGAGAAGAACGGCCGGAACTCGGTGATGGATTCGCCTTGCGGCGTCTGCCTGACCCTCCTCACCGAATCGATGGAATATACATCGAAGGCGTAGGCACGCCGACCGTCGGCCACAACTGGATAGGCTGACTGGCGATTACTGACCCGGATCGGATCTCCACGCTGGTCAAACAGGTTGACGACAGGCACGCAACCAAGGCGGAGATTTTGCGCGGTCAGGGTTTGCAGCAGGCGCGATGCGTCGCTGTCGGCACGCAGGTCACCCAGCGCAAGATTCAGAGTGATCTTCCCTTCGCCAAGCAGGCTCGACGGCAACTCCCCAATATTGAGATCAAAGAAATTGAATTTTTCCGGAAAACAAAAATACTCGGTCAGGTAACGGTAGGCTCCGTGTGCCGTGTCCGGCATTTCGATGAGCGCTTCCTGCTCGGCGAAACCGACTTCGCCGATCAAGCCATCACGTACCACACGCCACCGCTTGTCCGCACCGACCGCATAACTTTTCAGCTTGCGCAGGAAAAGTGCGTCACGCAGCGCCGAAGCAACGGAAGGTTCTGCATCAATGTACACCCGCAGCTTGTCGAGCTTGCTGAATCCGGCCTTGGTGTTCGCCCCTCGCACAGATAGTGAAAAGGAGAGAATGGCATTGCAACCCACAGGCAAACGCACATCGCTGGGGGCTGTCGCAATCGGATCGAAATCGAGATCGCCGAGGGTAACGGGGGCCAGTTTTACATCCCAGGCCGTACGGAACTTACAGACGGCACCTTTGATCGGCCGCGACTGCAATTCTGTTCCGCGCACGATCGTCGTCACCGACGAGAGTTCGCTGCCACCATGGTCGAAATAGGCAATGGAGCAACTTGGAAAAGGCCTCAGATAATGCGGATAAAGAACATTCAGCAGCGCTTCGGTGAATTGCGGATAGCTGTCTTCCAGCTTCTTTGAGACGCGCGCGGTTAGCAGCGCAAAAGACTGGATCATCCGTTCAACGTGGGGGTCATCACACCCCTCGCCGGATAACAAAAGCTGCGCGGCCAGTTTGGGATAACGTTCGGAAAATTCGCGGGAATGCTGGCGAAGGAAGGTGAGCTCTCGCTCGTAATAGGGAAGTAGATCTTCCAATTAAGCCCCTACGCGCGGTCGATGCCGGCTTACGGAATATTGCAGGCTGGTCGGCTGCAACAATGCATCGAAGGCGACCGGCTCCTGCGCTGGCCTGACAAACAGCACAGCATTGATTGAGAAATACAGGGCGTTCACGGCCTTGCGATGCAACTCAAGATCAACTTGCACATCGCGCAGGCGCGGTTCATGAGCAGCAATTGCCGAGCTTATGGAAGCACAGATGCGCCCACGGTCATAGATATTGGCCAAACTGAATCCGGCAAAATCAGACATGCCGAACCCGGCTACTGAGCGCACAGCAAGCGGAAAATCATCGCCAAAAGACTCCTCGAACACCACTCGGGTATTCAATAAAGCTTCAAGATCTCTGGCGACCGAATCCTTGAGTTGCTCCAGAGACAAACGACGCCGGACAGCTCCTAGGGGAAGATCGTCAAACAGCTTGTCAAACAGGGAAGGTTCGAAACCTTTGATCATAAAAAAGGCGGAAACTCGTTTCCGCCGTACTTTCCACAAATATTTGGATCAGGTCAGGTTCGGCGTGTTCTTGGCAAGGTTCCAGGCACCCTGGATGTTGACCTTGCCCGTCTTCGTGCCATCGATATTGAGCTCGTCGTAGGTCCACTTAACAGCGGAGTACTTCAGCGAGAACACTTCTTGCGGCACGCCTTCACCATCAACCGACGGCGAAACGGAGGCGATGATGACGTTTTTCAGTTCGATCTTCAGGTACTGATGACGATTCTGCGTACCAGACGGGTTGCCAGTCGTATTTTTGCCACCGAATGCACGATAAAAATAGACAATTACGTCATTGACCACCAAGCCTGACGAGCAAGCCTGATACAGCTTCGGGCTGGAACCATCAATGTCCTTGGTGAAGATCATTTCACCGTGTTCAACGCGTTCGGCGGTATGACCACCGGAGCCTGAGGCCGTTGCCGACTTGGGCTGGCGCATCGAGTGGCTCCAGCTCGAAACCTCAACTTGGTCTTTATGCTTTGCATCGCGGGAGTCGCCCTTGATGTCGCTACCCTTGAATTCAACGTAAATATCTTTCATGTCGTGCTTTCTCCTTGGAAGTTAGGAAACATCAGTTTCTGCCAGATTGCGGCAACTCGGCGACGAGACGCAGGGACACCGAGAGTTCGTCAAGCTGGAAGTGCGGCCGGATAAACGACACAGCCCGATAGACACCGGGACGACCGGGCACTTCGCTGACTTCGATGGACGCTTCCCGCAGGGGGAATTGAGCCTTGGTTTCTTGAGATGCTGAATCATCCGCAGTGACGTAATGATCGATCCACCGTTGCAGGTAGGTTTGAACATTCGCAGCAGAAGCAAAGCTGCCGATCTTGTCGCGCATCATTGCCTTCATGTAGTGCGCAATCCGCGAAACGGCGAACATGTATTGCAACTGTGCTGACAGGGATGCATTGGCATTGGCCGAATCGGTATCGTATTTTTTCGGCTTTTGCGCCGACTGGGCCGCAAAGAAGGCTGCGTAATCCGTATTCTTGCAATGCACTAGAGGAATGAAGCCGAGGTCACTCAATTCCTTTTCACGGCGATCGGTAATCGAAATTTCAGTCGGGCATTTGAGCGCCACTTCACCATCGTCAGTACGGAAGGTATGCGTCGGCAAGTCTTCAACCAGCCCTCCGCCCTCAACCCCACGAATCGCTGCACACCAGCCATAGTTTTCAAAAGCATCGGTTAGGCGTGCCGCAAAAGCGAAGGAAGCGTTACACCACAGATATTTGTCGTGGTCGGTCCCATCCACTTCTTCAACAAAGTTGAACCCTTCTGTAACCTCACCGTCAATCGGGTTGTACGGCAGGCGCCCCAGGAAGCGCGGCAAAGCCAAACCGACATAGCGCGAATCCTCCGATTCGCGGAAGGATTTCCATTTTGCGTATTCGACGGTATCAAATACCTTAGCCAAATCACGCGGCTTACCTAGCTCGGTATAGGTTTCAAGACCAAATAACTGCGGTGCCGCTGCAGTGATAAACGGCGCATGGGAAGCCGCTGCTATATGCGACATCTGTTCGATGAAGTACATATCTTCTGGTTGCCGCGTCAGTTCGTACTGACCGATCAGCGAACCGAACGGCGCGCCACCAAAAGTACCGAATTCTTCTTCATAGACTTTTTTGAACAGTGCACTTTGATCAAAATCGATCGCTGACTTGAAATCCTTTACCAGTTCGCGCTTCGAGGCGCTCATCAGCTTTATTTTTTGCTGCACGCCAGTCGAGGTCTGCTTGCACAGGTAGTGCAAGCCAGTCCAAGCGCTTTCGAGCTCCTGAAATGCAGGCGCGTGCATGATTTCACTTAGCTGCTCGGAAATCAGGCTATCGAGTTCAGCGACGCGCGCGTCGAGCGAGGCAGCAAGATTTTCGGAAACGACAACTTCACCGACCAGAACCTGATTGGCTAATTCGCTAATAATATCTTTGGCGCGCACCTTTTCCTGCTCAGACTGAGCAACCCGACTCTCTTCGATAATCTGATCAAGGAGGCCGGTTTCAATCACATCTGCAGTCGCACTCAATGCTGATTGTTGGGCACTCATTTAGCGCCCCCCCCGTTATCGGAGTTGCTACCGAGGCTTTGCAACTGCTCCGTATTATTCAGAACATCATTTAGTAAATCTTCAAGCTTTTCATTGCCCGCCAGTTTGTTGCGAAGATCGGCCAGCTTAGAGCGCGCCTCCAACAACTTGCGTAATGGCTCAACCTGTTCCACAACTGCCTCTGGACGAAAATCTTCAAATTTCTTGAATGTCAGGTTTACCGCCAGTTCGCCGCCGTCGACGGTCAAGCGATTTTTCGCCCGGAAGGCAATACGCGGAGACAGGCCGTCGATCACATCATCAAAGTTATCCATATCGATATTGACGAACTTTCGATCTCGAACCTTGCCCTGGGGCACTTCGGACTGAGCGGCAAAATCGCCAAGGACGCCAACCACAAAAGGCAACTCCTTGAGTTCGATCGCATCGCCACGCTCAACGTCATACGTTAACTGAACACGAGGCGGACGAATTTTTTGCAACTTCTTCTGAACACTTTCCTTCTTCGCCACAAAATTCTCCCAAATGAATATTCGAAACCATGATCAGATTTTCTGGCCCTACATTGCAGAAACCCAATCGATAACCTTACTTAAGGACGCTGAACGGATCGCTGCCACTTGCCCCCCCGCTGGCAGGGGTTGGGTTTGCAACCGGAGCAACCGCTTTTTGTCTGGGGTTTGCTAGCATGCGAGCTTTAGCCGCTGCATCCCGTTTCCTCTTGGCCTCAAGATCGGCGGAAGGGACCAGAACATCCTCTTGCAAGGTCTCCCGCAACGCCTTAGCAAGACTGACAGCATCGCTGCGCGCATTTCCTCTCAGTTCTGCATCAGCCCTAAGTTCAGTCAAGGAGCGTGTAGCCACGCGCAATCCGCTGACGGCTAGGATGCTCTTAGCTGTCCGGTCCGTGGAATCGCGCTGCAAAACCTCATCCGAGGCAACAATCGCCTGACCATAATTTTCCGCATCAAAATAGGCCTTCGCCATGCGAAGCCAAGGCTCCTTTCTGGTCGGGTTCTTTTTGGCGACATCGGCCAACACCCCGATGGCTTCTTCCTGATTGCCCTTTGCTAGCAAGGAATCCACCTTCAGGTCAGATTGCTCCATCAAGGTCGGAAAATCCAACTTGTTGTTTGAACCTGTCGTAGTACAGCCCGACAAAATGATGCACAGAAACACTAGAAAAACAGTGGTAAATCTGCCGAGACCCAACATTGCGACTCCCTCGAAACACTCAACATAATTGCAATTGCATACAATACAGATTGCATTAACAATGGCAAAATAGTAAATTACCAAATGCATAATTCAGCACTATAGCATATAGTACAAATGCATTTTGCACTATCGACAAAATCCCCAACCCGATTTGCTAAAATGACAACACCATTGAGGGCGCAGCCATCCGCACTACCACATCTGCAATTGCATTACTCGCATTACTGGCACTTGGCGGCTGTGCTTCGGTAGGCGCTCAACTAGTCGGATCTGCCGTCAGCATTGCTCTGGAAGCAAGCGGCGTCCTCAAAAAAGACTCCGGCAACAAGAACAAACAATATGACATCCCCATCCGAATTTTCGCTGGGGAGCAGCTCAACACCACAAGCAACCGAAAATCGCTGTCCTTGGTATTAAAAATCTATATTTTTCGTGCTTCTGAACGTCTTAAAACCTTGTCGTATTCGCAGATTTCTTCGCCAGAAAGCGAGAAAGAAGCCTTGGGAGAGGACTTGATTTCCGTCCGAGAAATCACTTTGATCCCTGAAAAATCGTATGAATTCATACTAAAAGTTCCAGAAGAAGGGACAACAATTGGTGTTGTCGGCGTATTTCGGGAACCATATGCCAATCGCTGGAAACTGGCATTTGATGCAAAACAATCCGTTGACCAAGGAATCACCATAGGCGCCCATAGCTGCTCTCTAACTGCCAGCAAGGGCGTATTGATAACAACCATCAGCTCCGAATCAGCGCAGTCGTTGAACGGGGTGCAGTGCAACAAATAGCTACCTTACACACATATGCGATATGCAAAGACACTTTGGGGAGAAGGACTTTTTCTCCGTCCGCAACATTTCCAGCAGCAGGATGCATACAGTGAAGCACTGAACCAACGCACACTCTTGACGGCTCAGCCTTTCGCCTGGGGGGTTCGTGATCTTGAATTGGACGTAGATTCGTTAAAGAATGGCGTTCTTCATTTCAATCGCATCGACGTTGTATTTCCGAACGGGGACTTCCTGATTGCCCCCGACGTTGACCAGTTGCCCCCGCCTGTCGCACTGGACTTGGCTGTGGAAAATGATGGGACCGTTGATTTCTTCTTGGCGCTTCACCATATCAACATTCATGGTGGCAATTGCACTGAAACCGCAACGAATACGGGCCAGGCCCGCTATCTGATAGTAGGCAAGGAGTCCTACGACCTCTTTACTGATGCAGCAGAAGCTGAGATTGCAACGCTGCGCAAAATCTCCCATCTGAAATCAGCCAACGAATCGCGCGATCAATTCCAGACGATACCTATCGTCAGAATTCGTCGGACGCCAAGCAATGGTTTTGAAAGCGACCCGAATTTTCTCCCTCCCTCAATCAGCTTACGCAGTGCCCCACCCCTGTACATGATGTTGCGCCGCCAAATTGACGCCCTTCTGGCCAAGGTGGATGCCCTGTACGGATTCCATCGGGAACCCTCAAAAAACATCATCGAGTTTCGTTCGGGTGACATTGCTTCTTTCTGGCTATTGCACACGGCCAGCAGCGCCTGCGCAAGCTTGACGCATCTGTTTCGTACTCCCGAAAGCCCCCCCGAACGCCTATTCCAGGAATTGTTGCGATTGGCCGGCGGCCTGATGACCTTCTCAAAGAGCCACTCTCTGAATGATCTTCCCGCCTATGACCATTTACACCCCGCCCCTGGCTTTGCGCGTATCGACACGATACTGAGGGAACTCCTTGACACGGTCATTTCAACGAAATATTTCGCTATCGCTCTGACTCAGGCAAAGCGATCCTTCTACTCAGGGCATTTTGATTCCGAAAAAATCACCGACGATACCGCATTTTACCTGTCCATTTCGGCCTCACACCCTCAATCGGAAATTATCGAATCTGTCCCGCTGCGCATAAAGGTTGGCGCACCGGACGATGTCGAAAAACTCGTTCTATCAGCCATGTCAGGGGTTCGTCTAAGCCATGCCGCGCAAATGCCTGCTGCAATCCCTGTCCGCCCCGGAGCTTGTTATTTCTCCCTTGATGCGCATGGCGCACTTTACGAACGCATGCAAAAAGCGCAATCGGTCATGATTTACATACCGGAAAGCTACCAAGACCTGAACATTGAAATGATCGCCGTGACCTCATGACTTCCATTGCCCCCAGCCTGTTCGCGAATGCGCCCTCTCCTGCCCGTGGAGACTATCAACTCCCCGGCCCCTCCAACAGCCTCGTCGATTTGTTGTATGACGGCTTTTATTTGCTGATCCTGCTGCACAATCGAAGTAGGCCAAGCGATGCAGCCGAATTTTCCTCCCGCATCCAGAACTTTCTCGACAATTTCGAGAAAGTGGCCAAGAAGGGTAATTTCAACAGCGAAGACATCTTCGACGCAAAATATGCCCTTTGCGCATCAATAGACGAAACCATCCTGTCATCGAACATGAACATTCGGGATACCTGGGAACGTCGACCGCTGCAACTCGTTTTGTTCGGCGATCAGTTGGCAGGGGAGCATTTCTTCAGCAAGCTAGAAGTGGCCCGAAATGGTGGAGCCAATCGTATTAATTCGCTCGAAGTATTCCACATGTGCCTGCTGGCCGGATTCAAGGGAAAGTTTCTACTGGAAGGACCAGAGAAACTCAAGTACCTGACCTCCCAACTGGGCGAACAAATCGCTCATATCAAAGGAAAACCGACACCCTTTGCCGCGCACTGGGAAGCACCGGATTCCATTTCGAATGCACTCAAGCGAGAAATACCAATGTGGGTAATCGGCTCCGTACTAGCGCTGTTCGGGCTGATCGCCTACGTTGGCCTGAACTGGCATGCACAGCGCAAAATCGAGCAGGCACTCTCTCCTTATCACGCTATCGTTCAGTTGGCACCACGAGCTCCAACGCTGAGCATAACTCTCCCCTAATTTTCGTCGACTTTTCGACACAACCGCCCCTAAACGAACTCTCACCTTGAGACCTTTCTCTCCCAGCAAAACCGTCTTCTGACGCTAAAGACCGCACTGCCCGAGCAGGCGTTGATTGTGGAACGACTCTCCGGACGGGAAGCCATCTCCGAGCCCTTCCGCTTCGAAATCGACTGCATCTCCACCGATGCCTTCTTCGACCTCAAATCGCTGTTTGGCGCAGAAATCACCCTGCGCCTCCTGCTGGCCGATGGCAGCAGGCGCGCCTGGCACGGCTACGTCACTGAGACCATGCAACTCGGCGCCGATGGCGGTCTCGCCCGTTATCGTCTGATCATGGAACCCTTCCTCGCTTTCCTGGCACAGCGTCGGGATTGCTATCTGTTTCAGGATAAAACCGTGATCGACATCATCGGCCAGATCTTCGCCGACTATCCGGAGGCGAATTGGACCAGCTAGGTCACGCAGAAGCATGAACCGAAGATCCGTTAAGGAACAAACTCTATGTCACTCAGTTTCTGTTATTCCCGCGCAGAATCTTGCTGGATGAAGCACCTGCAATTGCTATTCGCCGTGTTGTTCTGCACCGCATCATCTGTCGCGTATTCAGCGAACGAGACACCGGGGTCACATACATGGATCGAACGCCAGTGGGAATTCCGTTATGTGATCAAGATTGAAAGCCCTTACGACTACAAAAGATGGCGCAAATTCGGCCAGAACGAATTCGATAAAGGCGACGTTAATGTAACTCAAGACCAGGAACCGATCTTTCCGCTTACTACCTCCATCCTCACCGATGCGGAAGAAGGCGCTCTCCAAGACAATCATGCCATCGGCACGGTACTCGTCACCTTCAACCAAAAGCGGAAGTTACCTCGCATTATTCCTGGCCTCACAAACTGAGCGGCCATCTCAACCGCATTCGCAATCTGGTGCTGGCGCCCGGCAACCATCCGCAGGATATGCAGTTTTTGCTGGGCGAGTGGTATACCGGCAGCAGCGATTCCGAGATTGCCTACATTCCGGCAATCTGCAGCATGATCCAAGGGGATGACGAACGCCACAAAAAAAGTTCTCCGCAAAAAGCCACTCAACAAACGGCAACTTCGGCTGCCGCGAATGGGGCTATTACCTGCAAAGCGACAAGCACCCCTACATTAACGTGACTTCCTACGGCAAGGACAAATACGGTCCATTCTCCTACATCCGCCCGGTCATCGGTTGGGGCCGCTTCGACGTGTCTCCCAAACCTGCCATCGGCAAACACGGCAAGGTCTGGGTCTGCCTCCACGAATACCCCAACGGCGAAGCACCGGGCATCATGGCCTAGGCCACGGCAAATGGCTGGCTGGTTCCAAAGCCACCCAAGAAACAACCAATGTTTCCGGATCGCGACTTCAAGCGCGGTGAGTTCATCGATTAATTTCTGATGCTATCTTCTTACGGTCAACTGCAAATTTCGCCGAAATTTGCAGTTGACCGCAGCATTTCACTTTTTCCCCTGTTCAGCCAGCACGCCCGCCTGCTCGAACTCAAGACTGCATTGCACGATGCTGCGCTAATCGTCGAACGCTTCAACGGCCGCGAAGCCATCTCCGAGCCCTTTCGCTTTGAAATCGATTGTGTCTCGACCAATGCTATTTTCGATCTTGGATCGCTGCTTGGCGAAGAAGTGACCCTGCGCCTCCAGCTACTCGCCCCAAAAAAACCCAACCCGAACTAGGCCGATCCGATTCGGGAGGCGGAGTTGGAAAAAGAGATTCAAACAGCCACTGAAGCGCGAGACAAGGCCAACCAGGAAAGCTACCAGCCCATCTGCCTCGCTTACGCCTACAGCGTCAGTTCGCCATCGTGGAAAAACGACGGGGGCGTCAATGCCCCCGTGTCGTTAAAGCCCTGCCAAAACGCTATGTCATCAAATATCCGAAAGATCCTTAACCGAACGGCATTACCGCGCTGCTGGACTTTTTTATGTGGATATCGAGGCGAGATTGAAACCAAAAGTGACGTTAAGCCGACAGAAGTGGCAGCTTGATTTAAACAGCACTCGCGAGTAAGCGGGCTGAGACCCCATCGGGCCGAGCAATAATTACCTACTTTACCAAGGCCGTAATTATGTCAACGTCACGCTCGGTAGCCTGTTTCTCGCTCGACAAAGAATGGTTTCCTACTGTCACAGAGGTCTTGCTTTTCGTAGATTTCAGTGTGATCTGCTTGGAATCTCGCGAATCTGAAGCGCTTTTCTTTTCATGATGCCCATCGCTGGCAACTGGCAATATGCCCGAAACAGGGGGAGCTAGCTGATCACTTTTTTCAGTACGATTTGATTTTTTGTCAGCGGGAATCGAGGCCAAGTTGTCTTTAGCCAAGCTCTCCTGAACTGGCGAACTTGGCGCCCCCCCCAGAATAACGGCAGGTGTAGGCAAAACGACTGATGCAGCAGAAAAGACAGGATTGACGGGATTACTTGCTCCATCCCTTTTCTCCTGCAACTGTGCGCCACCGCCCTCAGAACGAATGCCCATGACCTCATTTTTTGCCTCAATTCCACCAATAAGTGAATCTGAGCTTTTTTGGACAGAAATTAGCAACCAGGCCAGGCCTCCACCCAAAAGCAAAAAAGCGCCCCCCCAGAGGAAACTCCGGCCTCTATTGGATCTAAAGCCATCAGAAAATCTCGCGGAACTGGGATCAAGGTCACTAAGAACACTCATATGGTCACCATCAGAATTTTTCGCCGCCTGCCGAGACGTAGAGGGTTCAGAAAAAATGCAGTAAGAATTTAATTTCATTATAATTGGACGTTCAATATCTAATTTGGGTATTGCCTGCCAGAAAAAAACAAATTCACAACTTTCATCATGCGCCTTAGTAACCCCACCAACAAGCAACCCGTTTGTCATTTCCAAAAGGGGCTCGCATGGTAGAATTTACTCTAATTTCATACTTCTTGCTAATAGCAATTTGCTTGTTAATCGTGGTTTTCCCTGACTACCGCACGCGCCTTTTGGCTGCAATCGGTGTCGTCATCAGCAACGGATACGCCCCTCTATCAAGGCATATTCAGAAACAGGCAGCAAGCACACACGGGTACGCCAATAGCATAATAAATGCAAGCAAGGGCAGCTTAAGATTCCTAAAAAATCAGCCATTATTAAGCGGCATAGCATTGTTAATGATTACTGCACCAGCTTTATTTGCACTAGTCATTCGTGGCCCTACTTTGTTTGACTTTAATGACGATAGTCACATCCCTGACCGACGCATTGCGATTTTGCTAGAAGGCGAGCAATTAGCCCCTCCGCCATCGCTCCCCCCCGACGTATTTACCACCCGGGAAGTTGAGCTGATTGTTCCGGAAGCTGCGTTTGCCAGCCGGAACTGGAAACAATTGGATCCAATATTCACCCAGCGGCTGCTGGTTGCCTTCAAGTTGATGCGAGAGCGTTATGGGTATGAAATGGCGCTAATTGAAGGATACCGAAGCCCCGAACGCCAAGCCAAGCTCGCAGCCCTGGGAAGCCAGGTAACACAGGCCGGTCCCTATATGAGTTATCACCAGTTTGGTCTGGCAGCGGATTGCGCATTTTTCCGCGATGGAAAAATTGTTATTTCAGAACAAGACCCATGGGCAATGCGCGGCTACGAGCTATTTGGCGAGATTGCCGAGCAAGTCGAATTAACTTGGGGGGGGCGCTGGAAGATGCGCGACCTGGGCCATGTGGAGCTCCATCGCAAGGGTATCTTGGGGCACCCGCCGCCGTCAGCCATCAACGAAAGCCATTGAGACAATCCGGAGCCATTAAATGTCAAGACCATTTATTCTTTTAGGCGACAAGACTAACCACGGGGGCGTTGTCATAACAGCCTCTGAAACCAGCGACTGCAATGGAAAAGGCATTGCCCGTGTTGGCGACAAAGTCAAATGTCCGAAAAATGGCCACGGCAACGTCACCACCATTGTGACAGGAGACCCCACCGCCATTATTGATGGGCGGGCAGCAGCGCGCCATGGTGACCAAACCTCCTGTGGAGCCACCTTGATCGCAAGCCAATCGCTAACCACTGACTAACCAAGACCAACCGCGTCAACTATGCGTTCAACAACACTCAAGGTCCTGGGCGGCACCGTACTCACAACTTCACTCGTCTGGGCCCTCATCCTAGGATGGTGGCAGACAAACAATTTCCAGCCGAGCAGTTCGGACTTGTTGCTCTATCTGTTTTTCCTGCCGTTCGCCCTGATCGGCGGCTTCTTGCTTCTCCGTGGTTTTATCGAGCATCTGAAGGCTCCTTTCCCGGACGAGGCGCCAATCAAGGAAATAACGGATGATGACCCTCTGGTCAGTGCCAAAGCAAAGACTTCGGCAGCAGAAAGAACATTTTCAATCTGCCTGATTGGTGCATGGCTTAATACCGCCTCCGGCAAGACTGCCGCAGAAATCCTGGAAAACATAGATGCAGGCGTTCGTCCCGAACCCAGTGAGAAGCAAAAGGACGACGACGGATTCCCGGTTTTCCTCGCCGACGTCAAGGATTTGGATATAGATAAATTTACTGAAACACTTACCTCCGAGAATGAAGGCCTTAGCGCGCTCTCAGCGAACACTCAAGTCACCCGACTGCTGGCACTACTCAATAGCATCTTGCCGGATGCCGAAATGCAAACACGTGCCCAGCTTAAAAAAGCACCGGCCAACGCCCGACTGAATATTCACTGGCTGGTGCCAAGCAATATCGAAAGCAATCATTTTCCAGCCATGCGTAGTTGGCTGAACGACAAACACTTGTCGGAGATTGACAAGAGCCGCGTCGAAATCATGATGACCCCCATAACCAGTGAAGCAGGTGCCTTAAGGCAGGTTGACGAATTAGTTCTGAAAACCAACCGGGAAAAGTTGGACGACAATCTGATTCTGCTCATCGCAGCGACCTCAGCAGTAGACGAAGCTAGCATTAACTCCCTTTCCATTCGCAAGCGTCTCTTCTCCGCTAGCAACCAGAACGGTCAAATACCCGGCGAAAGCGCGGTGTGCCTCCTCTTCTCCAGCCACAAGACCGCAACAAGCCACGCCATCGACGACGTCGTTGTAATGAGCCGCGTCAGCCACGCCAGCCGGGACAAAAGCGTGAACGCGGCGGGCAAAACTAACGGCACGCTGATTGGACACCTAGTAGACGGGTTATTGAATGTCCACTCACTTGAGGCATCCGGCATACAAGCACTGGTCTCGGATTCGGATCATCGCGCCAACCATATTTGCGAAGTACTGGCAGGAATCGAGTCAAATTTTGAGCACCTTGACCCAATGAAAGACTGTCTTGCGACCGGCACTGTTACCGGCTCCAACCTATCCACCGGAAGTCTGTTAGCACTTGTCTGCGCGCGAGAAAAAGTCCTGATGACGGAAGGCCCGGTTCTGTGTATCAGCAACCAGCATGACACAGAGAGAGCAGCCCTCCTCACCATGCCGTTTATTGCAAAACTCAGTACCGAAACCACGAGCACCTAAAAAAGCCTAAACCCATGTCCAGAATCCAATCATTGCTGACCGACTCCCGCTTCCTTTCATTCGTTGGCGTCGCAGCAATTACTGCCCTTTTCTTCCTCGGCGCTAAGACCCTTAAAGTGGCCATCATGTGGGCTGTGCTGGCGAGCATACTGCTCCTGATTGTCTGGATCGGCATCTGGCAGGTACGCCGCTACAGGGCAAAAAAGGGAAGCGACGCGCTCGAATCGATGTTAGAGCAGCAAAGCGAGCAAGGCAATCGGCGCTCGGGAGAAGCAACCAACGCAGAAATCGACGTGGTCAAAAAACGCCTGTTGAGCGCCGTCAAAACGATCAAAACCTCGAAGCTCGGGCAGGTTTCCGGCGCCAACGCGTTGTACGAACTGCCGTGGTACATAACCATTGGTAACCCAGCTGCGGGCAAGAGTACGGCAATCGTCAACTCCGGCCTGAAATTTCCGTTTGATGACGGTGGCGACACCGTCATCAAGGGCATCGGAGGAACAAGAAACTGCGATTGGTTTTTTACAAGCGAAGGTATTTTGCTTGATACGGCTGGGCGTTACTCCATCCACCAAGAAGACAGAGAAGAATGGATGGGATTTCTCGGGTTACTGAAGAAACACCGCCCGCGTGCGCCGATCAACGGCATCATTGTTACTGTCAATATTGGCGAGTTGATTGGTAATGCACCAAGTTTTGCCATCAACTTGGCGAAAAACCTGCGCCAACGAGTTCAGGAACTCACCGAAAAACTTGAAGTTTTCGCGCCAGTCTACGTGCTGTTTACCAAAGCCGACCTGATCCCTGGCTTCCGTGATTTTTTCCTTGATCTCGACTGGAATGAAAGAGATCACGTCTGGGGTGCCACCCTTCCCTACGAGCAGGCCAATGGCAATGACCTGATCTCGCTCTTTGATCACCACTACGAAGAACTCTACAAAGGCCTTCGCTCGATGAGCGTCGCACAAATGTCGAGAATTCAGAATGAAGGTGCGCCTCCCGGAGTACTCACCTTCCCGTCGGAATTCATCGCGATCAAGCCAGCGCTTCGCGCCTTCATTGCAACGCTCTTTGAAGACAACCCCTTCCAGTTCAAGCCCGTCTTCCGTGGATTCTATATTTCTTCCGCCATCCAGAGCAGCGATGTACAGCCACTATCAAACGACAGGATCATCAAGAAATTTGCGCTTTCCAGCGGCAACGCGACGCCAGTACGAACAGCACTAAATCACGGCTATTTCCTCAAGGAACTCTTTTCCAAGGTCATCTTTCCCGACCGAAATCTGGTACGGCAGCACACCAGCAGGATGAAAATCCGCATGCGCCAGATCGCGGTGCTCGGTGCGCTCGGCCTATTGGGTCTGGCACTGGGAGGCTGGAGTTGGTCATATATCAACAACCGCAGCCTCCTGGAAAATGTCGAACAGGATCTGGTCAAGGTCGTTCGCTTGCAGGAAGGGAAAATCGACCTCCAGTCACGCTTGGAAGCACTGGAAATACTTCAGGATCGTCTGATCCAGCTTGAACATTTTAATGAAGATCACCCGCTTTCGATTGGCCTGGGTCTTTACCAAGGCGAACTGCTCGCCGACAAATTGCGCAAGGAATATTACGATGGCGTAACAAATCTCATGTTGCTGCCTGTGAAAGCCAATCTTGAAACCTTCCTCGGCGACGTCATTACCCACTCTGAAAACCTGAAGCCAAGAACAACCACCACGCCGGCCAGGACCCCCTACAAAGGTGCGACAGCAAACGATGCCGAAGATGCCTACAACGCCCTCAAGACCTACGTAATGCTGTCAAGCCATGAGCATATCGATGTTGGCCACCTATCCGACCAAATGACCCGTTTCTGGCGAGGCTGGCTGGAGGCAAATCGTGGCACCATGAGTCGAGAGCAGATGATCCGCTCTGCAGGTCGCATTCTTTCCTTCCATCTGGAACATACCAACGATCCGGCGTGGCCGACCATCAACAACAATCTTGCCATTGTCGATGAGGCACGCGAAAAACTACGCAATGTTGTTCGCGGAATGCCCGCTGCAGAGCGCGTTTACTCGGAAATCAAGGCACGCGCCTCCACTCGTTTCCCACCCATCACTGTCGCCAATCTAGTCGGCCCGGACAATGCCAGTCTGGTTGCCGGCAGCCATGTCGTCTCTGGCGCATTTACCGTCCAAGCTTGGCATGAATATATCCAGTCAGCAATCAAGGACGCCGCCACCAGCGAACAAAAGAACGCGGACTGGGTGCTCCAGGCCTCCACCAAGGATGACCTGACGCTGGAAGGCAGCCCCGAGCAAATTCAGAAATCCCTGGTCGCCATGTACAAGCGCGATTATGCGGAAGAATGGAAGCAGTTTGTCCAGGGTGTCAGCGTCACCTCCTTCGAATCATTCACGGAAGCAATCAACGCCATGAACCGTCTTGGCGATCCCCATACATCCCCGATCGGCACGCTCGTCAAGGTCATTTTCGAACAAACATCCTGGGACAACCCCGCCCTCGCCAACGTCAGACTGGAAAAAGCCCAGCAAGGATTTGTCGAGTGGTTCAAGCGCTCCATTCTTCAAATGTCACCCGGTTCGGTACAACTGGATGTCAATATTTCAAGCAAACAGGCCGAAGTACCGATGGGCCCCGTCGGCAAGGAGTTTGCCGGATTCGGAAGACTGATGACTCCCCGCGACAACTCGGAATCCTTGTTCGAGGTTTACCTCAAGCAACTTTCCAAGATCCGGACTCGCCTCAATCAATTGAAAAATCAGGGAGACCCAGGCCCGGGCTCAATCAAGCTGATGCGCGAAACGATTGACGGAGGAACGTCCGAGCTCGCCGAAACGCTGCACTTTGTTGATGAGCAGATGCTGACCGGCATGCCGGACAATCAGCGTATGGTCCTTCGCCCGCTGTTATTGCGTCCGTTACTGCAATCGTTTGCCGCGATCATCAAACCATCTGCCATGGACCTGAACAAAACTTGGGAAGCCCAGGTTTATGAGCCGTTCAACCGCAAACTGGCAATCAAGTACCCATTTACAAAATCAAACATAGAAGCCTCGCCAGCCGAAATTGCGCAAATCTTTGGCCCGGACGGCGCGATTGCCAAGTACGTCGAAAGTACGATGGGATCGCTCGTCGTCAGGCGAGGCAATACCGTCGAACCAAGAACCTGGGGTGACCTCGGAATCATTCTTCAACCGGAATTCAAGAGTGAATTTGCCCGCTGGGTATCGCCGCTTGAAGGCGGAGCTGCCGCCAGTTCCGGAGTTGGCAATACCGGCCTTGCCCAGACGGTATTCATGCTCCGTCCTCAGGCCTCGCCAGGGACGACAGGTTACGTGATCGAGATTGACGGTCAAAAACTAAATTACCGGAACGGTCCGGCACAATGGGCCAATTTTGTCTGGCCAAGCACAGTCGGCACACCGGGCGTCCGCATTTCCACGACGACATTTGATGGAAAAGCCATTGAGATCATCAACTTCCCCGGCCGCTTCGGTCTCGAAAAGCTGATCAATTCAGCCCAACGAAGCCGGCAAGCTGACGGTACATTCCGTCTGACCTGGGCCAAGGAAGGGATAGAGATCAGCATCGACCTGCGGCTCGTCAGCAGTCCCCAGGCACAGGCCACCACCACGGAAGGCAGCGGTTCGCGTGGGCTCAGCGGGTTAATGCTGCCACGGACAGTAGCCGAGGAATCCACAACAAACGAAGCGAATGCGGCTCCGGTGCAGTCCCCGGGAACCACGGCAATTGCGCCGAGGGGAGTAGCACAATGAACGGCATTGTCTCCACACCAGCCACCTGTTTTGGCAAAGTTCCCACACGCGGCGACTTTGTCAAAGGCAATGGACAACACCAGCTGATTGGCACACTGGACCGTTGGGTATCACTCAGCATGGAACAACTGTCTGAAGACCCTCGCTGGAAATCCGCCTACGACAACGCCCCCTCCCTAGACTTTGCATTTGTCGGTTCACGCAGTCGAATCTCTGTTGTTGGCCACCTCAAACCCAGCCAAGACTCCTCCGGGCGCCGCTTTCCATTTATTACGGCAACGACCGTTGAGCGTGATGATTCCTTGATGTTCCGCTGTGCGCCTGCAGGCCTGCCCCATTCATTCGGCACGTTAGCCAGGATAGCCGAGGCCGGAGTAACGGGAGCCGAAGTGGGGCAAATTTTTGCAGATCTGGAACAGCTCAACTGCGCCGCTGATTTCGAACTTGCCCTTCAAGCTGACCCCCTTGGCAATTTCGTTCGTCGGACATCGGTCGAAGCGCTTGCCGAAATTCTCGCCCCCCCGCAATCCTCCGATCGCATCCGGCGCATCATCCTTGCCCTCGGCTTATTGATGCGGCCGGCATTAGGTCAGGGATCGGTTTCCATCAATAAGGAAATCTCCTTTCCTCTGCCGGCCGACGAACGTTACCGGAATCTTGTCGCAGGTCTGTGGCTTTACCTCGTTTCCGCATTCCTCCGCAAAACGTCGGTCGAATTGCAGCTCGTGATTTCTCGACAACCGGAAGCCAACCGCCTGGTCCTGGGCTTTAACGGCGCTTCGCCGCGCACCCTGCTCTCAGTGCTTCTACCCGAAACGACTGCTGAATACACCATTTCCCTCGACAACCCTGAATGGATCGACGACCACCCCGACCTGACCAATGACTATGGTCTTGCCAAGCTTTCTGCCTACCTGGCACAACCGACCATGACGCTCGAATCCGCCATTAATACATTCAGAGAAGTTTTTCTCGGGGAATAGCATGACCATCCGCTCAATCATCGCCATATTTTTTCTTCTCCTCAGTTCCTACGTTATTGCACAAACTGCCCAGACGCCTGCAAACGAAGAATCCACCAAAGTCATCGCCTCTGGTGTCGTGCCCGACGAAGCATCCAGAGCAGCCATACTAGGTAAGCTGCGCGACATTTATGGCGCTTCGGCTGTCGACGACCGACTGGAAGTTGGTGGTGTCGTACCGCCGCCCAACTGGAGCGAGCATATGGCAAAAATTCTCAATGCAAATCTCAAGCAGGTACGAAAGGGACAATTGCAGGTCAATGGCACGCAGATCTCGCTCAAGGGGAATGTCGCCAATGAAGCCCAGCGCCAGCAAGTTGTCAGCGACATGGCAACGGCCCTCAATCCGACCTATACCATTGACAACGGCCTGGCCGTCGCCAGCGCAGCCCCTGCCCAGACACTCCTTGACAGCACGCTGTCCAATCGTGTCGTTGAATTCCAGAGCAGTTCGACAACACTGACCCCTGCCGGCAGCGCCATCCTTGATGAAATGGCCGTAGCCATCAAACAGATCAGCAATGCGAAGGTTCAGATCATCGGCCACACTGACAGCAGCGGGAATCGTATGTCTAATATCGAGCTCAGTCTGGCAAGAGCCAACAGTGTTCGCTCCTACCTGATCGGCAAGAACATTCCCGCTAACATCCTGAGCACGGTTGGCGCAGGTCCGGACCGCCCGCTCTCTTCCAACGACACGCCTGAAGGACGATCAAAGAACCGCCGCATCGAGTTTCATCTGGTCAATTAAGCACAGCGCAGTTACCTCCGTTCCTGAATATCAGCCACCACCATTTGGTGGTGGCATCTCCACACCAAGAAGCTCTTCCATCCGCGACAAGGCCGCATCATCCTTGACGACGGCACGCAGCCACTCGTGAAGTGACATGTTTCCCCACTTGGCCGCCTTTTCCGCAAGATAGGCAACCGGGCTATGCGGCTCGGTCTGCTTGAAAAACGCAGCAATATCCTGCAACTGCTGAATCGCCTGCTCACGCGAACGCACCGGCCCCACCGAAACAGACATTCCCGCTTCCTGCGTTTCCCCTGTAGCTTCGTTGCTCTCTTCACCACCAGCGAAAACTGTCGCGGAAGACTCAATTTTCAGCCCCCCCGCTTCAACGGCATAGCGACGAAAATTTCGGAAAATATCATCCAGCAGTTCAAAAGTACTGCCAAATGCCGGAGAACTATTTTCCATCAGGCGATCAAGCAGTGCTTGCAGCGAAGTCATTGAGACCTTCAGAAGCTCCGCATCCCGCATGCAACTCAGGAAATACGCGGCAGGCGTATCCTTGCGTGCGGCCTCGAACATATCCAAAGAAACCTTGGAAGCCAGGGCAAACTCCTCCGCCCGGCCCGGGTTGAGCTCTACACTCCGGGCCATCGAACGCGCCGACTCAAGCACCAGCGACGAAAAGCAACCTTTGGGCGAACTGGTCAGCGGAATCTCCCGAATCAGGCGCGAAGTCTGACCAACCAGCCAGTCAAAATTACCTATCCGCTGCTCCATCTCGCCATCTTCCGGCAACGGATGAATTTCACTCCAGAACCTCTCGCACAACTGGTTCAACAGGGAATAGCCCTCAGCCAACCCGGCCAGCCCCTGGGTCTGGCCCAGCGCCTCGATCAGCCATCCGGCCACGCGAAGATCCTTGCTCTTGTTGGACAAGACTTCCTCGCATATGCGGCGCACCCGAATCCAGTCGGCCTCCTTGATATCAGTAACCCACTCACCCTGGGATAGCGATGGGTCATCAAATCGCCGTGCTTCCTGTATTTCGTCAAACTCGCTGGAGAACATCATGCTCTCGCCACACAGACCATGTTCAGACACAAGTGGTCGAACCAGAAGCTCAAAATTCATCGTCTAACGCCTTCACCGAAAATATTTTTTCATCATGCCATGAGTCAGACGACACACCCGCCCCAAAAAATGACATAGCAACATTTATCACCAATTACGAAAACAAACATATATTTCAATGATTTCACGACTGAAGTCACAACTCAATGATGATGCACTAAAACAAAATACAAAATTAGTCTCAAAACACCATATTCCACGCCGATTTAAACATGACATATAAAAACAATCCGCTACACAACCAGATGACTGCGTTAAAATTCAATGCTCTATGCATTTTTCCCAACGTCATCACTTCAATTCAGCACTCACCACCACCATGCCATCCCTCTTTAGCTCCGAAAAACGACTTTTCGACCTGCGCTGGCGTAACGACAACAGCCTAAATTTTCAGGTTGAAGCCTGGTGGGGACGCGAAGTGCTTTCCGGCGGATTCGAGTTGTGTATCGATCTGCTCTCCACCGACGCCTTCATCGAACTCAAGCGGATGCTCGGCCAGCCCGTCACCCTCCTCTCCAGCCTCTCAGATGGCACGCGCAGCGGGCGTTCCGGCCAGGTTCGCTCGGTCGTCAAGCAGGGCGCCGATGGCGGCTTTGCCCGCTACCGCATCACCGTCGTGCCCTGGTCCTGGCTGCTTACCCGCGGTCGACACAACCGCGTTTTTCAAGAGAAGACGCTCATCGAGATCGTTGAGGCGGCTTTTGCTGATTATGCTGACCATGCCGCCTGGCATTGGTCCGACGAAGTCGCCAGCTTCATGGCCGATGCCCGCAAGCGCAGCTATTGCGTCCAGTATCGCGAATCCGACTATGCTTTCATCTCTCGCCTGCTTGCTGAAGAAGGCCTGGGCTGGTGTATTGAAGAGGATGACAAGGCCCCTGCCGGGCATCGCCTGCGCATTTTTGCCGATAGCCAGTCCTTTCCCGAAGATGCCCTCTCTGAACATGCCAATGGCGGCCAGGGTATCCGCTTCCACCGCGCCGATTCTCAGGAGGATCAGGATGCCATCGTGGCTTTCGGCGTGCATCACCAGCTCTCGGTTTCGATCGCTTCGGCCTATTCCTTCGACTACAAGCGCAAGTCTTCGGTGGCGGTCAGCGTCCCCACCGCCCAGCCGCAGGGCGGCGAGCGGGCGCCGGTGCTTGAATCCTACGATGACCCCGGTCTCTATGCCTTTGCCAGCAGAGCTGAGGCCGAGCGTTATCAGCGTCTGATCATGGAAGCCTTCGAGGCGCGTTATCAGTCCTTTCTCGGGCGCGGCACGGTGCGCACTTTGCGCCCGGGGTCGTGTTTTGACCTGGTTGATGCGCCACAGGCCAAGGGCGGTGAAGCAGAACGCCGCTTTGCCGTGCTCGGCGTCACGCATGTCGGCATCAACAACCTTTCCGGTGAGGCAATGAACGCCGTGGCCGAGCGACTGGCGAACGGGAAATTTCTGAACGCCGATGCGGATGCGCTGGCGACCGAGGATGCGTTGTCGCCCGTCCATGCGCCCACTCATCTGCCGGACACCTTGCTCAAGCTGGCGGCAGAACGGGGCTACGCCAACAGTTTTGAATCCCAGCCCGGCAAATGTCCCTGGCGCCCACTTCTGGCGGACGCCGCCGGCACCCGCATCAATCCCCGCCCCACCGTGGCCGGCCCGATAAGCGCCATCGTCGTCGGCCCGCAGGGCGAGACGTCGCCCAACGGGGCAGATGAGTTGTGGTGCGATGCCCTGGGCCGGGTCAAGGTCCGTTTCTCCTGGCAATTGGCCGAGGCGGAGGATGATAAAAGCACCTGCTGGGTCCGCGTCGTCTCCCGTCAGTCCGGCCCCGGCATGGGCTGGCAGTGGTTGCCGCGCATCGGGCAGGAGGTGCTGCTCGGCTTTTACGGTAACGATATCGACCGCCCTGTTGTGCTCGGCGCCTTGTTCAATGGTCAAGGTGAAGGCGGTGTCTCGCCAACCACCGGCGGGAATGCCGGCAAGGTGGCCGATTTGACGGTTTTTGCTGCGTCGACCGACCAGCAACCCAGCGCCCAGGGCAACCTCGCCAGCGGCAACAGCCCTGCCTGGCATGGCGGGGCGAGCGAAAGCCACGGCCATGCGGCCGCCCTCTCCGGCTTCAAGAGCAAGGAATTCGGCGCCAGCGGCGCAACGGCGGGTTACAACCAGCTCCTGTTTGATGACAGCGACCAGCAGCAGCGCGTCCAGTTGAAGAGTACGCAGCACACCAGCGAACTCAATCTCGGCCACCTGATTCATCAGGCCGACAATTACCGCGGCAGCTTCCGCGGCATCGGGGCGGAGCTGCGTACCGATGCCTGGGGGGCGCTGCGTGGCGGGCGGGGTGTGATCATGACGAACTGGCGCCAAGACACCCCCGGCGAGCCGGCTGGCGACATTGCCAGCGGACGCGCCCTGCTCAAGCAGGCAGCGACGTTGGCCGATACGCTATCCAACGCCGCCGGCACGCACCAGAGCGTTACCCTGGCCTGCAGCATCGGCACCACCGGCAAGGACCAGAGCGCCATCGACCCCAAGGCCGCGCCGCTCAAGGCGCTGGTCACCGTCGCCGGTGGCATGGTCGATGCCAAAGAGCCCAGCACGGCGTACAGCGATGCCCAGGGCAAGAACACGGCAACCAATCAGGGCAAGGTGCCGCACCTGACCGACGCCGCCTTCATCCAGGCCGGCAAAGCCGGGCTTGGCCTGGTCGCCGGCCAGCAGTTGCAATTCGCCAATGGCGAAACCATCGTCCTGGCGAGCGGCCGGGATAGTAACTTCGCCGTCGCCGGCCAGGCGAGATTCCACAGCGGCCAGGCCATCGGCCTGCTGGCCGGGGCGATTCAACCCGGCGAGGGCAACACCGGCATCAAACTGATCGCCGCCAAGGACGACCTCGACCTGCAGGCGCAGAGCGATGAGATGAAGTTCCTGGCGAAGAAGGAGATGAAGCTGGTGGCGGCCAGTGCGAATATCGACTTCGCGGCGGCGAAGAAGATTCATCTGGCGGTATCAGGCGGAGCGAGCATCACGATTGATGGCGGGATTACCGTGCAGTGCCCGGGGACGATTACGGTGCATGCGTCAAAGAAGAGTTTTACGGGGCCGGCGCAGATGAGCTATGCCTTCCCACATTTTCCCAGTAATCCATTTGAAACTACCACTCCGCGCTTTGACTTTAAGCTGACTGATATGCCGGGGCCCGACGGCGCGGCGTTGAGCGATACGCCTTGGCGCATAGTATTAGCTGCAGACGAATCCGAGGCACTAGGCCATACCTCGACCCTAATGACAGGACAAAGCGATGTTCAAGGCAAACTCACCTTATCGTCAGAACAGGAAAAGCAGCTTGCAGAAGCCCACTCCTCTGGCAAAGGAGTTTGGGTGCTATTTGAAGGACAGGTTAAGCAACTCGAAGTAACCAAGGAACGCCAGGGATGGACGGACCAGCAGAAACTTGAGCATGCCCTCGATTCTTTGGGTTTTGCAGATTGTTTTGGCGTTGCTGCCGATGCGGACAGTAGCGCGTTTGCGGCACCGTTGGCTCGTGGTGAATTGGGCAATACCACCAACGCGATATTCGATAAATTCAAGAAAGGCGTGTAATGGCAAAGCCCCGCTCAACAGTCCATCAAATTATCGGAACAGATGGCAAGCCCCATACTGCCACAGGTTGTTTTAACCCTTGGATCGGCAGTGGCCCTGACGTATTTGCCATGCCTCGAAATGGCAACAAGGCGATTCCGCTTTTGTCCGGAAAAGCCTATTTCGCTGATTTGATTACCAGCGTTGATGCAGCGCAGAGCGAGGTATTAATTCTCGGCTGGCAAGTGTCGTGGGATGCGCTGCTTGCACCCAGTGTTCGCTTATACGATCTGGTATACCGAAATGCCAAGCGCGGGATAAAGTTTTACATCATGCCCTGGAACGACACCAATCCGGTCCAAACTTACGATGACCAGACACGAATCGTTCTCGCGGACATCAACAAGCGCCTGGGCTTAACAGGTGACAAAGCAGTTATCCACGTTTTGTTGTCAGGATCATTTGCCGGGACCAACAATGATTATTTCAGCCATCATCAGAAATGCATCGTGGTGGACCGCAAAATCGGATATATGGGCGGCATCGATTTATCTTATGGGCGTTACGATAATGCTGCCTATCCCCTCAAGCCCGACGCTGACGGGCGCGCCGCCCTGAATCGTTATAACCCTTGCATTGCCTGGGTTAAGCCGCTCAAAGAGAGTGATGTGGTGGACCCGGATTTGATGTCGGGGGTTGCCGATAATGCTCGGCCAAGTGTGTGGCAAGCCATGGGCAATGGCATGGCGGGAATGGCAACACCTACGGCGCAGGCTGCTGACGACCGCAGCCCGGCTGAACGGACTTCGGACAAAGCCTTCAATGGGGGATGGCAAGCGCCCTATCAAGACAATGCGGCTTGGCGAAATTCTCACAGCACGGATGCCAATACGCTGGACCTGACCACCCTGGATGAGCGCATGCAGCCTCGTATGCCATGGCAAGATGTCCATTGTCGTATCGAAGGGCCGGTCGTCTCGGACATGGTGCGCAATTTTGTGGTGCGCTGGAATATCGGTAGCAAAAGCAAGTTGTCTTTGCCGGACAGCCCTGCCTCATACCCCAAAGCAGGCTCGGCACGGATTCAGTTTTTACGTAGCGCCCCCGCGGCGATGCGCATCAAAGAATACGCGGCGGCAGACAAGGATGCCTTTGCCGCTCCGCCCACCGGAGATGACAGAGGCATTCAGCAAGCAATGGTGCGCCTCATCGAGAACGCAGCCCATTTCGTTTATATCGAAAGTCAGTTTTTTGTGTCGGATTTTGGGAAGCCACAAACCGAACCCAAGGATCAGCTTAGTCCTGTCGGGAAATTTATCGAACGCAGTTCCAAGGGCATCGGTAAAGGCACAGTGGCCATTGTTCGCCAAGCGGATGACCTCAGCAGTGCTGCAATGGATCAAACCCCGCAAAACGGCGTATGTCTCGCCCTCATCGCTCGGATTCAACAAGCGATATTCGATGCGACGAAACCCAGTCTCCATGTGTACGTCACCTTACCGGTTCACCCGGAAGGCGACTTAATGAGGCACTCCATTGCGGCACAGGTGTATTGGACCATGCAAAGCATTTCCAACGGGAGCCATAGCCTCCTGAATGGGATTCGCCGGGCACTTAAAGCCAAGGAGTTGAAGGACAAAAACAAGCCTTACGAGGCAGTACTGAAAGATCCAAATAACAAGGAATACGAAAAAATTCCAGTCGAGGCTTGCGAACGCTACGTTACGTTTTTGAACCTGCGTAATTGGGAAAAAATCGGCCAAAACTACGTAACCGAGCAAATCTACATTCACAGCAAACTGATGGTCGTCGACGACCGCTTTGCCCTGCTGGGCAGCGCCAACGTCAATGACCGCAGCCTGTTGGGCGAACGCGATTCGGAAATTGCCGTACTTGTGATCGATACCGACACCAGCCAATGCGATGTGGGAACGGGAAGCAAAAAGCCGGTACGTACCTTCGCCCGCGACTTGCGCGTGGGCGTCTGGAAAAAGATTTTCGGCATTACCGGCAATGTTCGACCAGCAAGCCATTTGAAACAGGCCATTGAGCAACCAGCTAATCCGGCGAGTTGGCAGGCCATTCAGAAGCAGGCCAAGGCCAATGCTGATGCTTATGAAAAAGCGTTTCCGTTTGTGCCGAGAAATTGGTCGGGGGCTAAGGATCAGAATGACAAGCCTATTCCTAGTAGCCTTCTTCCGCCCTGGGTTGGCAACAAACTTGCCTCGCCCATGCCCAGCCAGCCGGAATTCTGGCAAAAGCCGCAATTCAAGGCGGACGGTGTTGCCGGCCTGAATAGCATCAAAGGCTTCATCACCGCGCTGCCGATCCATTGGGCAGAAAAAGAGAATCTGGATTTCAAGCTACCAACCCCAATTCTGGTTCGGAACAATTCGCCGGCAGGTGATGCGTTGAAACCCGACACCACTACAGCAGTTGCAGCAACAGAAAGAGCGACCGATGCGGCATGAGTGGATGACGTTGTTGGTGGCATTGGTCTGTGGGAGTGCAGATTGCTCGGAAACAGCACCACCTGAATGGAAGAAGGATTGTGTCGGTCGCTTGCAACTGGCTTTGCCTAGTGAAGCGGATCACGGCGCTTTTCTGGGTAACGAACGCTTCAAAGTCCGATACGGCCAGCCTGAACCGCGCTTCCCTGATGGTGATGAAGCCGATTGGACGGCGTTTTCGGTTGGTGATATTACTCACCCGCTAACAAAAGCGGAAAAAGTTGATGCGCTAGTTGCGTTAAAAAAGATAAAAGCAAGCGTTATTAGAACTTACAAGACTGAGGAAAAAATCGTAGTTCAAGCTTGGCCCGTCGGCAAGCAGGATGGTATGGGTTGGATTGCGCCAAACCGTAGAATTACGTTAAATATTTTTGTTGGCGATACACTTTTTTCGTGGTCACAAACGTCGGAGGACGCGGCTGAATTTGTAGGAGTTCAACGAAATGCAAGAAATATCGTTGATGGCCTGCGCCCACGCCCGCTATTCGACGTTCCAGCGGAAACAGGCCTTTGTCTGCCCTATGTTTTCATTCCGGATAACGGGCAGGAAAAGCATGCTATCGCAATGACCTACCGCCTGCAGGAACATCCAGATATCACGATTAATCTCAAGAGCGAAACTGCTGCAGTCACACCTAAACCCGGCGATCCCATCAGGCCGGAGGTGGTTACCAACGAATACCAGATCGATGAGTATTGGAATGGCCGAACCACCGCAACAGCCGGGCTTCATTCAGCCAAGTCACGTTGGCGTTTTCCTTCAAAGCGCCCAATCCATTTAGCCGCCAAATCCGGACTGGAAACATTCGTTGCCGTCGTCCGAAAAAAAGGCGCCGACGAAGACTATATCTATCATGCCGTTGCCCGAGGCAACCCGGACACCCCGGAAACAGCACCTGATATTCGCCTTGTCATCGAACAAAAGCGAGAAAACGCCATCAAGCGCGGTATCAAGCCTTTGGCGCAGGACGAGGTACTAAAACTCGCCAAACAAATCGCCGCCAGCATTACCGTTCGAGTGGAGAAGTGAGTGTTAGACAGCAAACTAGGCCAAGCTCACATGACACTGCGCCCCGCAACTGAAGGTCAAATTACAACGCAATGAACTTGAAAACAATCTTGCGAATAAGCTCATATTGTTTACTAATTGGAGCGATTGCTTACATAATCTACGGAGTACTCACCCCGTCCCAGGCTTGTGGCCATGGAGGTGGTATGTCATGTATGGGCAATGGCATCGGGGAAGCAGTGATTCTTCTGGCAACTTCATTGGCTTTGCTTTTAGTTGCATCACTGCTAAATGCAATTGGATTTGCAGTTTCCTCGCCACCTCGAACGGGGTGGCGAAAGTTTGAGCTCGCCGCATTCCAAATTCCATTGATACTGATTGGAATAACTGCAATGCAGTTCTTTGTGCGGTGATTCCCCCGGAAAAGTTAACCGAGCCTCAAGCTTCTGTGATGAGCCACATGATTTGCTACGGTCAATTTCCAATTTTGGCCGTTTTTTCCGGTTGACCGTGGCAATCACTGGCCGACGCACCGCCTTCGTCTCCCGCCTGCTCACCAAAGAAGGCCTGGGCTGGTGTATTGAAGAGGATGACAAGGCCCCCGCCGGGCATCGCCTGCGCATTTTTGCCGATAGCCAGTCTTTTCCCGAAGACGCCCTCTCTGAGCATGCCAATGGCGGCCAGGGTACCTTCCTGACCATCGGCAGCACCAACATCAACACTCGCAGCATGCAGGTCGACAGCGAACTCAACGTCACCCACCACCGGCCCGAAGTCACCGGCCCGATTCGACAAAGGCTGTGGGGCGACCATACCCAGGGCCAGAGCGGGCAGGAGCCGATGGGGCAGGAGGGGATGGCGGCGGCGTATGAAAAGTGGGGAAAAATCATGACTCGAAACACTGACAACAAAGGCAAGAATAAAGTCCCCATCGCCCGCCTGGCCGCCTTCCTGCGTACAAATCCCGACCGCAGCAACAAGGATTAGCCCCATGCCCTTTGCTTCGCCAACCTCCCGGCTATTGGCCGGCCTGCTGCTGATCCTGCCCCTGCTGGCCTGCCAGCCGGGCACCCACCACAAGACCAAGGAGCGCCCCGTGCCCGACATGCCCGAGATACAAGCCAAGCTGGCCTTCACCTGTGCCTACGAGAAAGACAAAATTCCGCCGCGCGATCCTGAAGCCGACCAGCTTTACAAGCATGCCCGCTGGCTTGCCAAAAGCAACATCCTCAAGAACGATCCGACCGTATATCCCGGCATCGAGCGCCTGATCCGCATCGCCACCGCCCATGGCCACGACAAGGCCAACCTCGAATTACGCCAGATGATCGGCAAGGGCCAGGCCGACAGCGACGACCCGGTCAAGAAAACTCTCGATCTCACAGAAGACCTGATCAAGCGCGGTATTCCCGGTGGCTACTACGACATGGGCCGCTACCTGGAACGCGGCTACGGCGTCAAGGAAGATCCCGAGCTGTCCCTGAAGTATTACCGCAAGGCTGCCGACCTCGGCAGCCCGGAGGGGCAATATCTGGTTGGCGGCAAGCTGGCCCCCATCGACATTGCCCCCCAAATCGCCCGGCAGATGCGCCGTTGTGCTGCCGAACAGGGGCATGGAAAAGCGGGATTGGAATTGGGGGTCGATCTGCAGGCTGAGACGGAATTCACCGAAGCCCTGACCGCCTTCCAGTTGGGCGCAAAGGCTGGAAACTCCGGTGCGGCCTCGTTTCTTAAGGACGGTTTTAATGGGCCTGCGCCTACTGACGAATTGAATTATTTGGGCCAACAAAAAGACCCCGAGCGCGTTCGCCGTTACGAAGTGATCTGGGAGTTTCTCGCAAACTACGACTACCTCAACCCCAGCGTCCCCGAAATCGACCAGATCGTGCCCCTGCCGCCGGCCAAGCTCCCCCCGTGGGACGGCAAGCTGCAATGGCTGGAAGCCCACAAGGCCAACCTGCCGCCACCCTTGCCCAGCGAAGAACGCATCGCCGAAATGGCCCGTGCCAAGGGTCTAGACCCGAAGACCGGGCGGCTGCCGGTATTGATCACTGGCAAGGTGCGCTGATGTCAGTGATGAATTTGAATATCACCAAAATCGGTATTGGAAATTGGCGATTTCGGACGCTCATATGCCAGTTCGCGCTAATACTCGGGCTTGCCCTTTCGCTTACAGTTGATGCCGGTGCTGGCACAGCAACAGAACGTACCGTAGCAAATTTGCCGGATATTCGTCTCGATGCATCATTTTCGTGTGTCAATGCGAAAATCGCCACTGCAGTTCCCGGTGAGGCTGAGCAACTCTACGAATACGCGCGTTGGCTAAGGCGTAGTGAGAGTCAGGAATATAGCGCTGAACTCGAAAGCAGGATCGAGAGCTTTTATCGCATTGCTTGGGCCTATGGTCATGACAAGGCTGGTCGGGCTTTGCGATACATGCTCGGCGAGGGGCACGACCTCAACCAAGATTCTGTAGCCGAAACCTTGGACCTCATAGGAGAAGCGATCCGCCGAGACAGTCCCGACGGATTTTTCGATATGGGCCGCTTTCTTGCTAGCGGCCGTGGCGTTCGCCTTGATAACGAACTGTCCTGGAAGTACTACCGCAAGTCCGCAGATCTTGGCAGTCCGCAAGGATTGGATTTGATGGGAGAGGCGCTGACGAACTACGGATCTCCGAGTAGCGAGAATATTGCGACAGGTTTCAAAATGCTCCGTTGTGCCGCTGAACAAGGGCATGGTCAAGCGGCGCGAAAGCTTGCAATGGCGTTGAAAGCCGAAAAACGCCATGCCGAGGCACTGAAAATTTTCCAGCTTGGTGTTCGTAATGGCAATGCAAGGTCAGCGTCATTTTTGCGGGCCTACATGAGCGGCCCTGCGCCTGATAGCGACTTGTATTATCCGGCACTCAAAAAAGATACTGAGCGCGAGCGCCGCTATGCTGCTATTGGTGCGATTCTTTCCGAATATCGCGAATACGGCGCCACTGTCCCCGAAATTGACCAGATCGTGCCCTTGCCACCGGCCAAGCTTCCCCCTTGGGACGGCAAGCTGCAATGGCTGGAAGCCCACAAGGCCAACCTGCCGCCGCCGTTGCCGAGCGAAGAGCACATTGCCGAAATGGCCCGCGCCAAGGGCCTGGACCCGAAGACCGGGCGACCACTGGTGTCGAGCGCGGTGAAGGGGCGCTGAAAGGATGAATCGGCTTCGGGACTTTCTTCTTGCTGCCATGCTCGCCCGCCAGCTAGACACCACCCAGCCATTTCCATTTTATTTTTGGCCGTTTTTTCCGGTTGACCGTGGCAATCACCGCCCGCCGCCCTGTGTCGAAGCGCCAGCCCGTCACCTTGCTCACCAGCCTCTCCGACGGCACGCGCAGCGGGCGCCGGTGCTTGAATCCTACGATGACCCCGGCCTCTATGCCTTTGCCAGCAACGCTGAGGCCGAGCGTTATCAGCGTCTGATCATGGAAGCCTTCGAGAGCGGCCAAGACAGCAACTTCGCCATCACCGACAAGGCCAGAATCCATGCCGGCCAGGCCATCGGCCTCCTGGCCGGCGCCATACAGGCCAGCGAAGGCAACACCAGCATCAAGCTCATCGCCGCGAAAGACGACATCGACTTGCAGGCGCAGAGCGACGAGATGAAGTTCCAATCCAAGAAGAACATGAAGCTGGTGTCAGCCAATGCGAACATCGACTTCGCGGCGGCGAAGAAGGGAGATTATGCGTTGCCAAAAGTCCCCAGCAACCCATTTGAAACCATGGCACCGCACTTTGATTTCAAGCTGACAGATACGCGTGCCAAAGATGTGCTGAAAAAAGAGCCTGCGGCGGCGGTTGCTTCGGTGACTACAGGTCTTCAGGGGCAATCCGATGCGGCGTAAGTACTTGGCGTTATTGGCTTCCATCATCTGCGGAAGCGCGGGCTGTTCAGAAACTGCTCCGCCCGAATGGCCGAAAGAGTGTGTCGGGCGCTTGCAACTGGCTTTGCCGGGTGAAGCGGATCAGGGGGCATATTTATTCAAAGATTTGATTGTTGATAGAGAGAAATATGGTGGCTGGGCATCCACCGTGTTTTTTGACGGACAGCATGATGGTTGGACAGCGTTTTCTATATCACATATTACTCACCCGCTAACTCATCCGGAAAAGCAACTGGTTGCGAGAGAGTTTCAGAAAATTGTTGATAGAGCGACTAAATTTCATAAGAGCAAGGTGGTTTTTCTACCGGTCAACAAACAACATGGTCAGGCATGGGCCGTTACTAATAGGGATATTGGGCTTGATGTCATAGTTAATGACTCAGTTTTTCTATGGGGAAACGCGACAAGTAGCGATACTGAATTTGTGCTAGCCAAGGAGAAACTCAATCGCCTAATTAATGGTCTGCGCCCCCGCACACTTTTCGACGTTCCTTCCGAACCGGGCCTTTGTCTCCCCTATGTATTCATTCCGGACGGCGGGCAGGAGAAGCATGCCATCGCAATGACTTACCGCCTCAAGGAACATCCGGATATCACGGTAAACCTCAAGAGCGAAACAGCCAAAGCAACCCCCAAGGCTGGTGCCGATATCCGACAAGATTCCGTCACGAACGATTTTCGAACAGATACTTTTTGGGGAACCGTCACAGCCCCCGGAAACCTTAAGTCCGCCAGAAGCATCTGGCATTTGCCTGCTAGGCAATCGATTCAACTTGCAGGTTGCCCAGGCCAAGAAACCTTTCTTGCAGTTGTCCGAAATGATTCCGCAGAAGAGGACTACATCTATCTCTCCGTTGCCCGAGGCAATCCGGACGCCCCGGAAGCAGCGCCAGATATCCGTTTTTTCGTCGAACAACAACGAGAAAACGCCATCAAGCGGGGTATCACGCCCTTGACGCAGGATGAAGTCCTGAAACTTGCACGGCAAATTGCTGCGAGTGTTGGGCCGCGTCAGGGTAAGTAGAGGAATTCTGGCAAGAGGTTATCCGAACATTTCAATTTCACCGAAAACTTGCGGTTGACCGTATCAGCGTCTGATCATGGAAGCCTTCGAGGCGCGTTACAAGCCCAAGAAGAGCATCGCCACCAGCGTCCCGACCACGCTCGCCCTGAGCGGCAAGCACCGCTGCCTCGAATCCCACGACGATGCCGGTCCCTACGCCTTCGCCAGCACAGCCGAAGCCGAACGCAACGGCCGCCTCGCCATGGACGCCCTCGAAGCCCGCTACCAGACCTGGCTCGGTCGCGGCACCGTGCGCAGCCTGGCCGTCGGCACCCGCCTCGACCTGATCGGCCTGCCGATCAACCCCGCCAAGCCAGACGTTGACCATCGTTACATCATCACCAGCCTCTTCTACGTCGACGTCAACAATCTCACCGGTAACGCCCCGAAGGCCCCCCGCGCAAAACAAGAACAACACCCTCCGCAACCAGGACCTACAGCGCAACCCATCGACCAATCAAGCCGCCCCCCGCCCCCAACCGGTATAATCCCGCCCTTATTCAACGATTTTCAGCGGAACCCCATGCAGGACAAATACACCCCGGCCGATATCGAACGTGCAGCCCAGAGCCACTGGAACAAAACCGGTGCCGCCCGCGCCGTCGAGGACACCACCAAGCCCAAGTACTACTGCCTTTCGATGTTCCCGTATCCGTCGGGCAAGCTGCACATGGGGCATGTCCGCAACTACACAATCGGCGACGTATTGAGCCGTTTCCACAAGATGCAGGGCTTCAACGTGCTGCAGCCGATGGGCTGGGACGCCTTCGGCATGCCGGCCGAGAATGCCGCGCTGCAGAACAACGTGCCGCCGGCCGGGTGGACTTATTCCAACATCGACTACATGCGCAAGCAGTTGCAGTCGCTGGGTTTCGCCATCGACTGGGAACGCGAATTTGCGACCTGCACGCCCGAGTACTACCGCTGGGAACAATGGCTGTTCACCCGCCTCTATGAAAAGGGCCTGGTGTACAAGAAGCTCGGCACCGTGAACTGGGACCCGGTCGATCACACCGTGCTCGCCAACGAACAGGTCATCGACGGCCGCGGCTGGCGTTCCGGCGCGCTGATCGAGAAGCGCGAGATCCCCATGTACTACATGAAGATCACCGCCTACGCCGAAGAACTGTTGTCCGAATTGGACAATCTGCCGGGCTGGCCCGAGCAGGTGCGCCTGATGCAGAAGAACTGGATCGGCAAGAGCACCGGCGTGCGCTTCGCCTTTCCGCTCGCGGAAAATCCGGAAGAAAAGCTGTGGGTCTTCACCACCCGCGCCGACACCATCATGGGCGTCACCTTCGTTGCCGTTGCCGCCGAGCATCCGCTGGCGCAGCGCGCAGCGGTCAACAACCCGGAACTGGCCAATTTCATCGAGGAATGCAAGAAGGGCGGCGTTGCCGAAGCCGACATTGCGACGATGGAAAAGAAGGGCCTGCCGACCGGCATTTTCGTCACGCATCCGCTGACCGGCGAACAGGTCGAAGTCTGGGTCGGCAACTACGTGCTGATGAGCTATGGCGATGGCGCCGTGATGGCCGTGCCGGCGCACGACGAGCGCGATTTTGCCTTTGCGCTCAAGTACAACTTGCCGATCAAGCAGGTCGTTGCCGTCGACGGTGAATCCTTCAGCGACCAGGCCTGGGCCGAGTCCTATGCCGACAAGGTCAAGGGCAAGCTGGTCAATTCCGGCAAATACGACGGTCTCGGCTACGAAGCCGCCGTCGACGCCATCGCTGCCGACCTCGCCGCCAAGGATCTCGGCGACAAGAAAGTCCAGTTCCGCCTGCGCGACTGGGGCATTTCCCGCCAGCGCTACTGGGGCTGCCCGATCCCGATCATCCACTGCAAGACCTGTGGCGACGTGCCGGTGCCGGACGCGCAATTGCCGGTCGTGCTGCCCGAGAACGTCGAGATCACCGGTGCCGGTTCGCCGCTCGCCCGCATGCCCGAGTTCTACGAGTGCAAGTGCCCGAAGTGCGGCAGCGACGCCCGCCGTGAAACCGACACCATGGACACTTTCTTCGAGTCCTCCTGGTACTTCCTGCGCTACGCCTGCCCGGACAACACCACGGCCATGGTCGACGAGCGCGTCGCCTACTGGTGCAAGGGCGGCATCGATCAGTACATCGGCGGCATCGAGCACGCCATTCTTCACCTGCTGTACTCGCGCTTCTTCACCAAGCTGATGCGCGATGTCGGCCTGATCGGCGACCTCGGCGAGCCCTTCGCCAACCTGCTGACCCAGGGCATGGTTGTCGCCCCGACCTTCTACCGCGATCTCGATGGCGGCAAGAAGCAGTGGATCAACCCGGCCGACGTCGATGTCGTCACCGACGAGAAGGGCCGCCCGACCGGCGCCACCTTGCGCGCCGACGGCCTGCCGGTGGTTATCGGCGGCACCGAGAAGATGTCGAAGTCGAAGAACAACGGCGTCGATCCGCAGGCGCTGATCGACCAGTACGGCGCCGACACGGCCCGCCTGTTCATCATGTTCGCCTCGCCGCCCGATCAGTCTCTGGAATGGTCCGATGCCGGCGTCGAAGGCGCCTACCGCTTCCTGCGCCGTTTGTGGAAGACGACTTACGATCACGTCCAGGCCGGTCTGGTCGACGCGAAAATCGAGCAAAGTTCACTGTCGACCGCCCAGGCCGACCTGCGTCGCAAGCTGCACCAGACCATGGGCAAGGTTGCTGACGACTACGGTCGCCGCAAGCAGTTCAACACGGCGATCGCCGCCGTGATGGAACTGTTGAACGCCTACGACAAGTGCGACCTTGCCGATGCCAGCGGCCGCGCGCTCGCCCAGGAAACCCTGGAAAGCATCGCGCTGCTGCTCTTCCCCATCGTGCCGCACATCGGTCAGGCGCTTTATGCCGAGCTGAAGCCGGGCCTCGATGCCGGCAACCAGACCTTCCCGAAAGCCGATCCGGCCGCGCTCAAGCAGGACGAAATCGAGCTGATGGTGCAGGTCAACGGCAAGCTGCGCGGTTCCATTCGCGTTGCCGCCGAGGCCGACAAGGCGAGCATCGAAGCCGCCGCGCTCGCTTCCGAAGGCGCCGTCAAGTTCATGGAAGGCAAGCCGGCCAAGAAGGTTGTCGTCGTGCCCGGCCGCCTGGTCAACATCGTCGTTTAAGGAAAAACCGCCATGCGCGTCCCGTTCAGGCTACTGCTCGCAGTGATCATCGCCGCCGTCCTCACCGGCTGCGGCTTCCACCTGCGCGGGACGGTCAGCGGCAATCTGCCCTACAAGACCTTTTACATCGCGCTGCCGGACACCTCCGAAATCAATGTCTGGCTGCAGCGCTACATCAAGGCGAGCGGCAAGACCGAAATCGTCAGCGATGCGCAGAACGCCGAAGCCATCTTCCAGCAGGTCAACGACGGCCGCCAGAAGACCATTCTCAGCGTCAATGCCCAAGGCCGCGTGCGCGAATACCGCCTGCAGATGAATTACACCTTCCGCGTCGTCAATGCCAAGGGCCAGGTACTGATCGCGCCGAACGAGATCAACCTGATCCGCGACATCACCTACAACGACTCCGCAGTGCTCGCCAAGGATCTGGAAGAAGCGATGCTGTGGCGCGACATGAACACCGACCTGGTCAACCAGATCATGCGCCGGCTGTCGCTGATCAAGCCGAAGAATCCCGACCAGGAAGAAGACGAGTAATGCTGCTGCGCGGCGAACAGCTCGCGGCGCACCTCGAACGCGAGTTGCGCCCGCTCTACGTGCTTTACGGCGACGAGCCGCTGCTCGTCATCGAAGCGGCCGACGCCATCCGCGCCCGCTCGCGCCAGATGGGCTACAGCGAACGCGAAGTGCTGACCGTGCTGCCGCAATTCGACTGGGGCCAGTTGCTCGCCGCCGGCGGCAACATGTCATTGTTCGGCGACAAGAAACTGATCGACCTGCGCATTCCCACCGGCAAGCCGGGCAAGGAAGGCAGCGCGGCGCTGCAGCAGTGGTGCCAGAACCTGTCGATGGACAACCTGCTGCTGATCACCCTGCCCGAACTCGACTGGCGCGAGGAAAAGGCCGTCTGGTTCACGGCCCTGGTCAATGCCGGCGTCGCGATCAAGCTGATGGCACCGCCGCTCGCCGAACTGCCGGGCTGGATCGCCGGTCGCCTGCGCCGGCAGCAGCAGAGCGCCGATGTCGACAGCCTCAAATTCATCGCCGAGCGCGTCGAGGGCAACCTGCTCGCCGCGCACCAGGAAATCCAGAAACTTGGCCTGCTCTATCCGGCCGGGCAGTTGAGCGCGGCGCAGATTCGCGATGCCGTGCTCAATGTCGCCCGCTACGACATCGAAGGCCTGCGCGAAGCGCTGCTCGCCGGCGACATCGCCCGCCTGACGCGGACGCTGGACGGCCTGATGCAGGAAGGCGAAGCGCCGCCGCTGGTGTTGTGGGCGATGAGCGAGGAAATCCGGGCGCTGACCATCATTCGCGCCGGCATGGACGCCGGCCGGCCGGTCGATCAACTGCTCAAGGATGCGAAAGTCTGGGGACCGCGCGCCAACCCGGTGAAAAAGGCCCTGCAGCGCCTGTCGACCGCTGGCCTTGAGGCTGCGCTACGCCATGCCGGTCAGATCGACCGCCTGGCCAAGGGCATCGGCCAGGGCAACATCTGGGAAGAGTTTTTGCGACTGGGCCTGCGCCTGAGCACCGGCCGCTAGTCGTTCATTACTTGCCGGCCGCCTGTTTCGCCACCTCGGCCACGTCGGCCGGCTCGTCGGGATCCAGGTCTTCCCAGATACACGAGTGCTCGCCGCGCACGTCGTGCAAGCCCGGCTTGGGCGTTTCCTGCACCAGGCATTCGCCCCTGCACTCATCGGAAACCACCACCACTTTCATTTCAGCATCGACCTGGCGTTCGCCATCCCAGTAGCTGCATGTTGCGCAAACCTTGACCTCGTTTGGCAATATCAATTTTTCTGCCATCTTGTCCTCGATGGAAACCTCGTTGTCGTAGCGGATAAGAGTTTACCCGGTTCCGGAAGTTCCCTGTTGTTTGTCTGGCTATAATGTTTCTTTGCGCAGAACCCGGAATATCATGGACATCAAGGAATACATGCAGGACATCGGGCGTCGCGCCCGTGCCGCCTCGCGCCGCCTGGCCGGCGCCACCACCGCCGAAAAAAATGCCGCACTGCTGCATCTCGCCGCGGCCATCCGCCGCGAGAAGGCCGCGCTGCTCGCCGCCAACGCCGAGGACCTCGACGCCGCCCGCGCCAATGGCCTGGAGGCGGCGATGCTCGATCGCCTGACGCTGACCGAAAAGGGCGTCGAAAGCATGGCAGCAGGCGTCGAACAGGTCGCCGGCCTGGCCGATCCGATCGGCGAGATGACCGACATCAAGTTCCGCCCGACCGGCATCCAGGTCGGCAAGATGCGCGTGCCGCTCGGCGTCATCGGCATCATTTACGAAGCACGCCCGAACGTCACCGCCGATGCCGCCGCGCTCTGCCTGAAGTCGGGCAATGCGGCCATCCTGCGCGGCGGTTCGGAAGCCATCAACTGCAACCGCGCCATCGCCGCCCTCGTCCAGGAAGGCCTGCAGGCCGCCGGCCTGCCCGCCGACTGCGTGCAGGTGATCGCCACCACCGACCGCGCCGCGGTCGGCGAACTGATCACCATGCGCGAGTTTGTCGACGTAATCGTGCCGCGCGGCGGCAAGGGCCTGATCGCCCGCCTGCTCGCCGAAGCCCGCGTACCGATGATCCAGCACCTCGATGGTAACTGCCACGTCTATCTGGAAGAGGAAGCCGACCCGAACAAGGCGCTGCGCATCGTCGAAAATTCAAAGACGCAGCGCTACGGCACCTGCAACACCGCCGAGTCGCTGTTGGTCGACCGTTCGGTTGCCGCCATGCTGCTGCCGCCGATTGCCCACATGTTGACCGGCAAGGGCGTCGAAATCCGCGGCTGCGCGGAAACCTGCGCCATCCTGCCGAATGCCGTTGCCGCGACGGAAGAGGACTACTACACCGAATACCTGGCGCCGATCATTTCGGTCAAGGTGGTTTCCGGCATCGACGAGGCGATTGCCCGCATCAACCAATATTCGTCGCACCACACCGAAGCCATCGTCACCGACAACCATCCGAAGGCGATGCGCTTCCTGCGCGAAGTCGATTCGGCCTCGGTCATGATCAACGCCTCGACACGCTTCGCCGATGGCTTCGAATACGGCCTGGGTGCCGAGATCGGCATCTCGACCGACAAGATCCACGCGCGCGGCCCGGTCGGTCTCGACGGCCTGACCAGCCAGAAGTGGGTCGTCCTCGGCGACGGTCACGTACGCGGCTAATCAATCCACAACAACGATATTTGGGAGAAAGCAGCATGACCATCATCTGGAGCCCCGATCTGAACACGGGGATCGACATCATCGACCACCAGCATCGCCGCATCGTCGACTTCATCAACGATCTCGAAGCCGCGCAGGTTCTCGGCGACAAGAAACAGATCCGCCAGGTGATCTACGACTGCGTCGATTACACGCTGTCGCACTTCGCCTTCGAGGAAAGCATGCAGGAAGAGGCTGGCTACCAGTACTGCAAGCCGCACAAGAAGGTGCATGAACTGTTCACGCGCAAGGTCACCGAATACCAGGAGCGCATGGAACTGGGCGACGATGTCGCCGAGGAACTGCATGCCATGCTCGCCCGCTGGCTGGTCAACCACATCAAGCGCGACGATGCCGACTACGTCAGCGTGGTCAAGGCCAACATGAAGACCGAAACCCCGCCGACCGAAGCAAAGAAACAGACCGGCTGGTTCCGCAAACTGTTCGGTTAAATGAGCCAGACCGCCTTCAACTGGGAAGATCCCTTCCGCCTCGACAGCCAGCTCGCCGCCGATGAGCGGCAGGTGCGCAACGCGGCACAGAGCTTCGCCCGCAAGGCGTTGGCGCCGCGCATCCGCGATGCCTTCCGGCACGAGACGGTCGACCCGGCGATTTTCCGCGAAATGGGCGCCATGGGCCTGCTCGGCGCAACGCTGCCGCCGCAGTACGGCGGCGCCGGGCTGAATTACGTTTCCTACGGCCTGATCGCGCGCGAAATCGAATACATCGACTCGGGCTACCGCACCATGCTCAGCGTGCAATCCTCGCTGGTCATGCTGCCCATCTTCGCCTTCGGTAGCGAAGAACAGAAAGAGAAATACCTGCCCCGCCTCGGCAAGGGCGAGCTGATCGGCTGCTTCGGCCTGACCGAGCCCGACTCCGGCTCCGACCCCGGCAGCCTGAACACGCGCGCCCGCGCCGTGCCCGGCGGCTGGAAGCTGTCGGGCAGCAAGAACTGGATTTCGAATGCGCCGATTGCCGATGTCTTCATCGTCTGGGCCAAGGACGATGCCGGCAAGATCCGCGGTTTCATCCTGGAAAAAGGCATGCCGGGGCTGTCGGCGCCGGTCATTCACGGCAAGGTCGGGCTGCGCGCCGCGATCACCGGCGAGATCGTCATGGACGAGGTTTTCGTCCCGGGCGAGAACCTGCTACCTGGCGTCAGCGGCCTGAAGGGGCCATTCACCTGTCTCAACTCGGCGCGCTACGGCATCGCATGGGGCGCCCTGGGTGCCGCCGAAGCCTGCTGGCACACGGCGCGGCAATACACGCTGGAGCGCAAGCAGTTCGACAAGCCGCTCGCCGCCAACCAGCTGATCCAGAAAAAACTGGCCGACATGCAAACCGAAATCGCGCTCGGCATCCAGAGCGTGCTGCGCCTCGGCCGGATGATGGATGACGGCAGCGCCGCACCGGAAAACGTCTCGATGCTGAAACGCAATTCCTGCGGCAAGGCCCTCGACATCGCCCGCACGGCGCGCGACATGCTGGGCGGCAACGGCATTTCCGACGATTTCGGCGTCATCCGCCACCTGGTCAATCTGGAAGTGGTCAATACCTATGAAGGCACACACGACGTGCACGCCCTCATCCTCGGCCGGGCACAGACCGGGATTTCGGCTTTTTAAATCCGTCGACCGGAGGAGCTGCGCATGCAAACCCGCCCCAACCAGGTATACCAGGCCATCGTCGCCGCCCCCGGCTTCTGCCTAGGCGTGCAATGCGATGCCGACGAAATCACCGGCATCGATTTTCTCGAACCACGCCCGGCGCAGGAAGCCAGCAGCGCCCTGGCCGCCGAAGCGGCGCGCCAGTTGGAGGCCTATCTTGCCGACCCGGCGTTCACCTTCAACCTGCCGCTGCGGCCGGCCGGCACCAGTTTCCAGCGCCGCGTCTGGCAACAGATCGCGGCGATTCCCGGCGGCCAGACGCTGACTTACGGTCAACTGGCAAAAAACATCAAAAATGCGCCGCGCGCCGTCGGCCAGGCCTGTGGTGCCAATCCCTACCCGGTTGTTGTGCCCTGCCACCGCGTCGTTGCGACCGGCGGCGGCCTGGGCGGCTTTGCGCGTGAGCGCGGCGGCTTTCTGCTCGACGTCAAACGCTGGCTACTGCAGCATGAACACAGCCACCCCGGCTGATCTCGCCGAGATCGACAATTTCTGCGACGCCCTGTGGCTGGAAGACGGGCTGGCCAGAACGACGCTCGACAGCTACCGCTCCGACCTCGGCCGCCTGGCGCTGTGGCTGGCCACGCACGGCCACGAGGCCCTGCTCGACTGCCGCGACACCACGCTCGCCGGCTTCATCGCCGACCTGTCGCGGACAACGCGCGCCACCTCACAGTCGCGCTACCTGTCCACGCTGCGCCGTTTCTTTCGCTGGCAACTCGGGCGCGGCCGCATATTCGTCGATCCGACCCTGCAGCTAGCCAACCCGGCCCGTCCGTCACGCCTGCCCAAGGTTATGTCGGAAAAGCAGGTCGACCACCTGCTCGCTGCGCCCGACCTCGACACACCCCTCGGCCTGCGCGACCGGGCCATGCTGGAAACCCTCTACGCGACCGGCCTGCGCGTTTCCGAGCTGGTCAATCTGAAAACCAATGAAGTCGGCTTCAACGAAGGCGTCATCCGTGTGCTCGGCAAGGGCAGCAAGGAGCGCCTGGTGCCACTCGGCGAAGTTGCCATCGACTGGCTGCAACGCTACCTCGCCGAGGTGCGCCAGGACATCCTCAAAGGCCAGCAAAGCGAAGCGCTGTTCGTCACCGGCCGCGGCGGCGCCATGACGCGCCAGGCCTTCTGGCAGCTGATCAAGCGCTATGCGCTGCAGGCCGGCATCGATCCGGCCAAACTGTCACCGCATGTGCTGCGCCACGCCTTCGCGACCCATCTGCTCAACCATGGCGCCGACCTGCGCGTCGTCCAGCTGCTGCTCGGCCATGCCGACATCACGACAACGCAGATCTACACCCACGTCGCGCGCGAACGACTAAAGAGCCTGCACACGCTGCATCACCCGCGCGGCTGAACACGCTCAGGCATAAACGTCGACTTCGTTACCGAGCTTGTCATCGGCCGGTTTCGTGGGTGGTGCAGCTTGAGACTTGTCGGTCGTCGCCGCAGCCGCCTTGTCTGCCTCCTGCTTCTGCAATTGCGCAATGCGTGACTGCAGCACCTCGATCTGCTGCTGGATCAGTTCGGCCTGATCGACGGCATCTTCCGAGTCGCTCTCCTGCAGTTTGGTCAATTTCTTTTCCAGTGCCGCAATCTGCTTTTCCAGCGCGGCAATGCTGCTCGCCGTGCCGCTGCTACCGGAAGAGGAAGAACTGCTGCCGATCCCCGTATTGGTGGTGACGCTGATGCTGCTCATGCTGTTTCTCCTGGTTGATGGATCTGCTCCTGTTATCGGCCGGCACCGCGCAAAACTTGCTGGCGGAATGGGTAAATCCACGTAAAGACAGGTAAAGACGGCGGCGTAGCGGTCGACCGTGTCCGACGCGGTAAAATCAGCCGTCGTCAGCAAGCCAGAGTCCGCCATGAGCAAAACCGAACACGCCCCCGAAACCCAGGCCACCAAGTTCCTGAAAGCGCACAAGGTCGCCTTCTCCAGCCACCTCTACGCCTACGAGGAGCACGGCGGCACCAAGGTTTCGGCGCGCGAGCTGAACGTGGACGAGCATGCCGTGGTCAAGACCCTGATTTTCGAGGACGAGAACGCCAAGCCGCTGATCGTGCTAATGCACGGCGACTGCAAGGTATCGACCAAGGAACTGGCGCGCCAGGTTGGCTGCAAGAAGATCGAGCCGTGCAAGCCGGAAGTCGCCAACCGGCACAGCGGCTTCCTGGTCGGCGGCACCAGCCCGTTCGGCACAAAGAAGGCGATGCCGGTCTTCATCGAGAAAACGATCCTCGACCTGCCGCTGATTTACATCAACGGCGGCCGCCGTGGCTACCTGGTCGGCATCCATCCGCACGACATCCTGCGCACGCTGGCGGCGAAAGCGGTGGACGCGGCGCTGCCCGGCTGATTTGCTTTAGCAATCGACAATATTTAATCAATCGATTGGAGCTATGGCGCAGCGGCGCATAAAGTGACACTCATCGAACCAGGAGTGCCAGCATGAGCCAGATCGTCATCCAGCATTACGCCCGCCCCGCCGCCCGCCGCCATTTGTGGGTCGGCCTCGTCATGGCCAGCATCGCCGTCGCTTTCGGCATCGAGCAGATCGCCTTCTGGCTGAGCGCTCATCCGATGGCCGCCAAGGGCCTCGAAGCCAGCCTGTTTGCCGGCCTCGCCACCGGGCTCGGGGCAATTCCGGTGCTTTTCTTGCGTCGACCGTCCGAGCGCCTGATGGCGCCGATGCTCGGCCTGGCCGGCGGCATGATGCTCGCCGCCAGTCTTTTTTCCTTGCTCGTGCCGGCCGTACAAAGCGTCGCCGCCAGCCCGGCCGCGTGGCCGCTCGGCGTGATCACCGCGCTCGCCTTCGTGGCCGGGGTCGCGCTGATGCAGCAGATGGACCGCCACACCCGGCACGCCCACGTCGAGAGCATCGACAGCAACAGCGTCTTGCCGCGGGTCGGCCTCGTGGTCGCCGCGATCGCCTTGCACAACGTGCCGGAAGGTCTTGCCGTCGGCGTCTCGGCCGCGGCCGGTGCCGATCACGGGATGACGCTGGGCATCGCCATCCAGAACGTGCCGGAAGGCTGGATCGTCGCCAGCGCGATGCTGGTGCTCGGCGCGACACCCTTGCGCGCCGCTGCGATTGCGCTCGCCACCGGCCTGGTCGAACCGCTTGGCGGCTTGCTCGGCGTCATCGCCAGCAGCCTGGCCGGCGAAGCCTTGCCGCTCGCCCTCGCCGCTGCAGCCGGTGCCATGCTCTGGGTGGTCAGCCACGAATTGATCCCGGCCTCGCACAAGCCCGGTCGCGAAGCCGCCGGCACCGCCGGGCTGGCCGCCGGTTTCGCGATCATGACCGTGCTCGCCGCAGCATTCTGAGCGCGACAAAAAAGGCCCAGCGGTCGACGTCGACCGCTGGGCCTTTTTGCTTGCTGTCTTTTAGAGCGAGCGCTCGATGATCACGCCGACGCGCTTGACGCCCGGCATCATGCCGAGCTTGGCAATCGAGACACGCACCCAGTGTACGGCGAAGGTTTCCAGGATGTAGCTGGCGACATGTTCGGCCAGCGCCTCGATCAGGTTGAAATGGCTGCCCGCCAGATCGCTGCGCAGGCGTTCAACGACCACGGCGTAGTCCACGGTGTCGCGGATGTCGTCGCTGGCGCCGGCCGAGACGGTCGACACGCCGATTTGCAGAGAAATCTCGACCGTCTGCGACATGGCCTTTTCGCGCGGATAGATACCTATCCACGTCTCGGCGCGCAGTTCTTCGATGAAAATGATGTCCATACAGGAGTCGAAATGCCTTGGCAGTGTAAAATCCGCCGCGATTGTACTCCAGCCGGGATATCCCCTCATGCAAACCGCACTCGCCATCCTTGCCGCTTATCTGCTCGGCTCCGTTCCCTTCGCAATGATTTCCTCGAAGCTGTTCGGCCTCGCCGACCCGCGCACCTACGGCTCGGGCAATCCCGGCGCGACCAACGTGCTGCGCAGCGGCAACAAGAAGGCGGCACTGTTCACGCTGCTCGGCGATGCGCTCAAGGGCTGGGTCGCCGTCTTCGCCGCACAGCAATACGGCCTGAGCGACAACATGGTCGGCCTCGTTGCGCTGGCCGTCTTCCTCGGCCACCTCTACCCGGTTTTCCTCAAGTTCAAGGGCGGCAAGGGCGTCGCCACCGCCGCCGGCGTACTCATTGCGCTCGATCCCGCACTCGGCTTGGCCGTACTCGGCACCTGGCTGCTCGTCGCCTTCGTCTCACGCTACTCCTCGCTCGCCGCCGTCCTGGCCGCCGCCCTGGCGCCGGTCTATGCCGCCCTGCTGCATGGCGCCGAGCACCCGAGCATCGTTGTCGGCATTATTGCCATGGCGCTGATCGGCAAGCACTGGCAGAACATCCAGCGCCTGCTCGCCGGCCAGGAATCGAAAATCGGCAGCAAGAAGAAGGCCTAGGCGGCGCCCTCAACCAAGGGCAACAAGACTTCGACCAGCAAACCGGAAACGCCCGGCGCATCACTCAGCGTGATATCGCCGCCATGGCCGTGCGCGATTTCGCGAACAATCGACAGCCCCAGTCCGCTCCCGGTGTAATCACTGCCATCAAGGCGGAAGAAACGAAGAAAGACCTGGGCGCGAAACTCGGCAGGAATCCCCGGCCCATTGTCGATGACGCGAAGTCTGGCGGTCGACGCCCTGTCCGGCGCCTGATCGACGGCGACCGTGACCACCCCGTTCTCCGGCGTATAGCGCAGCGCATTGTCAATCAGGTTGGCGATCAATTCACGTAACAAGACCGGATGCCCGGCGACCACGATCGGCGCACGGTCGCCCTCAATGCCGAGATCGATGCTCTTGCGTGCCGCCAGTGGGAGCAATTCGACCACCATGTCACGCGCCACGGCGGCGATATCGACCGCCTGACGTGCCACCATCAGGCCGTTGATCGGCTCGGCCCGCGATAACGACAGCAACTGGTTGGCCAGGCGGATGGCGCTAGCCAGGCTGCGGTGCAGGGCCTCGATCGCCGGCCGCATTTCAGCTTCCGAATGCTGACGCAAGGCGTATTCGGCTTGCGTATTAAGAACCGCCAGCGGCGTCCGCAATTGGTGCGCGGCATCGGTGATGAAACGGCGCCGGGCCTCAAGCATGGCACTGATCCGCTCCATGTGCAGATTGATCGCTTCGACCAGCGGCTTGACCTCGTGCGGCACGCCGAGCGCGGTGACCGGCGTCAGGTCGTCCTCCGGACGCTGACGAATTGCCTGCCCGAGGTTATCGATCGGTTGTACGGCAATCATCGTCGCAAACAGCGCAACGGCAAGCGCAACGACAATAAGCAGCGCCTTGCGCGCCACTTCGCGGGAGAAGAGGTGATGCACGACCTCCTGCCGGGTATTGATCGTTTCGCCAATAATGATCAGAACCGGTTTGGGAAACTCCGCCCGATAAAGCGGCTTGAGCATGGCGCCCAGACGCAGTTGCTGACCTTTATAGATGCCATCGTAGAAAACCGGGCTGTTCGGCGAAATACTCTCCGGCAAAGGCAAGTCCTCGTAACCGGTAATCACCTTGTCGCCGGGAATGCCGACGTTGTAGAAAATCCGGTCTGAACTGCCGGCCTCGAACAGTTCAAGCGCCGAATAGGGAATGTCGACGACTACCTCTTTTTCGGTCGCGTAGACACGCTCGGCAATCCCCTTGACCGAAGCCGACAGCGAACGGTCGTAGGCCTGATTGGCCGCGCCCAGCGCGTCACTATAGCTGTACCAGGCATCAACCACGAGCAGCGCCGAAAGAACGCCGAACAGCCAGAAGGCCAGCCGGCGCTTGAGGCCCGGCGCCCTCAAGTGACCGCCTCGCCAACGCTGCCGATCATGTAGCCGAGGCCGCGCACGGTGGTGATCTGCACGCCCGATCCTTCGAGCTTCTTGCGCAGTCGGTGCACGTAGATTTCGATCGCCTCGGCCCGCGCGTCCTGCTCCATGCTGAAGATTTTTTCGAACAAGGTATCGCGCGCCACCGGCCGGTCGACCCGCGTCAGCAAGGCTTCGAGCACGGCCAGTTCGCGTGGCGTCAGCGACAAGGCGGCGCCACGCACCATCGGCAGGCGGCTGACCGTATCAAATGCCAGTTCGCCGAGCTGGATCACCGGATTCTGTCCGGCCGAACGCCGCAGCAACGCTTTCAGCCGGGCCTCGAGTTCGGCCAGTTCGAACGGTTTGGGCAGGTAGTCGTCGGCGCCCAGGTTGAGCCCCTTGATCCGGTCATCCACCGAGCCGCGCGCCGTGAAGATCAGCACCGGCACGCGCGAACCGCGGGCGCGCAGGTTGCGCAGCACATCCAGCCCATCCTTGCCAGGCAACGACAGGTCGAGCAGTACGCCGTCGTAGCCACCGGTCAGGAGGTGATGCTCGGCATGATCGCCGCGGTCGGTGACGTCGACAACGTAACCGGCCTGGCGCAGGGATTTCGCCACCCATTCGCACAACTCGGGGTGATCTTCGACCAGCAGAATTTTCATTTTTTGTCTCCTCGGCCGGCTCTGTGACGGAAAACTTCCCGTCGACCGGACTCATTGACAGCGATTGTTCCGCGTCAAGGCATCGAAAGCAAATCGAAAGCTGATTTCTTTCTAATCCCCCCACCCGGTACTACACCGACCGGGAATTACCCGTGAAATGAAATCCACAGGAGGAGACATAATGCAAAAACACACGATAAACCTCGCCACCCTGGCCTGCTTCGGCAGCCTGGCGCTGAGTGCCCCGGTCATGGCCGCACCGCTCGACGAGCTGCGCGCCGAGATCCAGGCCCAGAAAGCCCGCCTCGAAAAGCTGGAAGAACTGCTGCAAGCCACCGCGGCTACCGCTGCCGTCGCCACCAAGAAGGCCGAACAGGCAACCAAGGCACTGGCCGAAGCTCCGCCCCCAAGCAAAAGCAAGGGACTGTCCATGCCCGAGGGCCTGACCATCTACGGCATCGCCGATGCCGGCATCGAAGTCGGCGATTACGGACATGGCACCAAGGCTCGCGTCCAGAGCGGCCTCGGCTCGGCCAGCCGGATCGGCTTCAAGGGGCTGCGCGATTTTGGCGACGACCTCTCCGCCTACTTCCAGCTCGAAGCCGGCGTTTCCTACGACAACGGCCAGAACACCGGCCACTCCAGCAACGTCAGCAATCCGGGGGCCGGCACGGCCTCGTCGGCATCGGTCAACACAACGGGCGTCGCCATTTTCTCGCGCAACACCTTCATCGGCCTGAACAGCAAAAAATACGGCGACATCCGTTTTGGTCGCGACTATGCCCCGATCTACTCGCTGGCCAGTACCTCGGACCCATTCACCATCGGCGGCGCCACCGCCTTCCGCTTGTGGTCGAGCGCGGCCGCCAGCCGTTTCGACAATGCCGTCTTCTATGCATCACCAAAACTGGCAGGGTTCCAGGGCAAGATCGCCTACTCGGCCGGCATGGAAAACAACAGCGAGGCAGATGTCGGCATCACCGGCGGCACACCGGGCAACACCGCCACTGGTCCGAAAAACGAAGGCAAGGGCATCAGCGCCAGCCTGAGCTACGCCGAGGGGCCGCTCTTCGTCGGTGCCGGCTACCTGTCTTACCAGCGTACCGGCACGGTGACCGCCCCGGCCACCGAAAACATCAACCGCACCTCCTACAACCTTGCCGCCACTTACGACCTCAAGTTCGCCAAGCTATACGCCCACTTCCTGCACGGTGAAGACACCCAGGACGGCGCCGTCACCAACAAGACCCTCGATCGCAACGTCTGGTGGCTGGGCATGGCCGTGCCGTTCGCCGAACGCCATACCATACGCGGTGTTTATGGCCACCTCGACGACCGTCTGAGCACCAATCGCGACTCCGATCACCTCGGCGTCGGCTACGAATTCGCGCTCGACAAACAGACCGATCTCTACGCCTACTACGCCCAGGTTTCCAACAAGAATGGCGGCCAGAACTCGCTGTGCGCCGGCGGCACCTGCCAGGGCTACGACAAGGACTCGGGCCTGCCGGTCAATTACACGCCGAAATCGCTGATGCTGGGCGCCCGCTACCGTTTCTGACGAGCATGGAAACAACGGCCGGCCCCAGGGGCAACCGGGAAAAAACGCAAAAAACGAAAACCGGGCCGGTCGTGAAAGCAGTTCGAAAGACTGGCCCGGTAGCATCAAGTCACAGTCGGTCGGCAAAAAAGCAACCGACAGTGCCAAAATCAAAAGACAGGAGACATCATGAAACTGACTCGTCGCAACTTCCAGCGCTGCCTGACCGCCGGCCTCGTCGCCGCAGCCCTCGGCACCAGCACTCCGCTCTTCGCCCAATCGGCACCCGATCTGATCGCCGCCGCCCAGAAGGAAGGCAAGCTCTCGATCTACGGGGTGACCGACAACGAACAGACCAACCATCTGATCCGCGAATTCCGCACGATGTACCCGACCATCCAGGTCGAGTACAGCAACATGAGCACGACCGAACTGTACAACCGCTTCATTTCGGAAACGGCGGCCGGCAACTCGGCTGACGTCACCTGGTCGTCGGCCATGGACCTCCAGGTCAAGCTGGTCAATGATGGCTACGCCCAGCCACACAAGTCGGCTGAAACAGCCAGGTTGCCCGAGTGGGCCAACTGGAAGAACGAAGCCTTCGGCACCACCTACGAGCCGATCGGCTTCGTCTACAACAAGCGCCTGGTACCGGCCGCCGACGTGCCGCAGAGCCACGCCGACTTCATCAAGCTGCTGACGACGCAGGCCGACAAGTACAAGGGCAAGGTCAACACCTACGACCCGGAAAAATCGGGCGTCGGCTTCATGCTGGTAAGCCAGGACAAGCAGGTCAATGGCGCCGGCTATGCCGATCTGCTCAAGGCCCTAGGCGGCGTCCAGGTCCGGGTTCAGGCGTCGACCGGCACGATGATGGAACGCATCGCTTCCGGCGAGAACCTGATCGGCTACAACCTCAATGCCGCCTACGCACTGACCCGCGCCCAGAAGGACCCGTCGATCGGCATCGTGCTGCCCAAGGATTACACGCTGGTCATCAGCCGCGTCATGTTCATCGCCAAAAACGCCAAGAACCCGAACGCCGCCAAGATCTGGCTGGATTTCGTACTGTCCAGGAAGGGCCAGGAGATCATCGCCAACAAGGCTGACCTCTATGCCATCCGCCCCGATGTCGACGGCGAAACAACAGCCAGCGGCCTGAAGAAGCAGCTCGGCGACGCGCTGCGCCCGGTGCCCATCGGCACCGGCCTGCTGACCTACCTGGATCAGGCCAAACGCCTCGATTTCCTCAAGCAGTGGAACAGCGCCGTCAAGGCGAAATAAGGGCGACCCACCGCCAGCCCGGCCCGGACCTGCGAGCTTTCGCAGGCCGGCGCTGAGGCCCCGATCCACCTCAAACCCAAGGTGACTCCCATGTTGCAAACATTGCCTCGACGGGCAGTGGTGACCCTGCTCGCCCTTTCCGTCTTCTTCCCGCTCGGCCTGGTGATCTACCAGAGCGTGCTGTCCGGCCCCTTCTTCATGAAGACGGCGACGCTCAGCCTGGAATCCTTCGCCTTCATTCTCGATGACCCGGATTTCTGGTCGGCGACGAAAAATACGCTGATCATCGCCGTCGGCATGAGTGCCATCGCCATCCCGCTCGGCGCCATCCTCGCCTTCATCATGGTCCGCACCGACCTGCCCGGCCGGCGCTGGCTGGAGACGCCCATCCTGATCCCGATCTTCGTCTCGCCGGTGGTGCTCGGCTTCGGCTACGTCGTCGCGCTCGGCCCGGTCGGCTTCTTCTCGGTCTGGTTCGAGTCGATCTTCGGCGGCGTGCCGTGGAACATCTATTCGCTCGCCTCGATCGTCGTCATCGCCGGTCTCACCCACGTCCCGCACGTTTATCTCTACTCGTCGTCGGCCCTGCGCAATCTCGGCTCCGACGTCGAGGAAGCGGCCCGCCTGTCCGGCGCCAGCCCCTTCCGCGTCGCCCGAGACGTGTCGATCCCGATGGTTTCGCCCGCGCTGCTCTACGTCGGCGTGCTGGTCTTCTTCCTCGGCTTCGAGATCTTCGGCCTGCCGCTGATCCTCGGCGACCCGGAAGGCCACTTGGTACTGACCACCTACCTCTACAAGCTGACCAACAAGCTCGGCACTCCGTCCTACCACCTGATGGCCGCAGTCGCCACCTGCATCGTCGCCGTGACTTTCCCGCTGGTACTGCTGCAGCGCTTCCTGCTCAAGTCGGCCCAGCGCTACGTTTCGATGAAGGGCAAGTCGGCCCGCCAGCGCCCGCTCGCCCTCGGTGGCTGGAAATGGGTGGCACTCACCGTGATCGGCGCCTGGCTGTTCCTCAGCATCTTCGTGCCGATTGCCGGCGTCGCACTGCGTTCCGTGGTCAGTAGCTGGGGCACCGGGGTGAATATCCTCGATGTACTGACGCTCGACCACTTCCACGCCGTCTTCGAGGAATCGACGATGATCCGCTCAATCGTCAATTCCATCCTCATCGGCACCATCGGCGGCGCCGTTGCCGTCGGCGGTTACCTGCTGATCGGCCTTGCCACACACCGCCAACCAGACGGCCTGTCGCGCTTCGTCGATTACGTGATCCTGACGCCGCGCGCCATTCCCGGCCTGATGGCCGGTCTGGCCGTATTTTGGGTGTTCCTCTTCGTGCCCTTCCTGGCACCGCTACGCTCGACGCTATTCTCGGTGTGGTTCGCCTACGCCGTGGTCTGGCTGGCCTACGGCATGCGCCTGATCCAGAGCGCCCTGATGCAGGTCGGCCCGGAACTTGAAGAGGCGGGCCGTCTGGTCGGCGCCTCACGTAGCCGGGTGTCGCGCGACATCACGGTGCCGCTGATCCGCAACGGTCTGCTTGGTTCGTGGCTGCTGATCTTCATGATCTTCGAGCGCGAATACTCGACCGGCGTCTACCTGCTCTCCCCCGGCACCGAGGTGATCGGCGCGCAAATCGTTTCCCTGTGGGCCTCCGGCGCCGTCGATGTGGTCGCCGCGCTGTCCCTGATCAACATGCTGCTGGTCGGCGTCGGCCTCGCCCTGGCGCTGCGTTTCGGAGTAAAACTTCATGACTGAAAAAACCATCCTGACCGTCGACAACCTCGCCCTGTCCTACGGCAGCAATCCGATCCTCAAGGGCGTCTCGATGCACCTGCGCCGCGGCGAGGTCGTTTCCCTGCTCGGCCCCTCGGGCAGCGGCAAAACCACCCTGCTGCGGGCCGTCGCCGGCCTCGAACAACCGCATCACGGCAGCGTCAGCATCGCCGGCCGGGCCATTTACGATGCCGCCGCCGGCATCGATATCCCGGCCGAAAAGCGCGAACTCGGTCTGGTCTTCCAATCCTACGCGCTGTGGCCGCACAAGACCGTGTTCGACAACGTCGCCTATCCGCTCAAGCTGCGCAAGGTGGCGACCAACGAGATCATCCAGCGCGTCCATGCGGCGCTCAAGAATCTCGGCCTCGACCATCTCGCCGAACGCTACCCGCACCAGCTTTCCGGCGGTCAGCAGCAGCGCGTCTCGATTGCCCGCGCCCTGGTTTACAACCCGCCGGTCATCCTGCTCGACGAGCCACTGTCCAACCTCGACGCCAAGATGCGCGAGGAAGCCCGCGCCTGGCTGCGCAACCTGATCGTCGAGTTGCAGTTGTCGGCACTGGTCGTCACCCACGACCAGTCCGAAGCGATGGCCATGTCCGACCGCATCCTGCTGCTGAACGGCGGCGTCATCGAGCAGCAAGGCGCGCCGCAGGAAATGTACAGCCAGCCGCAGACCTATTTCGTCGCCGACTTCATGGGCAGCAACAACATCATGCAAGGCCGCATCGGCGACATTCGCGGCGGCAGCGCCCGCATCGACCTCGACAACGGCATTTCGGTGTGGGGCCTGCGCCGCACCAATGCCGCCATCGGCCAGGAAGCCAAGGCAGTCATCCGCGTCGAGCAGATGCACCTGGCCGACGGCCCCGGCGAACACCGGACGGAAGTCGATCTCGTCACCTCGATGTTCCTGGGCGACCGTTTCGAATACGTCTTCCACGCCGGCAAGGACCTGCTGCGCGCCTGGGGCAAGCAACACCAGGGCAGCGGCAAGCGCTGGCTGGAATTCCCTCCCGAAGCCGTCTGGGTCTTCTGACCCCAACCGGCAAATCTCTGCACCTTGGCGCCCGCTCCAACTCCCTCCGGGCCGGGCGCCCTTTTTCATTTTTGGCTATTTTTTCCGGTTGACCGTAGAAGTTTCGGTACACCTCTCGCCAGCGCGCTCGGCAGCCGCCCAGGTCCCGGCCTACGCGACGCAACTGCGCGACGCCAGGCATCCAAGTGTCGTCGCCCCCTGATCAATAGCAAAAAGGCATTAACAACATTTGAGTTATTGATTGGATCAATCAAGGAGCGCCATCTAGACTGCAAGCATCAGGTCAGAACGATCTGCTTGCTGCCAAGGAGGCCACCATGATTACCCGTTTCATTGATCGCTGGTTCGACGAGCTTGTCGCCTGGGAACCCTGCATCGACGTGCTCGCCACCCTGCCCGACAACTTCTGAACCGTTTCAACACCTCGCACGCAATGGCGCAGCACAACATTCCAGGAGAAATCTGATGGGCGGCAAATGCTGCAAGTCCGATCCACCGTGCAGCAATTGCCCGAAACGCCGCAAGAAAAAGGGGAAAAAGGCGGGCGCAGCGGTCGACGCCGCGCCATGGCCGATTGTCTACTGCGCCGTCGCCGACATTTCCATCAGCGGCCAACGCGGCTGCACGGCAAAGCTGCCGGCTTCCTTGGCCGGCGTGCCGGACTGCAGGCGCAGGCAACCGGCCAGCGCGATCATCGCGCCGTTGTCGGTACAGAATTCCAGCTCCGGGTAATAGACCCGGAACTGTTTGCGTTTTGCCTCGCGGTCGAGCGTCGCCCGCAACTGCTTATTGGCGCCGACGCCGCCGGCCACGACCAGCTGCTTGAGGCCGGTCAGCTTCATCGCCTTCAGCGACTTCTTGACCAGCACCTCGACGATGGCTTCCTGGAAGGCACGCGCCGCGTCGGCCTTGAAGGTTTCGGTGAGCGACTCGCCCTGCTCGCGGACCAGGGTCAGCACCGCCGTCTTGAGGCCGGAAAAGCTGAAACTCAGGTCGCCCGAATGCAGCATCGGGCGCGGCAGACTGTATTTCTCCGGATCGCCCTGCTCGGCCAGCTTCGAGAGCAGCGCACCGCCCGGATACGGCAGACCAAGCATCTTGGCGCTTTTGTCGAAAGCCTCGCCGGCCGCATCGTCCAGGGTTTCGCCGAGCAGTTCGTACTCGCCGACACCGGTCACCCGCATCAATTGCGTATGGCCACCGGAAACCAGCAGCGCGACAAACGGGAAGGTCGGCGGCGTGCTCGACAACAAGGGCGACAGCAGATGCCCTTCAAGGTGATGCACTGGGATCGTCGGTTTGCCGATCGCCAGCGCCAGGGCTTCGGCAAAGGCGCAGCCAACCAGCAAGGCGCCCGACAAGCCGGGGCCGCGCGTGTAAGCCACGGCATCGACCTCGGCCAGTTGCCGGCCGGAGCGCGCCAGTGCCTCGCGCAACAGGGGGACGACACGCCGGATGTGATCGCGCGACGCCAGTTCCGGGACGACACCGCCGTACTCGGCGTGCATCGCGACCTGCGAATGCAGGGCGTGCGACAAAAGGCCGGCTTCGCTGTCGTAGAGGGCGATTCCGGTTTCGTCGCAGGAAGATTCAATACCAAGGACTAGCATGGGGACGCATTTTAACACTTGGAACTCAAAGGTCTTTTGCAATATACTGCTCGGCTACCCGCAAACCAGCGGAAAAATTTTGCGCGCACTGCCTTCTACTTGACCTGGCAGGCGCCTAACGGAAGGGGGTGATTTATATGCCAAACATTCGTGTCAAGGAAAATGAGCCGTTCGAAGTTGCCATCCGCCGCTTCAAGCGCACGGTTGAAAAAACTGGTCTCCTGACCGAGCTGCGTGCCCGTGAGTTTTACGAAAAGCCCACCGCCGAACGCAAGCGCAAGTTGGCTGCTGCCGTCAAACGCCACCATAAGCGTATTCGCAGCCAGACCCTGCCGCCGAAACTGTACTAATCCAGTACGGTGAACGCCGCACCAAAGAGCCGCCAGCCTCAACAGCCGGCGGCTTTTTTCTTTGAAATTCCGGGATCCGCCCCCATCTCTGGCACCTGACCCCGACAACCAACGACTAGCCGCCCAAAATGAGCCTCAAAGCACGCATCACCGAAGACATGAAATCGGCCATGAAGGCCAAGGAAGCCGCCAAGCTGGCCGCCATCCGCCTGCTGCTCGCCGCCCTCAAGCAGAAGGAAGTCGACGAGCGAGTCGAGCTTGACGACAACGCTGTCATCGCCGTCATCGAAAAGCTGGTCAAGCAGCGCAAGGACAGCGTCAGCCAGTACGAAGCTGCCGCCCGCCAGGATCTGGCCGATGCCGAAAAGGCCGAAATCGCCATCCTCGGCGCCTACCTGCCGGAAAAGATGAGCAACGAGGACACCGCTGCCGCCGTCGCCGCTGCCGTTGCCGCAACCGGCGCCAAAGGCCCGGCCGACATGGGCAAGCTGATGGCAGTCCTGAAACCGCAACTGGCCGGCAAGGCCGACATGGCGGAAGTCTCGAAACTGGTAAAAGCCGCACTTGCCGGTTAAAGCGCGATGATCCCGGATTCGTTTATCCAGGATCTGCTGGCCCGGGTCGACATCGTCGACCTGGTGGACGGCTACGTGCCGCTCAAGAAGGCCGGCGCCAATTACGCCGCCTGCTGCCCCTTCCACAACGAAAAATCGCCGTCCTTCACGGTCAGCCCGACCAAGCAGTTCTACCACTGCTTCGGCTGCGGCGCGCATGGCACGGCGATCAGTTTCGTCATGGAATACCAGGGCATGGGCTTCGTCGATGCCGTCAAGGAACTGGCCAGCCGCGCCGGCATGCAGATGCCGGAAAGCGAAGGACGCGGTTTCAACGATGAGAAGCCCGGCCAGACCCGCGCCCTGATCGAGATCATGGCGCGCGCCGCGCAGTACTACAAGGATCAGCTCAAGGCTACACCGCGTGCCATCGAATACTGCAAGAAGCGCGGCCTGTCCGGCGAAATCGCTGCCCGCTTCGGCATCGGCTACGCACCGGACGGCTGGCAGAACCTGCAAGCCGTCTTTCCGAACTACAACGCCGACGAACTGAAGACTGCCGGCCTGATCATCGAGAACGAAGCCGGCCGCCGCTACGACCGCTTCCGCGACCGCCTGATGATTCCGATCATCAACCAGAAGGGCGACATCATCGCCTTCGGCGGGCGCATCATCGACCAGGGCGAGCCGAAATACCTGAACTCGCCGGAAACGCCGCTCTTCGAGAAGGGCCGCGAGCTGTTCGGCCTGCCGCAAGCCCGCCAGGCTTTGCGCGACACCGACACCGCCATCGTCACCGAAGGCTACATGGACGTCATCGCGCTGGCCCAGAACGGCGTCGGCAATGCCGTCGCGGCGCTCGGTACAGCAACCACGGCAACGCACGTAAACAAGCTTCTGCGCCAGGTCGACCGTATCGTCTTCTGCTTCGATGGCGACAATGCCGGCCGCAAGGCCGCCTGGCGCGCCCTGGAAAACTCGCTCGAAGCCCTCGCCGACAACAAGCGCCTCGGCTTCGTCTTCCTGCCCCAGGATGAAGACCCGGACAGCTACATCCGCACCTATGGCAAGGAAGAATTCGACCGCCTGGTGACCCAGGCCATGCCGCTCTCCGACTTCCTGCTGCGCGAACTCGCCCAGCGCTGCGACCTGACCAGTTCGGAAGGCAAGGCGCAGCTGATCTACGAAGCCAAGCCGCTACTCCTCAAACTGCCGACGCCGCTACTGCGCCTGCAACTGGTCAAGCGCCTGGCCGAGGCAAGCGGGTTTGCCCAGAGCGAAGTCGAGCGCCTGTGCGACCTCAAGTCCTACATGCCCGCTGCGCCGGCCAAGGCACGCCGCACCGCACCATCGCTGACCCGCAACCTGCTCCGCCTCGTGCTGCACAAGCCGCAACTGGCCTCGCAACTGCAGGTCGATTTGCTGCCCGACACGCCGGAACGCCCGGCGCTGATCCGCCTGCGCGAACTGGTCAGCGGCGCCAGCCACGAGGCCAGCAGCTACGCCGCACTGCGCGAACGCCTGCGCGGCATGCCCGAAGAAGCACTGATCGAAAATGCCGCGGCGGAACTTCTCGGTCAGCCCTTTGACGAAGCGGAGTCGGAAACGGAATTTCACGACACCCTGGAGAAACTGCAGGCAGGCGGCCAGAAAAGGGCCTTTGCCGAATTGCAGATCAAGGCACAGCAGTTTGGCGTCGCCGGACTGAGCGCCGCCGAGAAACTGGCTTACATCCAGTTCCTCAGCAACCGGGGAAAATGAAGCTAAGTTATGGTAAAATCGGCGGTTTTCCGCATTTTAAGGGATCGTGTTCATGGCCAAGGCAAAAGATACTGCTAAGGAAGCCCCCAAGGCTCGCGTCAGCAAAGCCAAGGAGAAAGCAGCCGAAAAGGCGCTGCTCGACGGTGCAATAGCAGAAACTCCGGAACCCCTTGACGCCGAAGCGCGCAAGACACGCCTCAAAGCCCTGATCAAGCTCGGCAAGGAACGGGGTTACCTGACCTACGCCGAAATCAACGACCACCTGCCGGACGACGTGGTCGACGCGGAAAGTATCGAAGCCATCATTTCGACTTTCAGCGAAATGAGCATCCAGGTTTTCGACGAAGCCCCGGCTGCCGAAGACCTGCTGATGTCCGACACGGCTGCCGCCGCGACCGACGACGAAGAAGTCGAAGCGCAGGCTGAACAGGCACTGTCCACCGTCGACTCCGAATTCGGCCGCACCACCGACCCGGTCCGCATGTACATGCGTGAAATGGGCTCGGTCGAGCTGCTCACCCGCGAAGGCGAAATCGAAATCGCCAAGCGCATCGAAGAAGGCCTCAAGCACATGGTCCAGGCGATTTCCGCCTGTCCGACCACGATTGACGACATCCTCGAAATGGCCGCCAAGGTCGAAACCGAGGAAATGCGCATCGACGAACTGGTCGATGGCCTGATCGACCCGAACGCCGTTGAAGCCGCGCCGGCCGCACCGGAAGTCGCCGAAGAAATCGAAGAAGACGAAGAAGATGCAGGCGATGACGAAGAAGGTGGTGGCGCAGCCGCTGCTGTTTCCGCCTCGCTGCTGCAACTGAAGGTCGACGCCCTTGAGCGTTTCGAAATCATCAAGGGCCTGCACACCAAGATGCAGAAGCTGCTGCACAGCAAGGGCCCGCAGGACAAGGCCTACCTCAAGCTGCAACAGCAGATTTCCGACGAGCTGATGAACATCCGCTTCACCTCGCGCTCGATCGAGCGCCTGTGCGACAGCGTGCGCGGCATGGTCGAGCAGGTCCGTGGTTGCGAGCGCAAGATCCAGCAAATCTGCGTCGATCGCGTCAAGATGCCGCGCCCGCACTTCATCCAGTCCTTCCCCGGCAACGAAGTCAATCTTGACTGGGCCGACGGCGAAATCGCTGCCGCCCCCAAGACCTACGTCGCTGTCCTGACCCGCAACGGTCCGGCGATCAAGGAAGAACAGAAGAAGCTGCTTGCCCTGCAGGACCGCATCGGCATTCCGCTCAAGGACCTGAAAGACATCAATAAACAGATGTCGACCGGTGAAGCCAAGGCCCGTCGCGCCAAGCGCGAAATGACCGAAGCCAACCTGCGTCTGGTCATCTCGATCGCCAAGAAATACACCAATCGCGGCCTGCAGTTCCTCGACCTGATCCAGGAAGGCAACATCGGCCTGATGAAGGCAGTGGACAAGTTTGAATACCGCCGCGGCTACAAGTTCTCGACGTATGCAACGTGGTGGATCCGCCAGGCCATCACCCGCTCCATCGCCGACCAGGCACGGACCATCCGCATCCCGGTGCACATGATCGAAACGATCAACAAGATGAACCGGATCAGCCGCCAGATCCTGCAGGAAACGGGTGCCGAACCCGATCCCGCCACGCTGGCCAAGAAGATGGACATGCCGGAAGAGAAGATCCGCAAGATCATGAAGATTTCCAAGGAGCCGATCTCCATGGAAACCCCGATCGGCGACGACGACGACTCGCATCTCGGCGACTTCATCGAAGACTCCGGCACCCTGGCGCCGGCCGACGCAGCGATGTACTCCAGCCTGCGCGGCGTCACCAAGGAAATCCTCGACACCCTGACGACGAGGGAAGCCAAGGTCCTGCGCATGCGCTTCGGTATCGAAATGAACACCGACCACACACTGGAAGAAGTCGGCAAGCAATTCGACGTCACCCGCGAGCGCATCCGCCAGATCGAAGCCAAGGCGCTGCGCAAGCTGCGCCACCCGAGCCGCTCCGACAAGCTGCGCAGCTTCGTCGACACCAACGGCAACTAAAGCTTTCCGGGCCCGTAGCTCAGTTGGTTAGAGCAGAGGACTCATAATTGTCGAGTTTGATAGTTTTTGTTTGTATGCAAATGTAGTTTATGTTGTGAAAAAGGGCCGTTAGCTCAGTTGGTTAGAGCAGGGGTCTCATAAACCCTTGGTCACTGGTTCAAGTCCAGTACGGCCCACCAGGCACCCAACAGGCACCCACTGAAAAGGGTGCCTGTTCCTGGCACCAGGCACCCTTTTCAGGCACCTATGGCACGAATTTCTATTGAGCAAATCCAAGACAACGCTCCGCCGGGGACAGACCCGTGGCTTACGCCGCAAGCCGTGGCCGAGCTAACTGGGTTGTCAGTTGCCTGGCTTGCGGCAGCGCGCGAAGGACGTAAATCAATAAGCGGCCCGCTATTCAAGAAACTATGCCCTGCGCGGACCTGCCCCGTGCGCTACTCGCTGAGTGCGGTCATCGCGTGGATGGCGTCATTCAAGGACCAGGACTCTACTGTCATGTTCCGCGAAACCGGGCCGTGGCCGCCGTCCGCACAGCTGGCCCATGAAATGGCGGTAACCGTACAGCCCGGCACCTTCCCTGGCGCGGGGCCTGTACCGAGCGTACCGACATTCAAAGCGTGGCTAAATTGTCCGGTGGACAGTATCGAGAAGTGGCCGGTAGTCTCGACTAAAGCCGGACTAATGGATGCATTCAAAGCCATGTCCGCCTCCGGACGCATCAAAGATGCACTGGACGGCGTGCGCTGGATTACCCGCGATGAGTGGCCGGCGTAGCAACCAAAAAAGGCCCGTCGTGTGACGGGCCTAAGAGAGAAAAGAAGCATGCACCTTCGGCAAGGTGACACTCTGTATAGCCAGACTAAACAAAATACCCGAACACCCCCGCCGCTGCGCCGAGGTTGAGCAGCTGCAACAGGCGCAAATCAAGCCGGCGCACTTCAGTCACCGTGGCCAGCATCATGCAAGCCGCCCCGGCGACAGCCCCCCACGGACCCAGCCACCAGCGCAGCCCGCCGAGCAGCAGCCAGAAGGCGATTTGCGTAACCAACACCCCTTCACTAAAAAGGGGGGCCGGTGTGTCCTTGCGCTGGTGTGGGTAGTACGCCATTACGCTTGGTGCTTATCCAGGTCGGACAACAGGAGCTGACGCAGGTACTCCTGCTTCGACGTGCGTAGGCCGCTGCAACGTCGGCCAAACCTGATGAAGTCGACTTCATCAAGCACGAGGGTAACGCGGCCGGTCTTTTTCGGTGCTTCGACAGCAACCTGTTCGGACACAACGACCGGTTCAACAACCGGGGCAACATCGACCACGACATTGACCGGAGCATCGGCATCGGCGCGGCGGAGGTTAGAGAATTGAGACATAGGGGTACTTCCTTTCGTTAAATGTTAAAAATGGATTGAGCGAGCAGTTGAATTTCTGCCCGTGCCGGCGAGTTGCTTTCAAGCACGCTGGCGCCAGCCTTGGCGGCATCGCGGTAAATCTTGCGCTCACGGATAACCTGAGCATTGATAGGCAGTTCAGGGAACGAGGCCAGAATGGCTTCGCGGGCTTCCTGAGCTTCACGGTTAAAGGGGTGCGTCGACACGAAATTCAGGACAATTTCAGCCTGCAAACCCGGGTTAACAACGCGAGCCTTCTTCAAAATGGCGAGCACGTCGTTCAGGGCTTCCAGGTCCGCAATGCCCGGACGCACTGGAATGAGCCACTTGTCCGCGACCGAAGCAGCAGCCAGCAGCACATCGCCTGCATGGCCCGGCGCGTCCATCACGACAACACCGTAACGGCGGCTCAGGTCCTGCACCGTCGAAGCAATGACATCCTTTTCAAGGTAAGCCACCGGGACCAGCGGCACATCGAGCTGGCTACGACGCTGGCACCAGGACATGAGCGTTTTCTGCGGGTCCAGGTCAACAGCAATCGGGTCCAGCTTCTGGTGAGCAGCCCATGCTGCCGCCTGTTCCGCGCCCGTGGAGTGGCCCGTGCCGCCTTTGGTGTGTGCGAAGAGTAGTTTCATTTCTTAATCCTTCCGTAACCGGTAAAGAGGTAGTTGAGTATTTACTCATTCACCGTGCGCGGTATTTGAGTAGCTACTTGCGTATAACCACTTACCGAAATCCATAGGCGCTGCTGCTGCAAATATTTGGGGGTTCGAGGGCGGCACCCTTGTTGCGGCCTGGCGGCCGCCATCGCCAAGGAGTTGACGCACCACGGGCTACTGCCCTTCCCGCTGGTCAGGGCTAGCATTCTAATGCTGTTTTGCAACGCATTGCTATACTGATGGTAGCCACACCTCTTATGCGCTACGACTATCAACCGCTATGGAGTACCCCATGAGCCTTAAAGCCACTTTCCTGCCCATCACCCATACGGCACACAACGCCCTTGCTGTTGCCGCCTTTTGCGATAGCCCGGAGGCCGAACAACACGGTCTTTGGTTCGAATACGCAGCCGCAAGCGGCAGTGGATGGCACTGCCTACGCCCCGGCAGATGGGGAGACGCATAACTACTTCGACGAGCACGGCAACTTGACGATGGAAGCCATTGACCGGCTACTGCAAAACGTAATCGATTAGACCGCAAGACACTCAACCCAAGCCGCCCATCGAGGCGGCTTTTTTGTAGCCGAGACGCCGGGCAGGTGGCATGTGCTGCGTACCCACTTCATCGGTGAGCCGACCCGCGGCAGCCGGTCTAATGCTGTTTTACAGAGCATGACTATACTAAGAGTAGCCACCATCATTATGCGCTACGCTAACCAACAAACTAACCTATTTAAGAGGATTCACCATGACTCAAGCCCAAGCCCTTGCCGACAAGCTCACCGCAGCCGGCATTACCGTCCTGAATGTTGCCGAGCCGCGCCTGTACGTGAACGGCCAAAAGACTAGCGAACGCGAGGATGGCGTTGCCATTCGCGACGAGGACGGCAATGTGCTCGAGGGCGACATGAAGCTGGCTGCCGCTGGTGGCCTGACACTGGACGGTGCTTATGTGCTGGTGCCGTACAGCGGAACCGCCCCGCGTGTCTGCGTCCAGCTGCCAGGCGCCCAGTGGCGAATCGGGCAGCCCCGCGACTCCATCCCGGCGCTGGTTGCTGACATCAAAGCCGCCCAGCAACAAGGCATTGCCTGGCAAGGCTAAGCCATCCACAACCTACGGTATCTTCCCATGACAAAAACCTTCAAACACATTCTCGCCGCAGCAGTGGCGGCCACTCTGGCCAATATCGCCTTGGCCGACACGCACCGCCTGACTAACCTGCACACCTTGGCCAACGGCCCGGACATGCCCGCCGCCAACGGATTGCTGGTAACGGCGATTAGCGCAGAGGTCAGCGACAACAGCAGCTATGACCGCACGGACCCGCGTCCGCAGCCGCATCCCCCCGCGATGGAGGCCTGGTTTGTGGATGCCGAGTCGCGCTGCGTGTACCACTTCAAAGGGACGCGAACCACTAAGGTTTTGGGCCCGGAGCGCGACTTCCGGGTAACCACGAAACTCACTACCTCCGGCACCAAGCACTGCTCCACGGACATCCCGAACCACAAGACCGTCGAGCACATCAACGCATCGCTGCACGTTCCATCTGATGCGGTCGAGATGCCCTGGTGGTATCCCAGTTCACACGCCACCTACGTCCTGGTGTCCCCGGCGCAACCCTATCGGGAGCGAAATCGCAAGTACGACCACGACTGATTAGCCAACCAAAGCCACTACATGTAGTGGCTTTTTTTGCTGTCACCTACTATAGGTAGTACGCACTTACGCACAGGGCGGTGTGTGTCGGCCAGTGAGGCCAGCGGACCAACGGGGAGCTGGCGGCTACCCTATCTATTTTGGCGAGCATCATGTGCTCCGAGGTGCACAGCCCGGAGGGCGTCCGGCGTTGCGCTCGTGGCGTCGCTCCACTGGCGAGCCGACCAATGGCGCCCAATTTGGTACTATTAGCCGCGCAGCACTACGGAGGACGGGAACATGCAGGCCAATCAGCAGAAGTCGCTCATAGCCGCCCTACAGAAGGGCGAGCAGGACCGCATTCAAGGCCGAGGCCTATCTACCGGCGAATCCCGTGCGCAACTCCGGGCCGCTCGTCAAAACCGCATGAAGGCTGGTAAGCCGACCAAAGCTCCAACCTACTCCATATAGTAGCCAAGGGGCGCGAAGCCCCCTGCATTTAGGAAATCCCGGAAACAGATGTGCCGGGCTATCGCTCGTTACTGGGACGCTAAATAGGCTTGTACGTCGGCCAAATGTGGCCCGCCGCCGTTGAAGTCGTCTAGGTCGCCTGATTTGATAAGCTGGCCTGCAAATTGGCCCAGAGTGCGTAAGAACACTTTCTCATCAGGTCCCTTGTCAGCCAAGGCGTCAATCATGTCGAGCGCATCAGGCAGGCTATGTCTTGGGTTTAGCGGATTATCTGCTGCGGACAGGGACCGGACTACGAGTTTGCCATCCGCGAACAACTCGATATCACGCACAGCCAACTCATCTATTTCCGAGCACTGGAGTGACGGCACATCCCCTCGAAAGAGTGCTTCGGCGTGGTCGTAGGTATGCGCGCCGAGCAGAAGCCCGAGAGGGTTCAGCACATCTTCCGGCTCAAGCGTGGTGCGGACTTCTTTGAGCAGGGACAAGAAGAATTTGCTGATTTTAGTCGTGCCGTCGGGCCGCACCAGCTTCCATCGACTCGGAGTAGGGGTCAGCTTGCATTGCAGCTGGTGGATTTCGGTTTTGATGGACATGCGGCAAGCGACTTGGCAAAACCGCCATTATACGGTCGACAGTTTGGCCGGCTGCGCCGAGCGCTATACCGTCATGCGAGCTTGAGCAGTTTTATGGTGCGGTTTGAAGAGCAACAGCACAGCCCGAGGTCAGAACGCAATTTGAGCCTGTTCCCGCCCCACGTCTCAAGGCCACTCCCTATCTCGGAGTGGCCTTATTTTGGCTCAAGCGCCGCTCTGAAGGCCGGGACTTAGCTGTAGAGCGCTAGGTCGTCGCGGACGTCGGGGGTATCGAGCAGACTGAGCGATTTAGCCAAGTTACCTGCCATCGAGTCGACGAGCTCTTCGCCCGCTTTCGTCAGGCGCACGACGCGGCCCGGGCCTTCCGCCGGGGAGTCTTTCATAATCCGCAGGTGCATGCGGGGCCCGTGGGTGTTTTCAATCGTTACCAGGCCGAGTTCGGCCAGCTTGTCAGTTGCAGCGTTGAATTGTTCCTCCATCCAAAATGCTTGCTGGCAGCCAGGGATTAGCGCCATAGCGTCGAACGTGGACTTTCGGAGCATTTCCGCGGCTTCGCCAATCATGTTGTCCATTTCGAGAGGAACGTGGGACAGCGTTGCCAATGCGTTCAATTCACGCAGCGTCAGGTCAAATTCAGCAGAAATAATTGGATACGTCAGCGCTCGGACGACACGGCCAACCGCGCGATGCGACGGGGTGGCGGTCTTTTGCGTTTTTGCCATTTTTGACCCTTTTTTAAGAAACGCGAGAGATTAGCAGCGCAGTCCGCGACCTGGTTTGACACAAGTCAATCGACTTGGCAAAACCATCATTCCGGGCCTACCCGCAACGCCCCGGCGGCTCGAGTGCAGCACCCCAATGAAGTTGCGCAGCACCGGAAGTTGTTAGGCCTTGCCATAAATACTGGATGCCCATACAGTTAACAGCATGACACACCTCTACGCACTCCTGCGCGCTCGACGGGCTGGCTGGCTCATCCCTAAGTATCAGTTTGCGTTTGGCAAGCACCCCGTCGGCCAACTGCGGGTCGGCGAGGAGTACGTTCCGGACATGCACCGCCACACCATCATGGCCAGGCTGCTCTCACCGGGCAACGGGAGTCCGATGGATGAGATTCCGCCGCTCTACGACGCCCGGCTGTTGCATTGGTCCTGTGATGTCATCACGCTCACAGGCATCGAGCGTGTCCCGGATGAGAAAGGCCTGAAGACGCTCGATGTCGCGCAGACTTGGGTACTGGAGCCCGTTGAGAGTGCCTGAGCGCTACAGCTGCTTCAGCTTGGTCAGGGCACCGGCTAGGGTCTCAGCGCCGGCGATGGTGTTGTTATCGAATACCATCATATAGCGATGGCTTCCGCCGGTTTTTGCTTCCCACGCCTTCCCCAACTTCAGCTTGCGCTCACTGTCGGAATTGTCGCGGTCGTCGCCTTTGGTTTCCAGCGCCACCACCTTGCCCGACTTCAGTTTCACGATAAAGTCAGGGTAATGGTTCAGGAACCCGTTGATGCGGAAGCCCTTGCCCCTTGATAGATTTCGGTGCCACCACTCGACGCTCTCCAGGTTGGCCACTGCATCAACAACCTTGGCTTCGAACTGCCCCATGGAGGCTTCAGTGGAGTACAGCGACTTCGGCAAGGCAGGCGCGTTCGCGGATGGAATGATGGTTTCCGGGAAGGCGAAATTCGGCTCCAGCACAATCTTGTCGAGGTCCAGCATGTCGCTGAAAACCTTCATGGCGTGGGTATCCGCGAGCCCCTGGATTTTCGTCTTTATCTTGCGAGCGTAAGCAACGTCCCGCTCGAGGCAGTCCCTGAGTTGCTCCGGGGTTAGTGCCCGGACGATGCGCCCCACGTAAGCCTTCACCTCTTCGTCGGCAAGCGGCCACATGTCGCCGACCATATCCGAGAGTCGCTGGACGATGGCCTGCACCTGGCTCTCGTAGGTTTGCGTGAGTATCAACTCGTTGAAGCGATGCCGGCCTGCCGCATCGATGCGAAAAGGCTTTGGCGAATAGTCCCCATCCCCTTGCCTCTCCAGGTCGACGCGGTACATCTCACCGCTCACATCTTCAAAGCTAATCGTACTGTCCGCACTGGTCAGCTTGAAGTCCTTCAGCAGCTCATCGCGCTCGAGGAGTTGCTTCGCGGCTGCATCAGCAAACCAGCCGGTTGGGGCCACTTTGACGAAGAACTGCGGTAGCTTCAGCGCCAGCGCCTGGTCCTTGAATATATCCTTGAGCTTGTGCCGATTCACCTTGTCCTCCAACTCGGCGGGCACCGTCGTATCCGCGGCTTCAGCCTTCTTCTCGAAGGCCTGGTTTTCTTCGATAGCCTGCGTGGCCACCGCTTCAACAAACTTGTCGGCTTCGCTCGCCGGTGCGCCACTCTCGGGGTCGACAGCCACCACAGGGGCCGTCGGCCAGTCGGCAGCATCGCCTTCTGCCCCTAACTCGAACCCTTCGTTGCTTTGGTCGTCTGCCGGCTGCGAGTCGCCCAGCAAGCCGGTGGCGACCTGGCTCAACAAGTCTTGCTGCACCGGGGCCGGTGCGACAGGCTGCGGTGGCTCGGCGGTCCGGTAATCGCGGATAGAGAAGCCTGCCCGGTTCAAGGCCTTCACCACGCTCTGCAAGGTGTCGGCGAACTTGTTGCTCGCCGTGAACACATAGCTCAGGTTCAGTAGGTCGTGACTATGCTGCTGCACGTGTGGCATTCGCAGCACGCGGCCCAGTATCTGCTCGACATCGACCGCCGACGACTTATCGGCGAGGCTCGCCAAAATGTAGGCGTTGGGGCAATCCCACCCTTCTTTGAGTGCATTCACGGTGATGATATATCTCACCGCGCAATCCCGGCTGGCGAGGTCGATACCCTTCAGCTCGTTCAGGTCGGCCGTCTTTATCTTGATTTCGTCTTCTGGAATGCCGGCCTTGACCAGCTGCTCCTTCACCTTCTCGTATGTCGTCGCATTGTCGCCAACACGGGGCTGCGCCTGGAAGAGGACAATCGGCCGAATGTACTTCCCGCCGGCGGCGTCCTGTTGTTTCGCCAATTCTTCGAGCTTGCGGCGGAGGATGATGGCACTCTCGATAACCTCTGTCCGGCTGGAGCGGTTGGCGACAATCACCGGCAACTTCACCATGTGCTGCTTCTTCAACGCCATGGCGTCGACGTAGCTGATGATGTTGCTGTTGTTCCGCGGGGTCGCCGTCAGGTCCAGGATTAAGTCCGGATTGAGATTGACCAGCATTTCGACGGACAGGTCGGTCTCGGCATTGTGGCTCTCATCGACCACGACCACCGGCTTCAGGCCGCGCAGGACGTTGATGAGCGACGAAACATCATGCCCAGGCAGGAGCCAGTCGGCGTTCTCGTTGCCCGCAATGAAGGAAGCCAGATAGCCGTTGTCCTGGTAAATCTTGCGGTCTTCCTTGTTCCGGGCCCGGAGGCTATCAAAGGACATGACCACGATGGAGAGCTGGTCCTTGACCACATCCGCAGAGAAGCCGGCGCCCTGGAGCAGTTCGCGGCGCTCGTAGACCTGTACCCGGTTGCGGAACAGGACATTGAGCTTTTGCCGGTAAGGGTGTGTCGGGTCAGCGAGGTTCTTGACGGTCTGCTCTAGGATTGTGAGCGACGGCACCAGCCACACCACGACTTGTGGCCGAGCAGGATTAACGGCCGTCAGTGCTTCGAAAATCGGCTTGAGCGCGCAGGCTGCAATGAAGGTCTTTCCGCCGGCGGTCGGCACCTTGACGCAAACATGCGGCACGCCAGGGACGTTGTTCTTGTAGGGGTCAGCGGCGACCCCCTTCTGCTGCCAGAATTCTTTGAAGGCTTCCCGCAGGTCGGGGTGGTCGGCCAAAGTGGCCAGGTACGCTTCGAGGTCGGCAATCACCGACTGTTGGTAGGGTTTGAGTTCCATATCAGAAGCGCGTCACGTCTCGGGGGATTTTCTTGAAGATGATGCCGTGGTCTTGCAAGAATGCTTTCGAGAGCAGACACCGGTCAGCGTAGATGATGGCGGAGGCTGGCTTTTTGTCCCCGAAGTTGAGCCCAGACAGGTACTCCATATTCAGACACGTGGCCTGGTCGGGTGCATAGTTGAAGAGCCAGCCCATTTCAGGCGACAAGCCCAGTAGATGCGGGCTTACAGGGTTGTCGACTGGCGTTCGATACTCGGCAGGAATGCCTTCGGTGTACGCGATATAGCCCCGAATTGCTTCCGTGCCGACCGAGTCATTGAGCTCACCATCGGCCGTAAAGAGCGTTTCACCAATGGTGTAGTAATTGAAGCCGCCACCCAGCGCCGGCATGGCGCCAGATTCATCGCCGCCGTAGCCGTTGATTACCCGCTTGACCCGCTCGGCGGTGATGCTGGAGGCGTATTCCATGGTCTCGACCAAGATGAAGCGACGATTGCCGTTATCGGCGGCATTGAGTTTCAGAACCGCATGCGCGGTGGCGCCGGACCCCGCGAACGAGTCGAGGATGAGTGCCCCTGGTTTGGTAGCAATCTTCAGGATGCGCTCAATCAACCGAGTCGGCTTCGGCGTATCGAAGACCAACGACCCGAAAATGCTCTTAATCTCCTGACCTGCTTCATCAGTGGTGCCCGTCTCTTCGTATGACCACAGGTCCACTGGCACCATGCCGCCGGCTTCAGACAGGAATTGCTTGAGCCGCGGGAATGTCGCGTCGCCGTTCTGTCCCCACCATAGCCGGTTGTCGGCTTTGTGCTTCAGGTGTTCAGCTTCCGCATACTTCCAGGCATGTGTCGGGTGCTCCACGATTCGGCCGTCCGGCGCGGTGATTTTGTACACCAGCTTTGGCCGCATGGCCTTGGTTGCCGGATTGACGTAGGAAGCAGTCATCCAGGCGCCGCGCTCGTCGCCATCCGGGTTCGTGTAATTCGCATCGGCGCTGGCGGTGCGGCCTTCTTTGATTTCCGAGACTGCGGCGCTTTTCCGGTAAACAAGGATGGTGTCCTTGACCGAGTAGAACAACTTGGCGTTGTTGCTGCGGGTGTAGCGTTTTTCCCAGGCGATTGCCGCCAGGAAGTTGCCGTAGCCGAATATCTCGTCAAGCATGACCCGGGCGTGAGCCGCTTCGGTGTCGTCCAGGCTGATGAAGATGATGCCGTCGCGGGCCAGTAAGCGATGCAGCAGCTTCATGCGCGGGTACATCATGCACAGCCACTTGTCGTGCCGCGATAGGTCTTCGCCTTCCTTGCCGACCACGGCGCCCAGCCACTTGGTCAGCTTCGGGTCTTTCAGGTTGTCGTTATAAACCCATCCTTCATTGCCGGTGTTGTAGGGCGGGTCAATATAGATGCAATCCACCTGGCTCTCGTATTCCGGGAGCAGGCTCTTGAGCACCTCGAGGTTATCCCCGTGGATTATTTTGTTGTCGACGGAATTCTCAGGCGCTTCTGCCGGAGCGCGCACCTGTTCCTCCAGGTTAAGCACCCGGTATGGAACTTCGTGGTGATGATTTACGACTTTGTCTTTTCCTATCCAGTGCAGTGTCGGCATCTAGCAGCATTCCTATGTTATTTTCGATTTTATCCTGCGAGGTCTACCGGCTCCAAGCACCCATTTCATACCTGGCCATTGCGGGGGGCTGTCACGCAATCGCTCGCTGCCGGCGGGCACAGGCGCTAACCCCCATCACCAGGGTGGGCGTGTGCAGAGGGCGATGCGCTGGCGCGCGGAACCAGCACCAACCCCATTGGCGAGCCGACCTACGAACGCCAGCAAGTCATAGCCGGGCATATAGGACTAAATAGGCGGTTTGCCAAGGGTGCACGATATAGTTGCGCCATGCCGCGCAACATCCGCAACCATCCCAAAGTCCGTGCTTGGCTTGCAGGCGCCGGCGCGGCGCTTTCCGCCGCCACCTTGCATAGCGGGCCAGTTATCGAGTTATGGTTCCGCAAGGCGCACACAGGGCGCGTGCGTTATGTCCTGCGTTCTGAATTGCTTATGTTGCTGGCCCACTGCGACTTTAACCCGGTGCCAGTGCTGGTCACACCAGACTGCGTAGCTGCTGAAAGGGGCGTGTTGCCAGTGCTGGCCGAGTTGTTTTACGTCATACCTGAGCCCCGGGCGTACGACCTGCTGATAGTCGGCTGCCGTACGCCAGCAGACTACGCTAAGTTGTTTGATACCCGGCGCCTGGCTACCATGGACCCGCTGCTGCCGGCCGACCTGAGAGAGTTCCTGGCCATCTTCGACTACGAGTATCTGCTGGACGAAATGCTGAGCTGGCTATCAGACCGCGTTCACCAGAACAGGTGCGAAATGGCCACCGATGCAGCATTCAAAGCCAAGGCTGGCGAGGACTACCCGCTGCTGGCCAAAGGCTACGAATAGAAAACGGCCCCGAAGGGCCGTAGTGCGGGCTTACCAGCCCGGCGGGTAGTAGTCTCCGGTGAGCCAGAGCTCCAGGAACCCATTGGCGCCCTTGAGCTCGTAGAGGTACATGCCGTGCTCCGCGTAATAGAGCACCGGGCAGCCTGCGACATCACCAATCGTGGTGCCGGGCGCAATCGCGCTGGTGTAACCTGCCAGGTCACCGCCCACACTGGCCAGATAACGGTCAAACAGCACTTCCGGCGGAAGCAGTTTGCCGCGGTCCTTGCGGCCCTCTTTGGTTAGACAGGGCGAGCCGCCAGCGCTGTATGAGCGGAAAAAGAAGTAAAGGCCTTCCGGCAGTTCGGCAATATGCTCCGTAATGATGTTGCGCAGGGCGCGGGTGACGTCTTCCGAATAGCCATCGGAAGAGTAAGCGGGGATGTTTGTGCCGGGGAACGGCATAGGAATACTCCTGGTAGGGTTATAGGTACTTGCGTATAACCACTTGCACCTGCTCATAGGCGCGCCACCATAGAAAACGGCCCCGTAGGGCCGTGTGTGGAGCAGAGGCTAATCCCCGCCAAAGAGCTTCGAGCCAACCCGCCAGAGCAAATCCAGCAGCAGCAATGCGGTAATAGGGTCCATCAGTGTGGGCCTGCCCCGCGGGTCACAGTGCATTCAATCGGACCACCGTTATAGGAATGGCACTCAGCACCAACCGACGGGCCAGGAGAAGGGGCACAAGCCGCCAACAGGGTGATAGCGGCAATGGCCATCAGACAAATTTTCTTCATCAGGTGGCCTTTCGTTAAAGAACCGCGGTGGCAATCGCGACAAAGGGAGCGACGACCGGGGCAGTAACAGCGGCGACCGTGGCGACAACGACAGGAACGAGCGGAGCAAGCAGGAAAAACATAGAGGCTTTCAAGGTGGTTTAGGTGCTTCCGTATAACCACTCGGCCTGTTCCATAGGCGCAAAGAAAAGGCCGCCTTCGAGGCGGCCGTGCGGAATTTAGTTCTGCTTCGGAGGAGCGCTGGCCCGAGGGCTGCCACTGTGCTTCGCAAAATCTGCGTCAAACTGCGCCTTATCCGCAGCAAAGCCGGCCTGGCGCTCGGCAAGTTCGTTCCCATGCCTCGCAGCCGAAGCGTCCGCACTGCACTGCACCGGCCTGCCGTTAGCCGATATGCAGTTGGCACCCGGGCCCGTACAAGCGGTCGCACCAAGCGCAATGCCAACTGCGGTTACAAGGGTCAAAATCTGATTCATAGGGTAAAGTCTCCGTGGTTTAGATACCCCCGTATAACCACCCGGCCTGTTCTATAGGCGCAAAGAAAAGGCCGCCTTCGAGGCGGCCCTTCTTTGTCGTTAATCAGCGTTCCAGTTAGTACCCCCCCTTTCGTGCGGCCTGGTTTTGGTTGATAGCGCCCGGTCAGGCAATCGCCTCGGCGCCATCGGCGACGTTGCGGGATTCGTTGATAGCCTGGCCGCGCTTGTCGCGTTCACGAATTGCGAGGGACAGGATTGCGTTAACAACCCCCGCCTTCGTGCCCAGCGTTTCCGCCAGCAATTTCTTGCGTTCGGCAAGCTTCGTGGTTTGCTCCTTAATGTCGATTGCGGCATCCAGCAGCTCTTCAAAGGCCTGCTTGGTTTGCCCTTGCATGTCAATCATGCGAGTACCCTTTCATGGTGGTTAGTGGTACTTGCGTATAACCACGTCCCCATATCCATAGGCGCTTAGGCTGCACGCAGCATGTTTGCGGCTACGTGCGCCAGGCAGTCTCGCCACTTTCCCGCGTGGCGGACGTTTTTAATGCCGACTTTGCGTGAATTCGGGCACAGCGTTGCAGTCCACAGGTCGTAACCGTTTGGCCCTGAACGGACCGAGACAACTTCCGGTTTTAGCGGCGCAACAAAGTACATGCTGACGTCCGATACAGGCACCTGCGCCGCAGGGAACACAATGCCCGACGCAGCTAGTATGAGCTGCACCGCATGCGGCGAGTGCACACCAATCACTTCATGAGCAGTCATTCAACTCATCCTTTGGGTTAGGTAAATAGGTCCGTATAACCACTACCGCCACCCCATAGGCGCCGCTGTACGGGGATGCGTAACCCGGTAACTGAGTAGATACTGTCCTACTCAGTTACTCACCTGGAGCGCGTATAGCGCCATTTTCTTTTGCCAGGCCGGTACATGAGTATTTGCGTAGCTGAGTGCCCGGGCGGGAGGCGCTAACCCCCATCGCCAAGGTGGGTGGCGTGTTGTGCGCTACTGCTCTGGCGCGCGAGACCAGCACCAACCCCATTGGCGAGCCGGCCAATGGCCGCTGCCAAATGAAAAAGCCGCCTTTGCGGGCGGCCTTCTCAGCGCGTCAGAGCATTACTGCCCTTTCGCCGCTTTCTCAAAAATCGGGTACAGCGGGTGCTTCCGGGCGTCGTTCTGTTCATTCACGACGACGCGTGAGAGGTAGATAACTGCATTCTCCTGGTCCAACATTGTTTTGTGGAACCAGCCCGCATACTTCGGGTGGATGAAGCCGACCGCTTTGATGACGCCGCCGTCGTCAGCCGTCAGCTTCAGACAAGTGTCGACCTTGCTCCATTGACTTTCCGTCATCCCCCCCGCTGCCGGCCCGCCGCCTGTCATGTTGCGGCGGGTGTCGTTGCCTGCAATCGCGCAAGCCGGCATGCTCATTTTCTGGATATCGACCGGCTCGCCACCGCGTGCGACCCACAGCGCGACTTTCACAGCTTGGTAAGTACCTGGCAGCCGCTTGCGAGCTTCCCAGCTGCTATCAGACTGCTGGTAGCGATACGTGGCCTGCATTTCCGTCGGGCTAACCAGCTTATTTTGCAGCACGGCAGCGCACATCAGCATCCGCCCACCGACGCCACAAAATGCACGTTCATCGGCAGGCAAGTCAGTCAGTCGGAAAGCGTCGCAGCGAGCGTAGGCGACCTTGTCATTGAGCAGGCGGAAGTCAGACAACATCGTTACGTCCGTGTCCGCGACTTTGGCGTTGGCCTCGGCTATCGGGTCCGCTTCAACCGCAGCAACCAGTGCCTTGGCTTCTGTCAGGCACTCAGCTTGATATTCGGCTGCTCGCTGGTCCAGGACCCAGCTACCCGAGCCAGCCGCATGGGCAGAGACGCACGCCCCGACCAGCATCAGCGAAATCAGGGTGCGCTTCATTGTTGCGCCCCTACTTGCTTCAGGAATTCAGCCGTCTCCTGCTTCGTTGACACCGACTTTTCATCAGTGCCTTGGCGCTTAGAGAACCAGCCTTTGTCACGCAGCGGGTAGCTGTCCAGCAGCTCGGTCACTTCATCAATCAACACCTTCTCGAGCCGCTTTGCCTGGTCATCAGTCTTGGGCAGCACCGCGCCGGCCGCGTACGTCGAGAAGTCGAAGCCCGACGCTTTGCGTTCGTAGTAGGTGTTCAGGGTATCCACCGCAAATGTAATATCCGGCTTAGCAACGCGGTACTCTGCTTGCCAGTCCTGCCAGCGCTGCAACGATGCTTGGCGCATCTTCGTAGTGCCGTACAGCGAGCCGCCATCCCATACTTCTTTGTCGGTCAGGCAGTGGTAGGCAAAATCAGTGGTGTATGCGCTGCTGTAAAAGACGATTTCACCCAGCGCTGACAAGCCATAGCGAGCGTACTTCTCACCGTGCTTTGCGTCGTCACCGTACGACCGGTCTTTGCGAATATCGCGGATGAGTTCTTTGCAGCGAGCCATGTCGCGGGCAGCCCCGCGGCTCCCCAGCTCAGCGGCAGCTTGCTGCTGGCTGAACGAGACGCTGCCGCTTTCTTCGACTTTGTTACCAGAGCCAGCGGCGAACGCGCCGCTCACAGCGAGAGCCAAAGCAGTCGCGGCGAGGGTACGTGAAAGCGTTCCAACAAACTTCTTCATAGGGCACATCCTTTCTTACTTCGTTTTGAGTTTGGCCGGCGCAGGCGCCGACAGGAATACTGGACCAATTGGCGGAGGGTTCTGGCGCAGCCAGGACAGGCGTGCGTCTTTTACCGACTGCGCCATAGCTTCGGCACGAGTGGCATCGGTAGTCAGGGTGTCTGGGTTAATGCCCTGTGCCCGTAGCGCGTCACGCATGCCCGGGGTACTCACAGGACACTTCGTTTCCGACTGGCCCGCGCACTGCATGACAGTGGCCGCGTGCGTCAACAGCAGCTGGCCTTGCTTGCCCCAGGCCTGGCTCTCATTACGCGACGCCACCCAGTCGTTCCACTGCTTATCCAGGCCACGCTTGTCTGCGGTCTCAACGGAGATACCTGCTACGGCCAGTTCCATGCGATACGTCTTGTAGTCGTCCGCATTGGGGCCATAGAAGGCGTAGGCCGCGACGTAATCAGCTAGCTCGGGCCTACCCTTCGCAGTCATCTGCTCAAGGGCCTTTGCTTGCAGCTGTGCCGCATACCAGGCGTAATGCCGTGCGGCGAAGTCATTAAGCCCGCTTGCGTGCGCGGCAGACGCGCCGATGGCAAGCAGTAGCGGGACGAGAAGTTGTCGCTTCATAGAGAATCCTTCGTGGGTTAGGTACGTGCGTATAACCACTTGCCGGACTTCATAGGCGCTGCCCCACGAAAAAGGCCGCTTTCGCGGCCCTTGGGTTAGTAAATCGTGGTCTTCTCCGTAGAAGTCGTAGACGCGTTGCTCTTCGACTTGGTTTGCTTGACGCTGCCCGAGGCTTCATCGGTGTATTCAACCTTGCGCCCGTCAATCATGTTGCCCTGGCCGTAGAGGAGCGCCCCACCCTGCGTCACGGTAACGCCGTCTTTCAAGTCGATGCTGAAGGCCCCAAAGCCTTCAACCTGAAAAGTCAGGGGCCCGTCCACTTTCCACCAACCGTAGTTGATGCGCCACTTTTTACTAGGAAAGGCGGCGTCAAGGTCCGCATCGGACAGCGCCATGTACGCCTTACCCAGTTCAAAGCCACGCTGCGCAAGCGACATAGGTGCGGTGGCAGGCACAATATCGGTCACGCGCTTGCCGAGGTAGTTGGCCGCGTACGTATACGACACGGCGGAGCCCAGGTAATTGTCCCCGTCCTTATCGCCAATATCTTCGTAGCCCTCCGGGGCAGCGCCCGGCTTGTTGGTTTTCAGTTTCCACACTTGCTGTGCGAAGCCCGGTGATTGAATACCGAGCGCAATGACTTCATGCTTAACCAGCGAGGTGATACAAGCTTCATCGGCACCGCAATTACGGTAGAGCCCGCCAACGTACTGCGCAAACGCGTCCTGACTGGCGCCCAGCAGCTCCGCACGACGTTCAGCGTAAAACACCGGGTCCACCCCAAGGCGGCCCGCAATCATGCCTTTAATCGGCTTGGCGTAGTACCAGCCATGCTTGATGAACTCAAAATTAACACGCCCTAGCGAGCCCAAAGTGGAATTCAACAACACAATACCGCCTGCCGTCATTGAAGCCTTGTTGCTGGACTCGTGGCCCTGCTCACTGTTTATGGTGGTGGTGCCGGTTTGACCCGTTTTTACGCCAAGCGCCCAGACCGGCGAAGCCGCGGACGCGAAGGCCAGCGCACCGACCACCAGCAAAGAACTTTTCTTCATTAGAGCCCCCCGTCCAGAGGCGCATCCGCAGGGTCAAGTGCGGCATCTACGGTAGCGCGGAGCTGACCCTGCTTACCGAGCTTGCGAAGCCAGGTAACCAGGTCATCGGGCAGTTGCACACTGGTACGTACGCGGGCTTCGTTGTTCACTTCACCCTTTGCACGGCGAGCGACACGCATACGCTTGTTGCGGGCATTCGCCAGGCATTCGCGTAGGCGGGTTGAGAACTGCTCAGGGCCTTGTTTCAGCTTGACGTGCTGGCGTTCAAGAATGTTGAGAGAGATAAGTTGCATAGTCCAATCCAGGTGGTTAGTAGGTATAGACGTATAACCACTTTGACGCATTCATAGGCGCCCGGCAGGTCACCCGAGAGACAGCCCACTTCATTGGCGAGCCGGCCAATGGCCCCGGCTACTCAGTAGGCTCCGGGCCCCAGGCACCCGCGAGCAAGACCGCCAGCACGACAAGCAGAGCCACCGCGCATACCGGCACGACAATGCCGTACAAGGCATCAGGCCTATTGAGAGAGAAAAGCTGCATGGTCACATCCAAGTAGTTATAGAGAGGTGCGTATAACCACTTTGGCGGAGGCATAGGCGCCCCGGCAGGCCGCCTGAGAGCCAGCACCCACTTCATTGGCGAGCCGACGAAGAACCGCCGGGTAACGTGGCCCATGCCCCCTACTGGCACAGACATACCAGACCGTCAAAGCACTCACGTTGATAGAGAGACGGACAAGAGGCCGGGCAAAGGGAATGGCCAAGGCGTGACGGCATCCCTACGCGGCAATAGACAGGCTGGAGGGAGACGCTAAACACATCACCATAGAGGACAGCGCAGCACACGCGACGGCCGCCCATCCGGGCTACACACCCTGGATTGAAGCCAACGCCCCGGCGCCCGCAGGCCACTCGTCCCCGCCGCGGCCTATGGCCGCTTCTCGCCAAAGAAGATAGGCAGCGCACAGGCGACGGCCGCCCGTCCGGGCTACACGCCTCGGAGCCCACACCAGAGCGCCAGCCAGGCGCGCGCCACAGACACGCCAGGCCGCCCGCTGGTTGGCCGGGCTACCTACCCCGCAGCCCCACGCCACCAGCCCCGCCAGCAGCCTTCCCGTTGGTCCGGCAGCCGGCTTGACGACCCAGGCACCCCTACCCCACGACCGGCCAGCCCGCCTTATAGCTATTGCCTATCGAAATGGCCCGTCTTATCGGTTTTGTGAATATGTCACTTTTAGGGGGCACCCCGCCCAAAAACAGCCGCCTTGCCCTGTTTTGTCGTAAGTCGTTGTTTTATAATCATTTTACCGCCAGCGTCCGTCTTATGCGTTTTTACCATGCATGACTATACTATAGTAAGGAAGCACATAAGCGACCTACCAAACTCAACATAAGGAACTGCCACCATGCGTAATTTCATCATCTCCCTCTTCACCGCCCGCGCTACCCGTGAAGCCCAAGCCCGCGCCTTCGACTGGAACACGAAGCACTACAACACCAACCGCGCTGTTGCCGTCCAATCCGGCGCCCGCTACTAACCCAACCCACAAGCCAACCCCCTACGGAAGATTCAACATGAAAAACACCACCACCTACGAAACCCTGTCCGCTGCGCTTGACGCCGCATTTGGCATAGCAGCGATTGATACCGCCGCCATTAAGCAACTGCGGGTGTTCGAGTATGCGCCCGCCACTATCGACAGCGTGGTAGCCGCCGCCATCACTCCGAAGGCTCGCGAAGCGGTCAAGTCCGCCATTGCCGCCCTGGCCGCGGCCATGCGCAAGGCGCACAAGCGGGCCGAAGTCTACTTTGTTGATTCCGGCAAGGACCTGGTTGTGGCTCTTGTATGGAACAACAGCCGCGGCAACACCTGGCAGGCCGCAGCAGCAGCCATCCCCGGTTTTGGCGCCAAGCTCAAAGCTTAACAACCAACCAACAGGGCGGCGTTATGAGCGCCGCCCGTTAATCCCAAACCCCAACTACTGCAAATCGGAGCCACACCAAATGCAAATCCACAAACAAGCCCAACGCGCCAAAGCCCTGGCCGTAGCAATCGTCATTCTCACCGTCGGCGTCTATGGCGACCGTATCGGCAGCGCGCTTATCGGCGGCGTCTTCAAAAGCGTTGTTCAGGCCGCCAAGTATCAGCCGGCCCCGCTGGCCGCAGCCGACACCCAGCCGGCTAACGTCATCTACATCCCGGCCGCCCTGTAAGCCCCTAACCCCGCATACACCCCGGAGCACCCAACATGCAAACGACCGCCAAAATCACCGCCACTGCAAAAGCCCTGGCCCCCCTCGCACTCGCAGTGCTGCTTGTCAAAGTGGTGCCGACCAGCAGCGACCTTATCAAAGCCGCCCAGGTGCTTGTGCTGTTCGCCCTGGCCGTCCGCGCTACCCAGAAGGCACCCCTGCTGGCCGACTACTTCGCAGCGCTGCGCCAGTGCACCCGTAGCCCCATCAGCACCCGCCGCGCCTAACCCCACAGGCGGTGTTCTACGCGCCGCCAGTCAATCAAAACCAACCCACCCCTACGAGACCATCATGACCCAAGCCCAACGCACCCAATCCGCAAAACTGGCCGCCGACATTCGCGCCCTGGAACACGCTACCCAGACTTTCAACAGCCACACCTTCGCCGGCCTTCTGGCGAAGAAACGCGCAGCCCTGGCCGCCCTTCCCGCTTAACCAGGGGACGCCGTATGACCACCACAGAAGCCACCGCAGCCTGGTATGCAAGCCGGAGTATTACCCGCGCCCAGGTGCCGGCCTACACGCCGCGCTGGCGGGGCGGTTATAGCGATAAACCGTTCAACGGCGCCAACCCCATCCCCCCCTGCGGTTGCCGTCCCGGCCACGACTGCGCGCAGTGCAACCCCGACAATATCTAACCCCCAACCGCCTCCAATCCGAGGCGGTTTTCATTTGCCCCAACAGCTAAAATAGCGGCCGCATTTTTTGAGACAGAGCACCCGCCATGACCATCATTAAAAGACCCCCGAACATTTACCGTGTAATCGACCTTGCCGGCCCAGAAGGCAACTTGTATGAGCTATTTCGACTTGTTGAAATCATGTGTTCCCACAAAGAAATCGACCCCCGGCCAATCGTTCAGGAACTCACTACCGCCAATCAGGAAAGCCACGCAAAAATGCTGGCCCTACTCGACCAATACTTTGGCGATATTTGCGTGTTCTACGACTACCCCGAAGCGCAATAAGCAACACACCAGCCCCACACCCCAAAGCCGCAAATCACCGCGGCTTTTGTTTGTCCGCAACCCCCACAACGCGCCCCGGCCACACGAAAAAATAGGTACGCCTACCCCAAAACTCCGGCCATTCCGCACAGCCCGGCGGGCGAAGTAGAAAACGGTATGTCCGGGTTTCGTAGCACCCCTCGCCGACTTCCCCCGCAGTCCCCGCAAGAGCACCGGCCAATCCGTTAGGGAGAAGTAGCGCACGAAAGCGATAGCGTCAAAGGGAGCAGCAGCAACTTCACTGGCGAGCCGATGAGTGCACCGGATGAAGCCCCCGTACGCGTATCCCCTGCTGCACTTCGCAATCACAAAAATTGACACCCCTTCCCGTGCAATCCGCACACGAAATTAAGTAGCCCCTTTTGTGAGACGGGGTGTGCAAGACGCGTCCGCATCCAGCGGCATCCGCGTTTCGTTTCACTGCACGCGACTGTCCCCGCTGGCCGCTTGCGTCAGTTGTTCACTGTTAGGGCTATTACCAAAAAGCCCCCAGCACACACTACTTCATCAATGAACACAGGGGGCACCAGGTAATGCCCCATTTCCCGGAACACACTCGACACAAAAAGCATCACATCAAGCTTGTTGATACTCAGCGAGCGTTCCTACATCTATCGCAGCAATCAAACGACAAAGGGGCGCGTTTTTGCGTGATGAAGCCGGGGCGTGTTCTGGTTTTCGCCAAATAACTATTGTTGCGCCTTACCCGGTGAGAGGGAGCCGCTCTATTTGCGACGAAATAGCCCAGGGCGCGCGTCGTATCGGCCGGCCCGTAATGTGGGGTAGCGGGCGGAGGGAGAGGGGTTGGGTAGCTGGTATTCGCTGGAGAGGTGGGGTAGATGGAGGGTGACTACACAGTTGTGACACAAAAACGCCCGCAAAGCCTTGTGTGGCAAGGGTTTAAGCCATTTTTGCGGCTGGCATGACAAAAATAGACCAAATCACGCAATCCACTGTGGCACAAGGCTTTGCGCCGCATTACCACACCGTGAAAACGTCTCTGAGAATGCAGGGTTCGAGTAGCCCGGCGACCTAAGTCCCTTCCGTTGCTTCGCCAAAGAGGTGACGCCTGGCTGCCCGTCCCGCTGGTCCGATGCGCCTGGCCTTGGTGCCATCCCGCGGAAGAGGCTTACGGGCGGTCCAGCGGTGGGCGCAGCGTGCGTCCGCTTGCCCAACTTATTTGGCGAGCCGAGGACTGCCGCGTGTGTTCCCGGCGCCTATGAAGCGGCCCAGGTGGTTATACGTCCTTACCTATTAACTACCTTGGGAGACACACCCTTATGACCCGCAAGACTTCTTCAACCCGCCGTGCCCGCCGCATCACCAGCGTTGAGTGGCCGGAGGAGTACGACGACGAATACGCCATGCTCGAAATCATGGCCGGGGACCCGAAGAACCCGCTGCCGCTGGCGGAGTGCATTCGTCAAATGGCGCGCTTGGGCATACTGGCCCGCGAGCACATCTACGCCAAAAACGTGGAGGACGACCGCCGCAAGATTGACCGCCAGGAACGCTTCACCTTGCTGAAGTACATCTGCCAGAACAACATTCTGCTGCGCGAACAATCCCAGCTTTCCGACGACGACCTGGACGCTATTGCCCACGACAGCGAGGTGTTTGCTACTCAGTTCCTGCGACAAGGTGACGCCCTGGAACTCGCATCCGTGCAACTCAAAAACGAGCGCCTGCGTGCCTTGGGCCTGCCTGCTCCGTCTGCCGCGGAGGTGAAGTAATGTCCATCCCGGGCCAACGTTCAAAGTGGGGCCAGCTCGGCGACGGCGCCGATATTGACGGCAACGAAATCGGGCAAGGCTTCAAGGCCGGGCTCAAAGTTGCCGCATACAGCATTGCAACCTTCACCGGCGCCTTCGCCATGTCCATGAAGGTGGCTTGTGGTGGCAGTGGCGAAACGAGCGAGTGGGCCCTGTATTGGAAGTACAACCTTGCCCGCGTGCTGTCCGCCATGCCGGGTGATGTTCCGTTTACACCTAGCGCCATGCTGTCCGGCAAAAGCCCAGCAGGGTTGCTGAAATCCGCGCAAATCTACCACGCCCATTTCGGTATCTCGCCGTACCTGGCCACCCTGCTTGCGCTGGGTGCAGCCAGTGCGGTGGGCTACTACCTGATTAAGCGCTACCTGAAGAAAGGGGTAGAAGCGAACGCCGACGTATTCGTGCGCGGCGCGAAACTTAGCAGCGTGGAAGAAGTCATTGCCCGCGTACGTACCAAGGACCCTACAAAGGGGTGGCTCGGCGCCAGTGACTACACGTGGGTGGGGGGTATTCCTCTGGCCGCTGGCCGCGCGCAATACGGCATTTTGGTGGCCGGCGCCGTCGGCTCGGGCAAGACCACCGCGATGCTCTACCTCCTGGACCAGGTCACGGCCCGAGGTAAAACAATGGTGGTTTTCGACGTCGTTTGTGAGTTCACCGCGTTTTACTACCGGGAAGACACCGACGACGTGATTATGAACCCCCTGGATAAGCGGTTCCCGGGGTGGTCCATCTTCAATGAAATCCGGGAAAAGACTGACCCCGACCAGCTGGCCGCGCTGTTTCTGCCTATCAAGGATGCGAACGATAACACCGAGGTGTATTTCAAAACGGGGGCCAAGATTGTCATTGCATGGCTTATCAAGCTCTGTATTGAGCAAGGCACGCCGACGCAGACCGCGTTCAACAAATACGTGTTCAACACGAGCCACAAGGCCCTGCACAAGCTGGCAATCGGTACACCGGCTGAAATGTATTTGGACCCAGAGGCCGGCGGAACAGGGGGAGCGGGTTTCATCACCAGTCTCCGTAATGCCCTTTATGTGCTCACCATGGTCAAGGACGGCCCCTTCTCGATTAAGGACTTTATCTGGAAGGGCGGCGACCGCCGTATGTTCATTCCGACCCCGGAAGCCTACGCAGAATTGCTGCAACCGCTTACGGCAATGGTCTTTGGTGTGGCCATTCAAGCCAGCCTGGATAACCGGAAAATGGAACAGACGCCGGACGACAAAATCTGGTTCGTTGCGGACGAGTTCTCGTCGATGGGTCCGGTGCCATCCATCTATGCCTTGGCAACAAAAGGACGGAAGTTCGGCGCGCTCATGTTCGCTGGAATGCAGAGCTTGGTTCAGGTCAAGAAGGTCATGACACCGGACGATTCGGAGGCTTTCTTGAGCGTTATGCAGAACGTTCTGCTGATGAAAGTGGCGGACTCTGTAACCCAGGAACGCTTCTCGAAGGAAATCGGGAAGGCAGAAATGTGGCGCAAGTCCCGCGCAGCCAACTTTGGCGAAAACGACGCAAAGGATGGCCGCAGCATCAACGACAAGCGGGAAGAAGTACCAGTGGTCCTGCCTGCGGAAATCGGTGAACTTTCGCCCAATTCAGGGTTCTTGCGGCTGGCCGGCGGCTATGGCACTTGCTTCCTGAGCTGGCCTGGCTTCCGTCCGGAAAAGCAGTCCAAGGACCTGATTCAGATTGACGGCATGGAGCTGGACCCCTTCGCTAATGTCGGGAAGGTCAAGACAGCCCCCGAGGGTGACACAGGGGTGCGTACCAAAGCGGCACAACGGCTTGCAGCCGAGCTGGCCGCGGCGGGCACCGCTGCACAAGTGGAGGTGCGCGCTGACCAGGCTAACGAAGCCGCCGGTTACGTTGACCCGACGGAACCCAGCGATAGTCCGAACTTCCAGGACTTCAACGGCGACTATGTGCCGGACACCGAACCAGCGGTGGAGGAACAGAAGCCGCAAGCCACCCGCTACAAAATGCGGTAACAACCCAGGCCCCGAAAGGGGCCTTTTCTTTTGCCGACAGGTAGCTGAGTAAATGAGTAAAGAGATAGCTACCGAGGCACAGGCGCTAAAAGCCATCGCCAAGGTGGGCGTGTGGTTAGGGCTACTGCGCTGGCGCGCGTGACCAGCACCAACCCTATCGGCGAGCCGACCCAAAAATGCTGCGGCACCGCGCCTATGATTGCCGCTAAGTGGTTATACGGAAGTATCCCTAATCACAAAGCACACCCACTATGTACAGCAAGTCAAAACTCACCTCCGCCGCCAAAACCATGGAATATCACCGCGACGCTTTCGAGCAAAGCATTGATAGCCCGGAAGCGTCCCAAGGCGAGCGTGTAACGGCTGTATATGCAGGCAAAGGCGCTGCTATGGCCGGGCTTACCGGCACCCCGCAGGCAGCCGACGTTGACCGCCTGCTGCGCGGCATCATTGCTGGTCAATCAGTGCAACATGGCTTTGACCAGGATACCGGTGCCTTCAAGCACTCCCCGGGCTTTGACTTGACGTACAGCCCGGACAAGACCGTTTGTATTGCAGCCGGCGTGCAAGGCGACGACGAGCGCATTAGCAAGGCTCTGCTGGCCTCTGCTGCCATTGGCGTTGAATATGCCGAGGCCAACGGTGCCTTCGTGCAAGACCGTGACGGCGAGCACAACACCGGCAACGTAGTGGCCCTTCTGGTGCTGCACAAGACTACGCGCATGGTCGACGGCCACGTGGACCCGCAATATCACGTACATACCCTCTTTTTCAATATCACGTTTGACGGGCGCACCAACACCTGGCGCGCCGTGGACTTCCGCACGCTGATTAGCCCGGAGTTCCGCAAGGAAATGGACCGGGTTACCGGCGCCGCCATGAATGGCATGCTGCAATCCTTTGGCTACGAAACCGAACCGAGCAAGAACGGCCTGGGTTCCGCCATCAAGGGCTACACCGATGAGCAAGTTGCGGAGTTCTCTGGCCGTAGCGTGTTGCAGCGCGACCCGGAGCTGGCCCGTAAGGGCATTGACCCGGCCACCGCCAGCCAAGCTGAAAAGCAGTTTGCCATCCTGGCCAAGCGCGAGGACAAGTCACTGTTGCCCTGGTCCGAAATTCAAGCCGACTGGCACGAACGCGGCCTGAAGGTGGGCCTGGAGCTCAACGCTGCCCCTGGCTATACCCCGCCGGACCAGGAGCGCGTCAACGCTGCGGCGTCTATCGTTATCGACGCTTTGACCCATAACGTGTCCGACGCAGTAGCCCTGCGTGAAGACCTGCACAACCGTGAAGACGTCAAAGCCGCTGTAAACGAACTGAAGGACGCATCGACAGCCGCCGAGCCGCTGAGCGTATTTACCTGGAACAAGGAAATCCGCGGCATCGAGCCGGAAGCAACGCGCGAGCAAATCAAGTCCGCTACGGCAGAAGTCCTGGACTCTGGCGAGCTGCACAAGCACGAGAACGGCAAGTACAGTTCTGAGCCGGAGAAGGAATACAACGAGCGCAAGCAAGCCGAGGGCGAGAAAATCGAACGCGTGACGTATCAGCAGGTTGCTGATGAAGTTGCCAAGGCCGTTGCCGGTATGAGCGCGGCGCAAGAGCGCTATGCCGACTTGCGCCAGCAGCAACGCGACCTTGAAAAAGTCATGTCCCCGGAACAAGCCCGGAGCTTGCAGGACGACATCAAGGCTACCCGCGACGCATCCTCGATGACTAACAAAGGCATTGCAGCCAGCGTCCGTGAGAACCTGAAGTACGCCAAGACCGCCGACATCGAAAAGGCCATTACGGCACTGGTGGATTCCGACGTGTTGACCGCTAAGGGTGTCACAAACAAGTCCGGTGAAGCCGTGCGTGACAAGCAGGGCAACCAGCTTACGGCCTACACCCCACAACTGGATGAAGCACGCATGTACGAACGTGCATCCGCTGCCTTTGAGAAGGTGCTGTCCGCTGCCGAACGCGCCCGCGAGGACGTACAAAGCCACGTTGCTGATATGCAAGCCGTGACCGACAGCCGCGACTATCGCCGGGCCGGCGCCATTGCCGAAAACATCCGTGGCGCTGAAAAGGTCATGTCTTCGACAGCGAAGGGGTGGCATTATCAAGTCAGCCAGGCTGCCCCTGGTGCGTCCAAGGAAATGGTACAGGGCCTTATTGACCGTGCCGTTTCTGCTGGCCGCCTGCATTCGCAAGTGGGCCGGCTGAGCGTCGAGACTGAAGCGCAGACGGACCGCCGCCTGAGCCAAGTCAAGGCACTCACCGCCAAAGGCAAGAGCGTTGACCGCGCCGTCAAGCAAGCTGAACGTAAGCAAGACCGCAAAGAACAAGCAGCCGAGCGCAAGCAAGAGCGCAAGGACCGCCAAGCCGCCTACGACCAAGCACGCGACGACCGAAAAAAGGCACGCATCGGCATGAGCGACGTCATGAAGGTGAAGCTGACAGGGAAGGTTTACCTTCTGGATAATTGGCTGACGGCCAGCACTCGGGACCAGGCCAAATACAAAGCCATTGACTGGCGCCTTGCCGTTGTTGTGAAGGCTATTTACGCCACGGTGAAGGCCGGTCAGCTGACCGGCAAGCTGCTTATCGGCACCGGCCGCGCCGTACGTGGGGCTTATCGCCTTAACAAGGCCGTGGCTGAGCACCGCGCCGACAAGAAGCTGGCCGGCACCCTGGAGCCGCTGAAAGAGCGTCAACAGGTTGTGGCCGACTACCTGATAGTTGCTGAAAGCAAGCAAGCGTACGAGCGTGCCCAGAAGAACCTTGACGGCTTTACCGCTGAAAAGGCCAAGCTTACCAAGGCGCTGGAAACCGCAAAGGCCCAACACGAACTTATCAAGGCCGCGGGTGAGAAGGCGGGCGAGCAAAAGACCGAACAACACAATGTCGCTGAGAAGTTGAGCGAGGCGAAGGTGCGCGCCGCAGAACAAGACTTGGCCCACCACCTTGACCGCGAGCAGAAGGCCACCATTGCGGCTGCCGAAGCTAAGTACGCGCTGGTCAAAGCAGAAGAAAAGACTGCGGGCTACGGGCACAAAGACCAGCCTGAAGCCCGGCACAGCGAGCAGCTGCGCGGCGAACATGCGCGCATCAGTGCTGCCATGGAAAAGGCCCAGGGTGCCCGCAACAAGCTGGACGCTGGCGAACGTGAGCGCGCCCAGGAAAAGTCACGCTACATCAATGCAACTCGTGGCGGCTACACTTTTGGCGAAGGCATGTCCCAGCGCCGTGCTGCGTTCACGCCGTCCGCCATCATCGGGCATCTCATGGTGCACTCGGGTAACAAGACGCTCGGCGACATCGGCATCAAAATGACGAAGGTCTCTACCGTGCGTGACCCGTGGGAGCGCGCCATTTCCGTGCCGCTGGCTACGTTCAGCAAGAGCATCAGCGTGCTGAATAAAGGCTACGCCGCAGTTGCTGAGCGGGTTGCCGCCCGAAACGAAGTCACCGCCAAGGATGAGCGCATTGCCGTGTTTGCCGCGGCCATGACTGGCGACAAGCAAGCCGCTGCGAAGCTGGAAACCATGGTTGCCGACCGTCACGAAACAGTTACCCGTGCTGCCGCCAAGGCAGAGCAGGCTTGGAAAACTGGCAAAGGTAGCGAGTACATGTCCCAGGCTGCCGACCGCAAAGAAAACCGCGTGACGAGCCAAGAGGCACTGGACAAGCTTGCCCAGAAGCACGGCAAGGAAAAGTGGGATGGCGAGAGCTACAGCAAGCTGTTGACCAGCGACCTGACCACCGCCCGCAAACTGGCCAATGAAAGCAAGGATAGCCTGCGCGTAGCTGAACGTGACCTGAAGAGCGCCGAGAAGGCCGGTACTGCTACGACCGACCAACACGTTGCTGTACTTGCTGCCAAGGACAATGCCGACAAGCTGAGCATGCGTGCCGAGGCTGTTGCTATTGTGCAGCGCCAGTGGCTCGACGTGGACACCCGCCAATTCGAGAAAATCAATACGGCCGTCACGGACCACAAAGACAACTCAGCCCAAGCCGCGACCGTTGCCGCTGGCAAGACGCAAGACCTGTCCGAGCTGTACAAGCGGGACACGAAGACTGCGGAGCAAGGCAAGGACAAAGCCTGGTTTGCAGACGGTCCGCAGCCCAGCGCTGTTACGCCCAAGGACGTTGAGCAAATGACGGAAAAGCTGCGCGGCACCCCGGCCGCCAACGACCCCCAGGCCGCTGTTGATAGCTGGAAAGCCCATCTGCGCGGCGAAGGCCCGAACCCGGCGGAGCGTCCGACCAGCCCGGAAACGAAGGCACAAGCTGACGCCATCGTGGTCAACCTGCGTGAAAGTGGTGACCGTGCTGTTGAAGCTGCTGTTGCCGCGCACAAGGCCGAGCAGAAGCAAGACGGCAAGACGCTGGAAAAGTCCGTAGAACAAGGCGCCAAGGCGGAAGTTATCAACATTTCCGCGGCGACGAAGGAAAAGGTAGCCGAGTACGCCGACAAGCTGCGCAAGCCGGGCAAGCTGAATGCCGCTGCACAGCAGGAAGCACGTGCAGAGCGCAACCTGGCCCAAACGACCGGGCGTAGCCTGGACGAAGTGGGCCGCGGGCGTGAAGCAGCAGCACCCAAGCGTCGTGCAGCGTCGTACAGCTTCTAAGTAGTTACTCAGCTACTCACGGGCTACTCGTCCCCGCTTCGCCAAAGAGGTGACGCAGCAGCCCGCCTTCCCGCTGGTCCGGCGTGCACCGAAGACCACTAACCACCGCAAAGCCAGGCGCCGCGCGGGGGTTGACGCCTCCTATTGACTTCGGCTAGTATCGTGGTATAATAGGGTCATTGTTTAATACATCGAACACAAACGAGACAACAAAATGACTAATCAAACCGCCCGCAACATCGCCAAAGACATCCTTCGCACCGGTGGCATCAACGACGACAACCGCCGCGTCAAAGTGCCGGTTGTCCGCAACACTGCCCTGTATGCCGGCATTGCCCTGGCCGCCGTGGTGCTGCTGGCCACCATCGCCTTTGCCCAGGACTTCTTCGTGGTTGCCGCCCTGGCCGCCGCAGGCATCACGACCGTTGCCCAGAAGCTCAACAGCGTCAACCACGTCGTTGCCCGGGAGCAAGTCAAAATCGACTGCTTCGAGAAGCAACAAGCTGTCCCCATCAAGGCCGAGGCATTGCGCCGTGAGCTGAAGCTGGCCAGCGTCGAGCAAATCAACAACGACCTGCTGCACAAGCTTGCCGGTGAGTAAGTGAGTATCGCGGTAGTTGAGTAGCTACCGTCTTACTTATCTACAGGCAAAGAAAAAGGCACCCTGAGAGATAGGGTGCCTTTGGGAGAGAGAGAGAGCGGGTAAAACAGTGTTTGGCCTTAGCGTTTTTCCTTTCTCGATTGCATTTCACCGTATGCCTGTTCTTCACGCTGTACGATTGAAGACAGAACTGCGAGACGAACCAAGCATTCTTCCCTACGGCCCTGGCGCATAAAGCCTTCCAGCTTCGAGCCAAAGTCCACGCGGACGCTGTTAGTACCAAGCAGCATGAAATACAGGCTGCAAACGTGACGGTAGAGAACCTGGTAACGACCACGCCAGAACATCGCGCGGAACAGCTTGTCACCAATGTTTGCGGGGGCCCGGAGCAAGTCCGTATTCTGCTGCCGCAGTTCTTCCACCATTTTGAGTAGCGTACTGTACGAGCCGAGGGGGCTTTGTTCAGTACGGGTCAGCGTCACTGCTTCGCTTGAAGCCTTGTCACAAACGACGTTGCCGTCCTTCGTAACTGCGAGGTGCGTCACCCACTCAACTTCGTCACACTGGAATTCGCGTTTTTCTTGCTGCGCCCGGTATTCCGCGGCTAAGCCAGAAAACACTTTGTCCCAGTCATCGCTGCTTTTCGCAAGTTCAGCGGCCATCGCCATCTTGCCCGCGAGTACCAGCGGATGAATTTGTGCTGCGTCCATGATATGCCCCTTGTAAAGTGTGTGTGTTGCCTATGTGTATAGTTTCTTGCCTACAAGTGGGTATAACCACTTACGCAAAACCAAAGGCGCCCCGAGAGGCGCCAATGTGAAATATTTTTACAGGGGAGTGCGGGAGCCGGACTACTGCTTTTGGCGAGCGCTTTTCTCAATCAGTGAGAGCCGGGCCACGGTGGCTTCAGCCCCTTTGACGTCATGCATGCCGAGCTGTACCTGGCCCCGCAGTTCAAGCACGGGCATCAGATAGCGCGGTTGCTTGGCGTACAGCTTTTCATACGCCGGCAACGCCAATTGAAGTTGTGCGGCGGCCGAAGCGTAGTCCCGCAACACGGTGTTCACTTTAGCCAGTTCAAACCGGGTACGCGCCGTGCGATTCAGCACATCCGGGTGCTGCTCGAAAGCGTGCACTGCGGTTTGCAGCAGAGGCAGCGCGCTTTGATAGTCCCGCTGCTCAAAATCGAACTTACCCAGGAAGTACGCCCCTTCTGCTGAGAGCGGGTGCGGCAGCGGAGCCACGTGCAGGTAAATGCTGAGTGAGTTAGCCAGCATGTCCCGCTGTTCGGCGCCGCGCAGGTAGTCATTCGCGTACTGGCGCATCAACTCAGCGACATCGCGCAGGCCTTCGTTCTCAGTCTTTGATACGGTAATCGTGCCGGGGTCCGCAGCAATCAGCTGGTCCACCAATTTGACGTGGGGCGCAAGTGCCAGTTGCATGGCATCAGCGAGCAGCGACTGCGCGCCGGCGCGGTCCCCTGCTTCTTCCAGGACGCCGACAAGGCCTTGCATCGGCTTTGCGAGCTTCGGCGAGTAGGCACCGTATTTCTTTTTGGCGTACTCAACGGACTGCTGAGCGAGGGTGCGGGCTTTGTCGGTTTCGTTCATAGCAAGCGCAGCATAGCCGCGGTTTGTGCGATTGACCAGCCAACTGCGAAAAAGCGTGTCATCGCTGGCCAAGGGGTCTTCGACATCGAGCAACCGGGTCAGTATTTTATCCGCGGCATCTTCATTTGCAGCGGCTTCAGCCTTGCGGCCCAAGTCACCAAACACGGTGCCAATGGTCGCCAACGCGCTGCCGCGTTGACGACTAAATGCGCCAAACTTCAGACTTTCGGCGTCCAGTACACCACAATCTGCAAACGCTCGCTTGTAATCAGCAGCGTTGCGAGCATCCTGGCACTTGTCGAAAGCGGCCTTGTAGGCCGGCCAATCCCCGCCGGCAGCCGTGGCGAGGTTAGGGGCGAGCGACAGGCCCATTGCCATAGCAATAGCCATGGCGGCGTTAAGCGCTGTACGACGGGGCGACATGCTCAACATCCGGGGCGACGGACGAGCCAACTTCAGACCCAGCCGCCTGGGCGGCCTTCACCAAAGCGAGAGCCGCGCGCAGCTGACTTTCGGTGACGTCCGAGGTCAATTCAGAGCGGACAACTTCACCCAAACGACGACACTTCACGGCGTGTTCGTGGGCAAGTTCCTGCCCACGCTTACGACGCAGCGCAGCCACTTTGAGCTGACATTTTTCCAGCTGAGCTTCGGCTTCAACCAATTGCTGGACGGTGGACTTCGAGGTACGAGGCATTTCACAATCTCCTACTGAGTAGATGAGTATTTAAGGGTTAGGGCTTACGCAACGTAAGATGTGCTTACGTATAACCACCCGGCGCCGTTCATAGGCGCCGGGTGTGGTTTTTAGCGGTTCAGCTGCCGCAGTAGGGTTGCATCGTCAGGCAGCGGAGCAGTCGTAGGTGCGGTGACGGCGCCATCCGTTGCTTTCGATAGTTGAGCCCCTGCATAGGCGGTGCCGGTGTCACGTGCTTGTTGCGCTTCACGTGACTTCTGCTGCGCGTAGGCCAGGTCCGCTTGCACGTTCGCGTCATGCGCTGCGGCGCGCTTCTCGTACTTCTCAATCGTGGCCTGGCTTGACCCTGCCCGCTTGTGGTACTCCGCCAGGCTGTCGGCCTTGTCCCGTTCGTGAATTTCAACCAGCGTGGTTTGATTCGCTACGGTTTCAGAGGTCCCCGTCGTGAAGTACATCAGGGTGAAGTAGGCCAGCACGCACCCACAGACCAAACCCAGTGTAGTTTTAGCCCAATTTTCCATGTGAATAGTCCTTTCTTAGTTAGGCTTGAGTTCAGCGCTGTACTTGTTCGAAGCGCCAACGTCACCGGAGCTGTTCGACCCGGTATCAACCTTGTGCTCGTAGGACGCACCGCTGCTCTTTTGCAGGGCAATCTCAGCCTTGCCGTTGAAGAGAATGCCGTCGCCGTAGTACACGTTGCCGTTGCGCGTAATCTGAAGGCCCTTTTCGTCTTGCTTGATATATTCCCCGGTGCTCGGGAAATAGAGTTCAAGCGGGCTGCCGGCTTCACCGTTAGATACAAAGTAGTCCGGTGCTTTTACGCGCTGCATAGCGGCCAGCTTCACATCCCGCGGAGTTTCCCGGATATGCGCCACGATGGCGTGGCGGGCGTCGTTCAGGTCCAGCAGCTTGGCGCTTTCCAGCTTGTCCACCCAGGGGCGTTCGAGGTCAATCGTGTTGCGAAGCGAAGCAATACCATCCGCCAACTTGTCTAGCGGCCCCTTAGGCAACATGCGCTCTTTCGAGAAGCTATCCGAGGTATCACCGCGAATGCCTGGACTCTTCTGCGAGGCTACCCAAGCCATCTCAGCGGCAACAACGCTGCCGTCCAGGTAAATATCGGTAAAGTGCTCTCGGGCCGCAGCGTAGTCACCTTTCGACAGCGCGCCATAAGCGGAAATCAGGTACTCACGGAAATCCTGGCCTTCCGGGGTTTCACTTTTCGTGGCCGCCAGCTTAGCCAACATGGCATCCGCCATGGCTTTTTGCTTGTCGGTAACCGTGCCTTCCGGCTTATCAAGACCCAGCTCTTTCAGCTTGTCCGTCATCGGGTACAGCAGCGAAGCGCCGTCGTATTTAACGGCCTTCGTGTACTTCACCTGGTCAATACCCAGCTCTTTGACAATCGACGGGTGCACTACGCCAAACATGGTGCTGATAGGCGCCGTAGACGAAATGCTAACGTTCTTGCTGTCAGAGACGGTATGGCCGTCCGAGACGTTAGAGGACACGGCCACTTTCTGGCCCATATCGTGTGAATTGCTGGCCGAAAGGCCATTCTTATCCCCGCAGGCGGTTAGAGAGAGGACAACTGCCACGGCAATTGCAATTTTCGAGAGGTGCATACAGCCTTCTTTGGTGGTTGAGATAAGGACGTATAACCACCTGGCCCGTTTCATAGGCGCGTCACCCTTGTTGCGCCTGGCGGCGCCATCGCCATAGGATTGACTCCTGGACACAGACGACTTTGAGAGCTGGCCGGCAGGCAGTCACCAGCGCGCAGTTGCCAATCCTTTGGCGAGCCGACCCGTGACCGCTGCCCAAAAGAAAAGGGGAGCATCCATAGCCACTCCCCCTCTCAACTGGCAACCCCGTTGCCAGAGACTACTAGACACGTTATGACTGCCACACCATTAGCGTGCAAGGCAGTATAGGCATAGCTGAAAAAGAACAGAGCCGAAAAACCGGCCCTGTATTCATGCTCCTTTCGTTGCAGTCGTTTAAAGGTTAGCCGACAGGCTGAACATCAGGCGGTTCTTGTCGGTCGCATCATTTTCCAGCGCACGTGCGAAGCCCAGGTGCCAGTCCACCACGCCAACTGCGTTGACTTGAGCCGAGCCCCGCACACCAACCTCGACCGCCGACGCCTTAACATCAGTTCGGCCGGACTGCATGCCCACGCCACCAGAGATACCGGCGTAGGCGCGAGCGCCGCCCGTCATTGCAGGTGAAAAGAGCTTCACACCGGCTGACAGGCCCGACGGAGCCGCCTTGGCGCCGGCTGCATAGCTGGCACCTTTATCCGGGCCGCCCAGGGTGAACAGCGCCGGCGCCGGGGTATTGTCACCCCCAATTTGCCAGGCGCCGGAGACCAGCAGCCCAAAGTCGTGCGGCAGCGTTTGACCGGTGGCAATCTTGCCGCTGGCGAGATTGAAGCCTGCTCCATCCGTGCCTGCCGTACCGTGCTCGACGTGCAAGTCCCAGTTAGAGTCGGCAACCACACCCAGCGCGGTAGCTGAGACGGTGGTATACGAGTGCGACTCGCCGCCCAGGGTGTAGCTCACTACGCCGCCGCGGCCCTCCACGGCGAACGGCAGGTTGCCCGCCGTATGTGCCGGCAGCTGGCCGATAACGCCGTATTTCGTGATGGCCAGCGACTGCACCGTTTGGCCATCGGGGCCCGTGCGGCCCATCGGCACCGGAGCCGGCACCAGGGTAACGACCGGGCCCGCCACAGTTGAAGAAACAGAAACAGAGGGACCAGCCTTGGGCATGTCACCCACTGCCATACCCACACGGCGAGACACTTCCACGCCCACGAGACCCCGACCAACTGGCGTTCGCAGCTGGCCGCTCAGCTCTCCGAAACGCTGGTCCAGAACGGCATCCTTGACCAGGGTGGTGCCCACATTCACATCATAAACAACAGCACCAGCCCCACTGGCGGTGCCAGCAGCAACGGCACCCGAAAGCTTAGCGGCGACCAGGTTCTTGCCACTGTGGAACGGGGCAACATCCGACGCCAGCACGGCAACACGAGCGCGGGAACCGGCCAGTGCGGCATTAAGCTTGGCAAAAGCATCCGGCTCAGCCGTAGCGGCAGCCGGAGCGTATATAGCGGCCGGAGCCGGGGGGGCAACGAGTTCATCAACAGGCGGGGTTACATCCATAGTCATTACTGGTACTCCAAGGGTTTAGGTACATGCGTATAACCACTCGAAGCCGACCATAGGCGCTGACCCAAAAAAAATGCCACCCCGTTTTTAGGCGGGGAGGCATGGCCAGGACACACACACTGCAAGGTACTACGGAGGAGGAAACAACAGGCACTGCAAATTCGATGAAAAGCATTCTACACGAGCGCGCTCCTTATGTCAATAATAAAACATAAGATATTTATGTTTTTAAGCGCCCATAAGTCCGGGCAAGTGGTTATACGTAAGTGTCAACCACACAAAAGGACTTGCCGGCGACGCCGGAGGAAATAGCGAGACAACTGAGTGACTAACCCGCCCATCCGGGCAATGGCGATAGCCGGCATGAAACACGCATGCCAGCACTCAACTGGACCGCTACCCCTGAAGCACAAGCCGCTGCACGCGAAAAGAAAGCAGCTAACGTTGGCGCCGCAAAAGAAGGTGCCGCCCGCGAACGTCACGTTGTCGAGCGCCTGAAAAAGCGTATCAACGTCCCTTGCGTCATCTTCACGCAAGGCTACGCAGCAGACGACGAAACTGAGCGCAAAGGCGAATTGCCTACCGACGCCGGCTACGAACCCAGCATTGCCGACTACCGCATTGAGCGCGTTCACAAAGACGTGCCGGCCCGCGTTCACGTGGAAGTCACGGGTAGCTCGAGCAAGTACATGAAAGTCGGCATGCACTTCTGGATTCGCATTGAGAAGCTGAAGCAATCGCAGCGCACTGGCGATACCAAATACTACGCCCTGCATTACGACAACTTCGGCTTCGGTAATGGCCGCGTTGAGCCCTGGACCGCGTATTTTCACGTCCCGGCGGACGCTTTCGACCTGTCCGGCACCGTTGCCGACATCGAGGCGCGCTACAACGACCGCCGCGGCGTACACGTCCGCTGGAGCAACCAGCAGGCTTTCCTTGCCCTGCCCTACGATACGGAATACCGCATCACTGAAACGCAGGTTGTTGCTGATATTGAGCGCATTCTCAACAAGGCCTGGTTTGACGCTAAGCTGGACGCTGAGACCCAAGCCGCCGACGCCGCATGGCACGCACTGCTGCAAGCCGACGCAGCCAAGCTGGAAGCCCTGAATTTGGACTTCATGGCCCGCCGCATGAAGCTTACCTGGCGCGACAACGCAGTCCAGACGCTGAATGCCGCTGAGCAAAAGACGCTTCAAGCCATCGGTTCGCTGAATACCCCGGACCTGCTGAAAAGCTACGTTGCGGCCATCAACGCCTAACAAAGAAACGCCAGCTAACCCCTGGCGTTGTTGTTAAAGCATGGCGACGGGTTGCGCTGAAATCAGCGGACGGAGCGGCGCAATCAAGGCCTTATGCCACTGCCACCCCTTCCCCTCTGGATTAACTGCAACGTAACGCTGGCCCAGTGTAAAGCGGGACGCCAGCGTAGGCACAAACCGCGGCCCCACTGTTGTAAAGAGCAGAATGCCGCGCCGGCCGCACTTCCCGTAGACCGCCAATTCGACGAGAGTGCCGCAAATCACCGGCGTCTCCGGCTCCGGCGCATTGCACGTCATCAGCGATTTGTAGCGCTCAGCCCACCGCTTGTGCAGATTGTAGAAGCCGCTACGGCGCGCTTCGGCAACGCCATGGTGCACGAGATACGGCAGGCGCACACGAGCCCCAGCGAGATAGTCCGCGCCAAAAGAGCCGATACCGGAGCACTTACCGGCGTGTTCAATGTCCGCGAGAATTTGAGCATCGAGCACCGCGGGCGCGAGGTTGCCCGTCACGTAGCCATCGGCATGGTCAAGGTAGCAAGCGACATCACCGGCATAGAGCAGGCGCGGCGAAACGTGCGGGCGCACCACATCGTCAACCGTGCGGATGAGTGCCACATCGTCTTCGGACGCGACAACAAGCCCCAACGGGTAGCGGTCAAGAGAAGGTGCCGCTACGCGTTCGAAATCACGAAGTGGCACAGGCAGCTGCGAGGTGATAGTTAGCATTTCCATCCTACCCATTGATAACACCACCACCGTCCCGCGTAGGGGCCTTGCCCAGCAGTCGCCAGCCGTAACGCTGCGCAACCAGCGACAACGCATCGGACGGGTGAATATCCGACGGGGCAATATCGCGGCTTTCCCACACGCTGGCTTCACGAGCTGCGGCGGTGATAGAGATAACCGCCAGCTCAGCGACATCCTGCGCATCCGAAGCAGGACCAACGATAAGCACCTTGCCCGGCGCCAGCGTTGCCGCAGCGGCAGCTACGGCGCGCGAGCGAGCAACGAGGTACACGCGGTCTTCGGCGTTTGCAGCTTCAATCGCGCACTGGACGTTATCAGCGCGCAAATCAAGCAGCACAACACTGGCGGGCGTACTATCAGCCGCAGCACACGAAACAGCGGCAGCGGCGTACGGTGGGGCTTTCTCTTTCTCACCAGCCATAGCCGCGCGAGCAGAGGCCGCCAGGAGCATGGCGGCAATCAGGGCGTAAACAAGCGGGCGCATCAGGCGGCCTCCTGGACCGCGGCAGCAATGAGCGGCGCGGTGGCAGAGCCCACTGCGATACCGGCAAGCACGGCGACATTGAGCACAATCACCAGGTAGCCGGCGGCTTTGGTAACTGCGAGCAATGAGTCAAATTTGGAAAGGGTTTTTTGGTGTGGCATCCGTTAATCCTTGAATGTAGTTAGGGCAGATGAGCCGGTATAACCACTACCGCCACCCCATAGGCGCCGCACGCGGCATGTCCTGTAATTGAGTAAATGAGTAACTACCGGACACAAAAAGGCCGCTGACTTTCGCCAGCGGCCCGTTTGCTTGTCATAGCTAATTTGTCCTTCAAAGAACTCCCAATGCCCTTACGTATAACCACATCCGGCTGACCATAGGCGGTGGGGGTGCAGTTATTTAGCGGTCACGGGTCAACTTCGCCATAGGGGTTGCTGCTGGACCACACACCATGAAAACCGCCCCGGAGGGCGGTGTGGGGTTACTTCAGTTCGGCGGCGTACTTGTGGACCAGCTTCTTGCCCGCGGCGGCCATGGCTGACCGGTCCAGGCCCCACAAGGGGCTCTTCTTCAAGTCGTAGGTTTTGCCGTGCTCCAGGTACATGAAAATGTAGTAGCCAAAGGTGGTGCCCCGGTTATTCAGGCCATAATCCCACGACATGCACATGTAGTCAGAAGACCAGTCGTCGATGAGTTCATACAGGGCGGCATCCGACAGAAAAGCCAGCTCAGGCAGCAGCTCACGCGCGTCCGGGATATTTTCGGCAATGTCTTCGGCTTCCGCCCAGGCATCCTTCAGACGCTCGATGAGCCGGGCTTGCAGCTCGGGCGAGCGGGCCAGCACTTGAAACGGCAAGGCCGGGACTTCCTGCTCAAGGCCAAGTTCTTCGACACCGAGGTATTTTTGCAGGTTGAGCGCAATAAGCATGGCGTTAGGCCTTCACGTCAGAAACTTCAGTGAAAACAGACCACCCTACGACGGCGGCGTACTCAGCTTGCGTAGCGGCGTCGACATCGGCAATTTGCAAACCATCAGCAACTTGCAAAACGAGTTTGCCTTGGTATTCGGCCATCAGGCGGTCCAACTGTTCCGTGGAAGCGATGCCGACCGGCGCGTGGCCACCGCACTGGCGGGCCCAGGCAGACGTTTGCGGCTCAGCAGCGGGCCGCGGGATACTGATATAGCCTTCGTGCGAGTGCAGTTCGCGGACATCGGCGGAGTTGATAGAAGCGGTGTGAATCATAGGTGTTACCCCTTGTGGTTGATAGATACTTCCGTATAACCACTTAGGCCCACTCATAGGCGCCACACACCATGAAAAACCGCCCGGGAGGGCGGTGGGGGATTCGCTTAAAAGGTGGCGGTCACCGTCACGGTTATTTTCGGACCTTCGGTTTCAGCATCCGGCCAGCCGTTACCATCCGCTTTAGTCAGCACGTAAAGGCAGTAGGGGCACATGCGTTGGCGAAGCGTAGTTAGTGCGCCAGCGCCGTCTGCGCCAGTCAGCACGTCGTGCGCCGGTGTGCCGGTCAGCCACTCAGCCAAGGCGGCCGAGCCGCGGTCAAAGACGGCAGCGCAAATAGCTTTCGGAGACAGGCGACCTTCGGAATGCAGCTTGGCGAGCATCGCGTGCAGCGTAATGGCAGTTATATGGTCGAAATACTGCTTCGAAGGGTTGTCGCTCGGCTCATCCGGCAGCAGGGCGCCGCGCAGGGTGTCAATCGACGGGAAGTGCAGGCCTTCATAGCAGACGACGGTTTGGGCTTGGGTCATGAATACTCCAGGTGGGTTATAGGCACTTGCGTATAACCACTCGGTCTGTTCCATAGGCGCTAGACCCCATCGCCAGGGTGGTTGCGTGAAATCGGCTACTGCGCTGGCGCGCGAGAGCAGCATCAACCCCATTGGCGAGCCAACCTATGCCACCGGAGGCACATAAGAAAAAAGGGCTGCCATCGCTGGTAACCCTTTCCCAACCGGCCGCTTGTACATAGCCCGGTTTACGCCTACGGCCATACCCCCACATAAGGCGCCGTGTTGAGTATAGACACATTATGTTTTCGGGCTGGCTATAGAAAGAAGAAAGGGCCCTGGTGGACCCTTTCCCAAGCTTTCGCTTGTAGGCAACATCGGCGAATGTGCGCTGATACCGTATAGGTCACCCGTCGTAAACCGCCCGCCATTCGAGCTAGGTCTCCTTAACGAAAAAGGCCGCCCTCGCGGACGGCCCGTTTTCGGCACACATCACTATCAGTACGAAATGATGAGATTGGCGGTGCGCGATTGCAGCTGACCTGAGTGCGCAAAACCGCCGCCGGCAGCCTGGCCTGCGGCCTGGATGTAGATGCGAGCATCTGCGCGTCCGCCGGTGTAGTCGCCAATCGGCGTCGTGCCGCTGATGCCCGGGCCGGTCGCCAGCGGCAGTGAGTAGCCGGCATCGGACCAGAGCGAGATGGTTACATCTTCGACGCCGCCGCCATCGAGCGTCGTGGCGACAGTGTCAGCGTCCGATTTAATCGTCCAGGCCACGCCGTCGTCACACCAGGCCATGACATCCACATGGGTGCGCGAGGGCTGGGTGACATCAACCGGTGTCAGCGAGACACCGGGGATGCTCACCCATTCGCACGACGGAACGACTTCGAGTGAGATTGGTACGTCGACAGACAGCGTCACGGCACTGGCCGAACCGCATGCAACGCAAAGAGCAGCAGCGGCGACGAGAGATTGCAGATATTTCATAGTGGGTATCCTTGAGTTGGGGTTAGTACACAATGGTGAATGCGTTGCTAAACAGCAGGTTCTGCACGCCGTTCGTTGGTACACGCAGTTGCGCGCGCAGAAAAATGTTGGTGAGCGTAATCGGCTCATCGACACCAGTGCCGGTGCGAGTCAAGCCGTCACCGACAAAGGTGCCGTCAGCCGAATCGATTGCCGAACCTAGGCCTAGCTCGTACGTCTGCGGGCCTACCGTTTTGATGATGGTGTGCACAGGCACGCCAATGGTGTACACCGTGCCCGCAGAGCAGTTCACGTGCAGCGTCAGACCGAGCTGCTGGCCGCCGCCGACCAGCAGGTCTTGCGAGCGCAGTGTGCCGAGGTTGAGCGCATCCGCAGACGCAGTGCAACTGGCGCCGACCGTGCCGCCGATTGGCAGCGGGGCTGTCATCTGGTCAGCGTTTGCGGCGCCGGCAACACCACAGGCAAGTGCTGCGGCAAAGAGGGTTTTGGTAAAAAGGTGCTTCATAGGAAATCTCCTGTTGGTGGTAAAAAAAGGTTGGGGTTGGGTTGGGTTAAAGGCACGCTGCTTTGAGTTCGGTCCCGATTTCAATTCGGTCGGGGACTGTCAGCTCGACAGCGCATGAGCCAGCTCGACCGGAATGCCGGCCGGGCTGAAGGTCTTCGATGTAGTAGCCACCGTCGGCCATGCGCCAGCCTTGCTGACCAGCCATGACGAGCACGGGAGCCGTAGCGCCAGCGATGTCGACAATGACGCCGGGACGCTTGACCGGCAGGACGACTCGGGTCGGGGCGCCGCGGAACGGGGCGCCCCGACCCGAGCTGGTGGCCAGGATGGTGGCCGGCAGGGCGTCCGATGCAACCGTATAGGTGTTGTTCACGTACCCGGCGGCCGGGGCAATGGCGATGCCGTCGCTATTGGTCTCAGCGACCACGCGATGGTTGTGCATGACCGGCACACCCGACTCGTTGACCGGCAGCTCGACGATTGCGTAGCTGTCGTAGATAGTGCGGGCGAGGTGCGCGGCGCCATTAGCTAGGACTACAGCGCCAGAGGCTTGCACCGAGCTGGTGCTCACGGAGCGAGTACCGCCGGTCGTGCGGCCAACAGACGCGGACACTTCGCCGGCCAGACCTGCATACCCTACATCGACGCGGTCGTAGACCATGCCGGACTCATAGGAGGTGTGCTGCGCTTGTGCCTGGACGCCGGTGTAGTCGCGGCGGGCCAGCTGCAACGCTTCAGTGATATAACCGCTGCCATTGCTCGTGCGATTAGCGGTGACCCGTGTAGACACCCGGTCGAAGCTGTACGTCGCCATAGCAAACACGCCGCTGGCTGGCTTGTCGCCGGTCATGCTGCGCTCGGCAGCCACTGAGACTGACAGCTGATTAGTAAGAGAGGCATTGACGCCGAGCGAGGTGCGCTTGCTCGCACCGTACGTGGCGTGCGCGGCCACGAGGCTTACCTGGTCAGTGACACGATAAGACGCAGTGGCGCTCACCTGGCGTTGCAACTGGCGGTCGTCAAAGTCGACGTGTTTGCCCGGCTGCACTGCTTGCACAGCAAGCGATACAGCGCGCGACGAGTAAGCGTAGCCCGCCTTTGTCAGGACGCCCTGCCCCTGGTCGCCTGCGGCGATAGCGGCGGTCAGCGTGCCAAAGGCGGTTGCGTAGGTGCCCGTTGCGCCGAGGCGGCGATGCGTAGCCGTGCCTTCAGCGTGGCCTTCGAGCGTAATGTAGTCGGTGACACCGCGGGCATAGGTCAGGCTCGCCACAGGAGCAGCTTGCACGGGCTGTAGGAGGCTGGTGCCGCGTTGCAGCATACCGGCTTCGACGGCGTACTCGGCCAAGCCTGCGCGGAGGTTGTACGGGGCGCCGATGAGCTTGGTTGTAATCACCTGCTGTGCGCCGGACGCATCAGTCACGACGGCAGACACAGTGCCGCCGCCGGTGTACGGCAAGCGAAGGTTGTCCAATTGGAACGGGCCTGCATTGAGCTCAGTCGAACCAGCGGAGCGGCCGTCAACGTACAACTGCGCCGAGCCGACTGCGGTAGCCAAACCGTCGAAGCGCGCAGACGGGCTGGTCAGGTGCCCCGGATTGAGCGAGCGGTCAGTCCTGTACTGCACGCCGACGAATCGGCCTGCCGCACCCCAGGAGCCTGCGGATGTGTAGCTTGAGCCGAGGCGAAGCGTCGTGCGCTCATCCGGCTGGCGCAGGCTAGCAGACAGCGCGCTGACATTCACCGGGCGATGCGTGCCGTAGCCGACTACGCTGTTGACCAGCCAGCCGCTTTCGGTCGATACGTTGCCATCCAAAAGGACATGATTAGTCGGAGCATAGTCACCGACCCGGGTCTGCCCAATGGTGTAGTTCACAAAGGCACCAGCTTCTGACTTTGCTTTGACCTTGCTCGATGCAAAGCCAACTGTAGTGACCGTCAGCGGCAGCTTTTCGACGGGTAGCTTCAGCGCGGCGGTCAGTGCTGCGGGATTCACAACCAGCTCGCCAATTGAGTGCAGGTCGCGCCATTCGACACCGTCGATGATGGCCGGCATGAAATCGCTCGGGGTCAGGCCCAGAGCGCCCAGGTCAGCATCGGTCGCGAAATAGCGACCGCCTTCGGCATGCACAAGCATGTCTTTAGCCGGGGTACGCATGCCGGTAACGCTGACGCTCAGCAACATGTCGTCAGCCCAGGCGCTGCCCGCCAGCGCAAGCGCCAGTGCAGCAATCAAGGGTTTCAGAGACGTGCGCATTCACCTGACGCTCACTGCACTTTGTATTCGCGGCGGTCGCGCGACACGACAGAGGTCACGTCCGCAGCAGCGTCGAGCTTGCCGGTAGAGTGTGGCAGGACATAGAGCATTGCGTTTTTGTCGCCCGCTGCGGACCGTGTAGCCGCAATCAGCTCAGTCTTGTCGCCACTGTTTGTGACGACCAGCGAACCGCCGTCGCGATGGACGGTAATGACCGGCGCGGCAGCTTTGTCCGTCGAGAGAATAAAGACCGGGACCGAGAATGACAGGCTGCCACCTTCGACGGCGCGGACAAACAGACGATAAGTGCCTTCCGTCTTAGCATGCGGCACCCGAGCCAGCACTTTGATGGCTTGGCTTTCGCCCGGCTGCACCGTGAAATGCGGGGGATACGCCAGGATTTCGCGGGTCGGGGTGACGCCGTCTTGCGTCCACTTCTGCGCAATGACTTCGTAGCGCGACACACCCGGCTCAGACGACTTCAGTTCAAACGTCTGCGACTGACCAGCGATATCAACGCGAATAAGCGTCGGGCCGGTAGCTTGAGCGGAGCCAGCGAAACCGGCAAGGGCAATTGCAGTAGCGAGGATGAGTTTGGCAGGGCGCATGATAAATAAAGAGTGGTTGTTGCTTACGTATAACCACTCAGCCCTATCCATAGGCGCGCTACGCATCAGTTTTTTGGGTTCGGCCGGAACGCCCCGCTAGTACCGCACCTATCGTCTTGGCGTAGCGCAGCACCGCCGTCGAGTAGGTGTTTTTGGTGGTCCCGTTGTACTTCTTCAGGGCACGGTGAACGTCACCGTCGGTGGCGTCGAGGTAGCTCGCCAGCACTGCGGCGCCGACGTCAAAGTTCTCCGCCAAAGTGGTGATGCGCACCTGGCCATCCGGGAACTTATCCGCATGCCATTTGCCCGCCACTTGCATGACGCCGAATGGTTTGCGCGGATTACTGCCGCCGCCGGGGTTGCCAACATCGTGCCGAAAAGCACTCTCCTTGGCCGCCACCGCCAGAACCAGGGCCGGGTCCACATCATGCTTCTCGGCCGCAGCAAACGCGGCGGTAGCCACATCAGTGGCGTATTTAGTAGGTAGCTGCCAGACGGCTACTAAATAGCCGGTCACCCGCGCATAAAGGCTTGCCGGCGGGGCTTCATCAGCCGCGTGGACAAGCGAGGTAAAACAGAACATAAGGGCGAGAAAAAGGCGGCGCATACGTTTCCGTATAACCACCGCCAAGGAGTTATAGGCGCTTAGGCCGCCAGTGCCGCCGCCCGAGCGGCCTTCAGCTCAGCTTTCTTGGCCGCCAGGGCTTCGTAAGTCCAGCACGCAGCCGGACGGGTAATCACCACCAAGTCTTCAGCAGCGCCTTTTTCGATGTCGATAGCCCAGCCCAGAGTACCCAGCACTTCAACCGCATCACCCAAGGCAGCCTGCTGGCGGCGCTCCGCCTGATAGTCGCCCAGTTCAGTGCGCTGGCGCAGAATAGCCAGGTCATGCGCTGCCCTGTCAGCAGGGTACAGGTAGCCATACAGTGTCGAGGCGTGAAATTTACGAGTGCCCTTGTCATTGATGATTGCGCACAGGCGCTGATGCAAGATACGGGCGGCGTGGTCCGTGCCCAATGCCTTGAGTTCGGCAGCCGACATCCGGGTATCTTGATTAGCCGAGCCCGTCAATGCGGCGGTCAGCAGCGGGTTGAGCGCCACGTGCAGTGCATTTGTGCGGCCTTCACCAGTGTTCGTATACGACAGCAGGTGAAACGACTCGTTAATATGCGGCTTACTGGCGTCAGCGGCAACGGACAACGTAACGCCGAACAGACGGTCCAAGCTGGCACCAACCTGCGTAACGTAGGTGTTATTGACGGGCATTCCGACCAGTTGAAGCAGGTGGGATACTGAGCATGTTGCGTACGACAAGTCGACGGTGGGTTCGGAGGCAGCCAGCTTCGAGCGCAGCTCAGTGGCCACGTCATCCGTAGCATCGCTATCTACATGGCCTGCATTGCCCACAGCGACAAGCTCAAGAGCCTGCAAAATGGCAAGGTCGAAGCCACACAGCAGGTAACCGCCAGTCACGCGGACAAGCTTGTCGCCGTGGCGGTGCTCGACGCGGAGCGCAATCTGATACTTTTGCGGGTCCAGGTCGCTTACTGAAATATTACGGAACAGGCCCGGCAACAGAGCGAGTTCAGGGCTGCTCATGATGAATTGAGCGGCAACTTTACGGCGGGCTACGGTGGTCTTGATACGCATGGCAGTCTTTCAAAATGAGTGGTTGGTACTCCGTATAGCGCCACCCATGCAAAATCCAGACAGACCTGAGTTCGGTTTTGACAATTATGAGTTTTCGTGACAAATCCGAGTTTTCATGACAAACCTGAGTTTTTATCGTGACAATCGTGATAACTTCATGACAAACCTGAGTTTTACCGTAACAAGTCCGAGTTTCTCGAAATTGCAAACCCTTGTGGCACAAGGGTTTCCGGGCGTTTGCAAAATCCGCCCAGAGTATCCATACCTATCCATACCCCCCCTTCATCCATAGCAACCCCGCCACAGCCCGCACGGCTTAGCCTTTGCACACCGCTGGCAGCTGCAATCACGAAGTGCCGCCGCCCGGCGCCCGAACATGTAACGTTCCTCCTGTCCGCGTTGGCGCAACCCCATCTATCGTCAGGCGTCGTCTAAGACTGCTGCGGCATCCATTGCTACGCCCCACCTACATACCAACCGACCAACGGACCAGGGGACAGCACGCCATACCTAAGGCTTGCCCCACCCCTTCAAAGGGCAAGCCCACCTACTACGCATCCGCAGACGGTTTTCAAGTAGCGTGAGCTAGCGCCCAACCAACGGGACGGGCGCGGTCCAGCAACTCTTTGGCGAGCCGACCCATGAGCGCTACCGACCATCAAGTGCTACCCCATCTTTTATTTATGCGTACCGCCCCGGCGCCTTTCTATAAATGAAATCGCGCCAGGAGCCTGCGCCACTAAAACCCATCACCATAGGAGTCGTGCCGCACGCACACGCTACGGCCGCCGTCCCGGCTACATGGCCAGAGCAGAGACCGCTCGCCAAATAAGAGAGACTGGCAACCGAACGACCCGTAGGCCACCGCGTGCGGTCCTGCTTCCTGGCCTTACGCGAACGCCAGGTAACTACCCATCCGGCTTGCCCTTTCCGGCCCGTGCCCACGGCCAGCCGTAATCACGAAGTGCGTCCAACCGCCGCCCCACCCTCGTTCTACCCAACCCAACCCGACCACCTATACTCATGCCCCACTCGTCAGGGTTCTTATGCGGTCAGCCGCCCACTTCCGTTTGCCACCGTTATGCTTCCGCAGCGAGTTCCACTGTGTATCGCCGCAACGCGTGATAATCACGAAGTGCCGACCTACGAACCCCACCCACCGATACCCCAAAGCAAACCACCACTCACAATCCACCGTGTAGCGAATACCCGCCGCAGCACACCACCCGCGAGCCCCGGGGTACAGAGCCGGCTTGCCCTATCATCCCTACGCCCCTGCCACCCTAGGCCCGCAGGCCGCAGGCCGTAGGGCCGTCATTGACGAGCGACAGCGCAGGGAGGTGGAATAGCCGCAAGGCCCCTTCGAGCGTGGAGACCACTCAGCACCCCGGACCGGAGCTACCCATCGCTTCACCAACGAGCAGCGCCAGCGGGCCAGTAGCTTGCACGCCGGCACGGTGGGCAAGGTGCTGGACGCGGCAAGCGCGACATCCACCCATCGCACTTCGAGCGCGAGGTTACCCGGCAATCCGCCGGGCCATCCTTCGCCACACAGCCGGGCAAGCCGTCACCACCTGAGCACCTGCCGAGGTGCGCCAGCCTATGCTTCCCTGGCACCCGTAACCGACGCATAGCAGCTTCCACAGAACACGCAGCGAGCGACGCCCAGGGCACCTACCCGGATTAGCCGGAAGGCGCTTAGAGAGCGTAGGCGGTACGCTGGTGGACAGGTGCGAAGGCGGAGTACGTAGCATCCGGGAGCGAAGGCGGAGCGCCCCTACGCTTGCGACAGGCCAGCTTCCAGTTCAGCTTCTAATCTGGCTTCCAAGCCAGCTTCTGGCGCGGAGGCGCGTTACCCCCAAATCGCCCCGGATTCAGGGGTGGCTACGGCTATGCCATTGTGCTGGCGGCTTCGTAGGTCGGGGGGGCTTGCTGCGGAGCAAGTGGTCATAGGGGTACTGGCGTTCACGAGTAGGTTACCCCCCCTTGCTGGACCTAAGAGAGTCATAGGGGCCGCTCACTGAATGACATTACGCCGCGTTCAAATGCAGGGTTACGGGGTAGGTGGCCCAGGCACCCGCCGACGCGACACCTGGACATCGTAGGTAGCCTGGTGCGGGTTACAAGGGGGCTAATCCGCGTTTAGGGCACCGGCCCGGCAGGCCTGTTTTAAGGGCGCTGGCTTGCTTCATTTCGCCCACAAAAGCCACCCCACCTTGTGGGCTATTCCGCACCATCCCAAGCCCTTGCCGCACGTCCTGCTACACCCAAGAACCACTGCCCGAATAGCTGGTACGCGTTGCGGCTAACTGCCACAAGCCGCACGTCAACGAACCGGGCAGGGGTTGCGGAAGAGTGCCCGAGGGTGCCGCGCGAACGGCGCCTATCGCTGCGGCGAAACTGCCACCGCCGCACACCAATGGCCAGAAGCGCGGGGTGTAACCTGGCCGCCATCCCAAGCATAAGCCGAGTGCCATTTGAGCGTGGGCAGAAACCCCATCACCAATGAAGCGGGTGCCGGGTGTGTGGGTGGCTTCCCCCGTGCGGCCGGGTGGCCGCCATCGCCAAAGAATGAGTTGCGCGACCACGGACGACCTGCCCGCTCGTCGCCGTTCCCGCTGGTCCGGCACGGGCTTGAAAGCCCAGGTTGAGCGCCACTGCTATCTATGAGCCAAGGACACCTACACCGCATCCGGCAGGCCACCTTTGCGCTGGTCCAGTAGCCCGGCATGACGTCACCCGACCCGAGCCCCACAGAGGCACCAGCAGACGCACAGAAACGCCCCAGGACGCGTTACTGCCCCGCGCCCGGAAGCTACCCATTACCCGATAGCCGCGACGCCCTACGCGCTGCCAAATCGACCCCGGACAGGCGGAGCGGCTATGCCGGTTTTAGCGCATAGCTTATGTAACTCTCTATTACCTTCGTTATACAAAGCTTGACACATACCGTATGCCCGTCGTTTTTACCGAGGGTAGCTATACTAATAAACCGGGTAGCAAACGTGACCGGTTGACCGAGACAAAAAAGGCAATAGCGGACTGGACGAGCCAGGCCATCAAGCAGTTGAGCAAACCGCCCTTTTTGTAGCACCAACCCAAGCCGGAGTAATACCCAAATGCAATACCAAACTGCCACCGCCATCACCACCAACATCAAGGGCTACATCGCCCCTAAGAATCACGGCATCGAAGACATCGAGACGCTGTTCATGCAGAAGCGCGGCGTCATCGAAACCCGCCTGTACAAGAAATATGGCATCCCCCAGCACGCCCTGGATGACCTGCTGCAAGACGTCATGCTGTTCTGCATCGCCAACTTCAAGCCGGGCCGCAGCATGAACTTGCTGTCCTTCGCGCTCAACTTCGGCGTCAAGGCCGCTGTCTCGAACTACTACGGCGACGACATTACCCAGCATGAGTTTACCGTTGCGCATACCGCGGACGCTGACGACTGCAACGAGACCCGCATTGAGACGCTGGATTACACCACCGACACCCCGGAAGACCTCCTGTCGGCAGCACGATTCATTGAAGGCGTTGCTGGGCAACTGAGCGGTGGCAACCTGGACCTGTTCTTGGCAACCGAGGGCTGCGACTGGCACGGCTTGACCCTGGTTGAGCAAGAAGACCTGGCCAAGGACATGGGCCTGTCTATTCACCAACTGCAACGCCGCATCAAGAGCCTGCGTGCCGCGCTGGAAGAGATTGCCCCGGCCTACGTATCCAGCGACTTCAAGAAGAAGCGCAACATCGTCCGCAAGGCTGCCCAGGCTGAGTGCCGCGCATAAGCGGTAGTTACTCCGTTACTCACTCTATACCCGCCATGACCGCCCTACTCTCTTTCATCTTCTGGTCCGCCTGCATCGTCACCAGCACCTTCATTTCCGCATCCTACGGCGTGCTGTACTACACCATTGCCGTGGCGGTGTGGGGCGGCCTGCTGGCGACATGCTTCACCCGCACCGCGCTTACGGGCGCCTTGGCCATCGTGGCTGCCGGCACGGCGTACTACGCCTGGCCGGCAGCCACTGCCGCTGAGTTGCGCGCAGCTGTCCTGACCAGCAGCGCCCTGTACATCGTTGGGGGCTTCATGGTGCTGGTTGCCGTGCAAGGGGCTTACGAACGCTTTATGGCCAGCGACAAGGCCCGCAACTACAAGCCACACGACGACGAGGTAGGCACCCGCTGGCTTAACGTCCCGTACGAAGACAAAGAGCACGCCAAGGCGCTTGGCGCACGCTGGAGCGGCCTGGCGAAGAAGTGGTACATCCCGGCCGGCCTGGACGCTGAGCGCTTTGAGCGCTGGCTCCCATAACCAGCTATGTCCTTTGTACTACAAGCATTACAAGCTTTACACGGCATAGCTATACTAAGCACCATCAACCAACATAAGCACGAAAGCAACCACCATGAAACTCACCTACAAAACAATCCAGCGCTGGTTTGCTGAAAACGCCAGTGCATGCACGCTGCCCGAAATAGACACGCTGCAATTCCTTCTGGACGCAGCCCGCGACAAAGCCGAAGTGAAGGCCCAACGCATTAACGACGCCATCGCAGCTGCTGAAGTTGCCGCCAAGGAAGCCGGCCTGTCTCTGCACGAAATGATTCAGGGCAAGCGCACCCCGACCAAGAACCGCAGCCCGCTGCTTCGCAAGCCGTACCTGAACCCGTTCGATGCCAGCAGCCCGCTGTACGCACTGAGCACCAAGCGCCATGGCCACAGCCTGCCTGATTGGGCCGACGCGCTCGTGAAGCAAGGGTGGACGCTGGACGAGCTGCACTACAAGAACCACGCCAAGGCGCTGGAGAAACGCGGCATCACCCCACTGTACGACGCCGAGCAGCGTTACAGCCGCTTGGCAGCCATCGTAGCAATGAGTAAGTGAGTAGATACTGGCCTACTCAGTCACTCAGGAAAGGGCGCGTAAGGCGCCCTTTCCTTTTTGCCCCGCAGGCAGAGCGCCGGCCGGGAAGTGGTAACCCCATCGCCATGGTGGGCGTGTGCAGAGGGCGATGCGCTGGCGCGCAAAACCAGCATCAACCCCATTGGCGAGCCGAGGGTAATCGCCGGAAACGCAGGGCTATTTGGACGACGGCGAGGTTGCGGTAACATGCCTCTGTACTCAATTGCAGCCCATCATGCTCATTACCGCGACCCTGCCCTTTAGCGACATTTCAGACGCCCACGACAACGCCACATCGCTACGGCGTGCATTTGAGTTTTACGGCATCACCCACCCCAACGGCGAGCCGGTCACTGTACCCGACGCCAAGCAGTTGATAGCGGAGTTGTATGCGTTTGCCGACTGGCAAACACTGGCCGCTACGTTGGATACCGGGGTTCCCTTGCAGTATTACGACGGCGACGGCAATAGCGCCGAGGCGCACAAAGCACTGGCCGCGCAGCTGGCGCCACACCTGAGCGCACCGGACGGCGCCACCACCATCAAGACAGCACTACTCTTTGCCGCATTTGGTTGCACCCCGGCCGCCAGAAGTCAGCAACAGCAGCTATTTGGCAAAATGCCGCGCACCATCCAGCAATGGCACGAGATAGAGCGCCTGGCCAACGGCTACGCCTACGCCACACGGTACAGCCGTGGCCGGACGGCATACGAAATGGAAATGCTGCGCCACCACCACGACGTAGCAGTAGCCAAGGTGCTAGGCACCCAGGCACCCAAGCCGCCGAAGAAGCCCAAGCCGCGCGTCAGACCTGCTGCCGCTGCTTAGACGCTTGCCAGGCGAGGAAGTCCATGTAGTCATCAGGCGTAAGCGTCACATCTTTGGCGGGCAGGGTTAACACCCCGGCTTCCAGCAGCACTTTGTCTTCGTACTTTTGGCAGATAGCGCGGTACGGTTCCAGGCGCGAAATAATGTAGTGCGCGCTGGCCGTGTCATCAGCTGAGTGACTGAGTGCTACGCGCACGGTGTCCGAGCCGGCTTCGAGTTCCACAAAGAGCGAACCAAATGTTCTGCGGAGGTCTTGCGGCGCGAAATCCACCTTTGACGCTTCCCGTACCTTAGCGATAACCCCTTTGGGTTCCGCAATGTGCCACTGCTTGCCCGCCTTGTTTGTCCGTAGCGATGGAAAAAGCCAGCCTGAACCGGGCGCATACAGTTCATTGTCCCGGCGGCGACGGTCCAGCAACTCACGTACCCAGCGCGTCAACGGCTTCACGTTGTCCTTGTGGTTTTTGGTGCCTTGCCCCCATTCCGACGCGAGCCCCGGCACCCGGACATAGCCCCATTCTTCGTTTATGTAAGACCACCGCAATTGCAGCAGTTCTACGCGCCGCATACCCCACAACACCGCGAGCAATAGGAAATCAGCAATAGCCGCACTTTGCAGCCGCCGCTTCTTGTCATGGTCCGATAGTCCGGCATCATCGACCCGGGCGCGGATGGCTTCTACCGCGGCCCACCACTTCGCCAGCTGCCCGGTAGCCGTAGCCACAATTACTTGCCGTGGCTTCGTCTTAAACCAGCCGGGAACTTCGCTATTCAGCAACAAAAAGGGGTTTTCAAGGTCTTTTAGCTGCAATTTCTTCACCGCACTTGCGTACGCAGCCCGTAAAGCACGCAAATCCCCGCTTGTTTGTGTGCGACCGCCCCTTTTTGCGGTTTTCGTGCCCTTCGTTTTGCGGCAAGCGGTAGCGTAGTAGTCCAGCAAGTGCTGGCCGGTGAGTTCAACCAGGGGAATGCTGCCCAGCGTGCCAGCTTCCAGGCGCGCCTTGGCTTTCTCGTAGCCGGTTATCGTGTTTGGCTTGCACGGTTCAGCCCCGTTGCGGCACTTCTCTATGTACATTTCCATGCACCGGGTCACGGTGTGCGTTTCATCTGCCCGCTCCTGTTCCACTTTGCGGAGTTGCTGGCGATGTTCTAAATTTGGGTCCCGGCCCGCTTGAATTGCCGCGGCTACTTCCGCCGCCGCCTTGCGCGCTTCCGTGTAGGTCATCCGGCGTACCCGGACATCCCCCGGCTTAAAGAACACGCCCAGCGTAACCTTGATAGCGCGCCGGCCCAGTTTGCGCTGCACCACCCATTGTTTCGTGCCACCGGGGTTCACGCGCAGGCCAAAGTAGGCCGTTTTGGTGTCCCAATAAATCGGCGAACCTTTTTCTGGCACTGGCAAATCCCTGGCCACCGCATCCGACAGTGAAAGCTTGCGTTCAGACATCCGTTTCCCCCGGCTTAGGCCGCTTTCAGGTATTGTAGACGACCAGGCACCCACGGCCAATGGCAGGCACCCAATCAGGCACCCACCAGGCACCCGGAAGAACAGGGAAAACGAGGGTATATAACGTAAAATGCGGTAAGTGCCAAGTCACCGGCCAACCACATGAAAACGCTGTAAAGCCTTGCAGTACAAGGGAAAGCAACGGAAACACAGGGGTATCAGGGGATAGGGGAGTTTGTCAGACCAGACAACTCATAATCCTTTGGTCCACGGTTCAAGTCCGTGCGGGCCCACCAAACAAAAAGCCATCCTTCCGGATGGCTTTTTTCTTGCCAGCAAATGCCGAGAAAACTTCAGATCAGCACGCAGGCGTGTGTCAATTGCGTCGTGACACCGATCAGCTGCACTTCAAAATCGGCCTTGGCGTCGCCGTTGGTATCGGCCATCAGGACACCGGACTTAAAGCACAGGTCACCGGCAACGCCGGTGAAACCGGCATCGGCCCAGTGCAGGCTCTGGTTGTTGGGCAGGGTGATGCCAGTGAGCAGCTGAGTAAGGTCGATACGGTCGCCCTGGGCGTTGCTGAAGTCGTAAATGATGTCTCGCGCCGCACCGGCTGAGGAATCGCCCAGACCGAGGAACCTGAAGATGTCGGCGCCGATGCCACCGGTCAGTTTGTCGGCCCCCAATCCGCCAATCAGGATGTCGTTGCCGGCACCACCGTTCAGGATATTGCTGGCGCCATTGCCAGCGAGGGTGTTGTCCAGCGCATTACCGACTCCGCTGCTTGCCGTCAGCCCGGTCAGCGTCAGATTCTCGAGATTCGCTGCCAGGGTGCAGCTAACCGACGAGAACACATTGTCGGTTCCCTGGTTCAACAGTTCGACGATCTTGTCGTAGGGGTTCTCGACCATGAAGATATCGTTACCCAGCCCGCCAATCAGCGTGTCCGCGCCGGCTCCGCCATCAAGCAGGTTATTGGCGGCATTGCCGGTCAGTGTGTTGGCCAGTGCGTTGCCGGTCGCGTTGACCGCTGCCGTACCGGTCAGCGTCAGATTTTCGATATTCGCGCTCAAGGTCTGCCCGAAGGCCGAGAGCACGGTGTCCACACCTTGCCCGACCAACTCGACGACGACATCGCTGGTGCTGTCGAGGATGTAGGTGTCGTTACCGATACCGCCGGCCATGATGTCGTTGCCGGCACCACCGTCCAGCAGATTGTTGCCTCTGTTGCCGCTCAGCGTATTGTCCAGCACGTTGCCGGCGCCATTGATCGAGGCCGTACCAGCCAGGGCAAGATTTTCGACGTTGCCGGTCAGGGTATAGCTGATCGCCGACAGAACCGTGTCAGTTCCCTGCCCCAGTTGCTCGATGACAATATCCTGCGCGTTATCGACAACATAAATGTCGTTACCCAGCCCCCCGGCCATGATGTCGGCGCCCGCCAGACCGTTCAGGATATTGTCGCCGGCATTGCCGAGCAGACTGTTGGCGACGGCACTCCCGGTCGCATTGATATTGGCGGAACCACTCAGTACCAGATTTTCAAGATTCGCCCCCAGGCTCAACGAAAGCGCAGAAATCACGGTGTCGTTGCCCTGACCGGCCAGTTCGATAACCTTGTCCTTCAGGTTATCGACGACATAGGTGTCGTGACCCAGGCCACCGGTCATGCTGTCGATGCCACCGCCGCCATTGAGGATGTTGTCGGCGGCATTGCCGATCAGGGTGTCATTACCGGCACCGCCAACGGCATTTTCGATCACGACATTGCGGGCGATCGAGATGTTGTTGGTCATCGCATCGGCGTTGGAAAAGCTGCCGGCGACCAGCGAAATGCGTGAGGCACCGGCAAAGCCGGAGAGGTCGAGCGTGTCGTTGCCGGCCGCATCATAGATGCAGAGTACCGGATGGGCATTGGCAGCAAAGTCGAAGACCGTACCGGTCAACGTGCTATTAAAGCCATAAACGGTGTTGCCGCTGCGCGTCGAGGTATCGACGCCGTAAAGCGCCTGCAGTGCCATGATGTCGTTCATCATCGGCGTTTGCGCGTAGTGCACCTTGTTATCGCCGGCAATCCAGTCGGAGCCGGTCTTGGCTGCGCTGAAATAGGACATGATGGTGTATTGCTGGCTATCCTGCATATACACCGCGCTCATCTCGTAAGTCGGCGAGCCACCGCTATAAGCACCGGGATGCGACAGACCGAGGGCATGGCCGATTTCATGGCCGATTGCCATGCCGCCCCACTCGCCCAGCGTCGGATTAACCAGGTTGTTGGTGCCCGAGTTGCTGCCGTAGGCAGGGTTCAGATAAACACCAGCGCCATCGCTGCTGGGGTAATACGAATAGGCGTAAGACGGGGCGGCACTGTTGGCCAGGGTGATATTGGCCGTGGCACTATCGGCAATCCGCACGATGGAAGCACCGACCACATCATCCCAGGCACGCATCCAGTAATCGGTCATCGCCTGCTGGCTGGCCGTGGCATGCGAAAAGCCGACGTTCTCGGGTGCCGCAGCTGAAATGCTGGTGGGAAAATTGTAGGTGATTACGCTGCTGTGCCATGCGGCACCACCGGTATTGGTCAGCGAGGTGACCACCTGGGCATCGTTGTAAATCGGTTTGGCAGCCATCGTGAATCCTCTAGGCAAGGAAGGCGAATGGCGCAAAGCAAGCAGGTGGAACATCCATCCTGGCAACCCGGCGAACCTGACATCTCGCGATGCTGTAGTCCCGTGGCTTTGCGTCACCGTCTTTCGAACGGTTTTGCATTAAACAAGCATTAAAATAAAGTGTAAGCTTTCTAAATGCGAAAATCAAAAAATATATACAAAACCAAAAACGCAATACGCGACATGGGTTATTTGTTGAATTTCCGAATGCTCGCAATCAGCCACTCGGTATGACAATTGCCGCCAATAAACTGCGATGCACCGGCACGCCTTCATCGCCCCCTGGGACAGCATGACAAATAAAGCACATATCGAGCTCCTCAAGTGCGGAGTCGAGTTTTTCCCGGCACTGATCGCGGCGATCGATGCTGCCGAGCACGAAATATTTCTCGAAACCTACATCTTTTCCGCCGACCCGACAGGTGAAAAGCTTGCTGCGGCACTCATTGCAGCAGCCGAGCGCAAGGTTGCGGTACACCTCATGATCGATGGCTTCGGCTCCAAGGAATACCCAAAGGAAAAACGACGCGAACTTGAAGCAGGAGGCGTCCGCCTGCGCATCTATCGCCCCGGCTTCCTCAACTTCCGTTTCCTGCGAACCGGAATCCGGCGTCTGCATCGCAAGCTGGTTGTCATTGACCGGCAGCTTGCCTTTGTCGGCGGCATCAACATCCTGCACGATTTCGATCCCGGCTGCCCGGCTCCGCGCTACGACTACGCCCTCAGCATCCGCGGCCCGCTTGTCGCCGATGTACTGCAGGCAGTCCGGCAACTATGGTGGCTAGTCAGCTGGTCGCAGCTAAAGCGAAGGGAAACTCAGCCTACCGCATCATTCGCCTCTCCAGTCGATAACCCGGCAGTGCAGACAGTGACTGCGACACTGCTACTGCGCGACAACCTGCACCACCGCCGTGACATCGAGAGAGCCTATCTGCAAGCGATCCAGCATGCCAGTCAGCGCATCATCATCGCCAACGCCTATTTTTTGCCCGGACGCAAACTGCGCCGCGCACTGCTTGAGGCTGCCCACCGCGGGGTTGAAATCAGCCTGCTGTTGCAAGGCCGGATCGAATACCCGTTACAGCACTACGCCTCGCAGCATCTCTACGCCCGCCTGATGCGAGCCGGTATCCGGATTCATCTTTACCGCCCCGCTTTGCTCCATGCCAAGGTTGCCGTTATCGATGATGCCTGGGCCACCGTTGGTTCGTCGAACATGGACCCATTCAGCCTGCAACTGGCACGAGAGGCTAACGTCGTCATCGAGGATGCCGCCTTTACCGCCCTCCTCGCCGAGCACCTGCGGGAAACAATCCGCAACGACAGCGACAGCGTTAGCGCCGACGCGTGGCTCGCGCTGCCCGCTCTGCGTCGACTGCGCATGTTTCTGAGCTATCAGGTGCTGCGTCTGACCCGCCAACTCGCCACCCGCGAGCACTGAACAAAGTCGGAACAAACCAACTATCATCTCGGGCAAGACAAAATCACGCCTACTGCATGCAACTCATCTCCCGGCTTCGCCTGCACGCCCGCCTGAAGGCCGTGCTGGACAAATTCTTCCCGCCGCCCAGCAGCACCTGGCAACACATCAGGCAGAACCTGATCATCGGCTTACTGGTGGTCTTCGTCCTCAGCCTCCTGCAGGAGAGCGATTCGCTCCGGGCCGGACGCGAGCGCTCGATCGACTGGCTGACCAGCATGCAACGCGGTGTCACCGTGACCGAGGGCCGGGACTTCCGCCCCTTCGTCTTTTACGACATTGATGATGCAACCCACTCCGCCTGGGGAGAGCCTTTCCACGTACCACGCCCGCAACTGGCGGCCCTGATCGAACGCGCCTTGCTGCGCAAACCAGCCTTGCTGATCATTGACGTCGAGTTACAGCGGCCGTCGGAGGACGACCAAGCATTGCTTGATCTCCTCCGGCAGCAGGCCAGCCTTGCCGAAACAACGACCCTGGTATTTCTGCGCAGTTTCAGATGGCAAGGCCGGGATAGCGGCACGCCGCATCTCGTCGCCCGCCCATCCTTTCTCGACAAACAACTGCCGCGCTCGCAATTCCAGATATGGGCCAGCCCACTGTTCGAACGCGACCCGGATGGCCAGGTTCGCCGCTGGCAACCCTGGCAACTGGCCTGCGCCCCGGATGGCACAGCACTTCTGACCCCGTCGGTGCAAATGGAAGCCCTGGCGGTCATTGGCGGCACCACGGCAAGCCAACAACTGCTCGAGGCATTGGCTGCTGCAACACCGGCCTCTTGCCAGCCGGGCGCATCACTTTCCGGAACAGCCTTTGTAATCGGCAAGCATCGTTTCAGCCCGAATGCTGACCGCTATGGGCAACGCATCCTGTACGCCCTCCCTTGGCTGCTGGAATCCGACGAAGCAAGACCGCTCGTGGATTTTGCCGGCCGACCAACCCGTCTGCTCAGCATACTGCCCGCCCGCGCAGTCCTCGACGGCGGGGTACTGCCCGACGTTCCGCCCGGACACATCGCAATCATCGGCGCCAGCAACGAGGATGCGCGCGACATCCACATGACGCCGCTCGGTCCGATGCCAGGCAGCCTGATCCTGATCAATGCCATCCACTCCCTGCTCCAGTACGGGCAACTGAGCCCGCCCTCGATCTGGCTGCAACTGGCCAGTGCGGCCCTTCTGCTGGTCATCGTCAGCCTGATTTTCGTCCGTTTTCCTTCCGTTAATGGCCGCCGGATTTCGTTTGCCGCAATCATCGTTTTGCTCGTTCCGCTGAGCATGTATTTCTTCCGCTACGGCATCTGGCTCGACTTCATTTTCCCGCTGAGCGCAGTAACAGCTTTTCAGAGCATCACGGATCATCGCAAGAAAATTTCCGAAGGAGACAACACGCATGCCGCGTAAATTTGCCGCCAGCCTCATCCTGCTCGCAGGCCTGTTCACCAGCCAGACCCAGGCTCAGGAAATTGGCTGGATCAACAGCATCGAAGGCGAAAGCGACAGCATTCGCCTGCTTCGCCAGGGGCATAGCGATCCTGTCAAGCCATTCACAACGCTGCGCGCAGGCGACCAGCTGCAGATCGGCGACAGCCGCAGCGCCGTCGTCATCGGCACGCCGGACGGGAAAAGCCGCCGCATCGGTGCGGCCCAGTCGCCGTTCACCATCAGCGCCCCCGGTAACGCCCCGAGCATGCAAGGCAATGTTTTCAAATGGGTCAGTGGCCTGTTCCCGCTCGGTGCGAAAAAAGAAACCACGCTGGCGCTCAGTTCGATGAGCACTCGCGGTGCCAATACTGCGCCGCTTGCCGTACCCTATCTGACACGCCGTTTTCTCATCGAGGCAAGGACACGCCAGCTCTACCTCTCCTGGTCGGGCGGCACGCCCCCCTTCCGGCTACGTCTCGTCAGCCAGACGGACGGCAAGGAGATCATCGCACTCGCCGGCATCGGCGAACGACATGTACTCGCCCCCCGCCGCGAACTCGCCGAGGGCAACTACCTGTTCGAAATATCCGATGCTGCTGACAACGTCTTTGAAGACCTGCTGCGCGCCGTGCCGGCGGCAAACCTGCCGGTTTTCCCGGAACCAGCCGGACTGGCCGGCCTCGACCCGAATACGGCGCGCATCATTGAAGCCGGCTGGCTGGGCACGACCGAGAACGGGCGCTGGGTGATCGAGGCAATCCAGCGCCTGCACGAACTGGCCCCCAACCCGGCAGCGCTCACCGTATTGCGGCGCCTCGAGCAAGGCGTAACGGTAGACTAGAAAAAAGAGGTAAAAATGGCCCTGCTGACAAGCGCAGGGCCTATCGGCAACCCGCTAACGGGCAACTGCCGATACGCCGTTACGGGCAAGAAGCTGACGAACCAGAACGGCGCTCTTCAGCGCGTGCTGGTTGATTTTCTCGATCTTGCCACCGGCATCGATACCAACGGCCGGGGTCGATCCGGCCCCGGCCCATGCCGAGCCGGTCGCAAAAAGAAGGATCAGGGACAGGGCGTACGCAAGTTTCCGGATCATCATTGCTCTCCTTTCACGGCAGCCGCGATGGCCGCGAGAATCAGATTGTCGTTCTGCGGATCGACAAACACCTGGTCACCGACAATGAAGGTCGGGGCCGTACCGGTATTCCATGTTTCCTGAACGACCCGGCGCTGCCCTTCGATAAGCCCGACAATCGCCGTATTGCGCATGCATTTTTCAGCCTGCTCGCGACTCACATCAAAGCCTTTCATCATCGGCCAGATATAGTCGGGCGCACCCTCCAGGCTGGCATTCTTCATGTTCATCACGTCACGCGGATAAAGCAGTGCCCGTTTCAGAACATCCCAGTGCTTTTCCGGCGCCACGCAGCGGAAGCCGGCAAAGGCCTGCATGTCATGCCAGGTCAGGGGCATCTCGATCACCACCAGCTTGAGCTTGCCGGTATCGACATACTTGTCGATGATCTCGGCAATGGCCCGTTTGACCAGATAGGCGCCGTTACCAGACAGGCCGAACACAAGAACGGCAGTCGTCGGTGCATCGGCCTTGCCGAGGACAAGCAGCTTGTCATTGAACGGGATGGCTTCGTCATTGAATTTCTCGACCAGCCGGGCAACTTCGGGCGGCACACCGGCATCCTGAGCCTGCGTCACGCAGGGGACGCAGGCCAGAGCCAGGACAACAAACAGTCGGCGCATGTACAGAGTCATCGACAACGCTCCTCTCCTAAGCAAAAGCCATATAGTATCAGCCGGAATTGCCCAGCCAACCAACACCATGCCGCTCGCCAAGCCCGTCCTCCTGCCGGCCCTGCTTCTTGCCGCCTTCCTGCATCACATTCCCGCCCGGGCATTCGAACTGGATCCCTGGGATGAACACATGCAAAAGGCAACCCAGGCCTGGGAAAGGGCGGACCTCCCCGGCGCGCTCGGCGCGGCGCGCGCCGCGGTACAACAGGGGCGAGGTGAAAATGCCGACCGCCAGGTCAGTGGCCTCGCGCTGCTGGCCCGCATTGCACAGGAATCCGGCGACCTGACACTGGCCGAACAGTCACTGCGCGGCGCGATCGAGCGCATCGACCGTATCCCCGGCGATATCCGCCAGGAAAAAGCGATCCTGCACAACAACCTCGGGGCCTTGCTCGACCAGCTCGGCGACCTGAGCGGCGCCGAAAGTCAGTACCGGGCAGCCCTCGCTCTCCAGATGCGCGGACCGGAAAACAACGACGAACGCTTCCCGCTTCTCCTCAATCTCGCCGGCCTGCTCGAACGCCGCGGCGACGACCGCGGCGCAGCCGGGTTCTACCAGCAGGCAGCCCCCCTGGCGAAGGGGACGACAGCAATCGCCGCCCTGAACAACAACTGGGCAACCCTGCTTCATCGCCAGGGCGATAGCACCACCGCCCAAGCCCGGCTGCAGACCGCATTGACCGCCCTGCCAGAAAGCAGCAACCGACCGCTGCTGCGCGCCTCGATCCTGCACAACCTGGGGACGATGGAGACCGAAACCGGGCAACTCGATTCGGCGAATGGGCACCTCACCGCGGCAGAGGAAATCCGGCACCGGCGGCTCGGCGACGCCCACCTCGACACGGCCCGGACATTGGCCAGTCTGGCCCTGTTGCGGGCCCGCCAGGGCGATGCGACAAGTGCCCTGAGCAACGCCCGCAGCGCCTCCGCCATCCTGACGCGCAGCCCGGAATTGCAATCCGGTTGGCAAACCTCGTCGGGTAGCCAAATTCGGCGCGACTGGCGGGAAGCGATCGCTACCCATCTGCGCCTGCTGGCTGCGAGCCCGGCCACCCCGGAAAGGCGCGCCAGCGAAGCCCTCGAAATCATGCAACTGGCCCGTCACGGCGAGCTCGCACGCGTATTCGCCCGCGCGTTGTTCGCCGCCGATGGCGAGGCCGGCGATCGCCTGCGCGCCATAGAAAAGGTGCGCGAAACTTTCGCCTCCACCGAACAGACGCTTGCCGCCCGCCTCGAAAGGGAAGATAGCGATACTGCCGGCGAAGAATCTCTGCGCCGGCAGCTTGCCGAACAGCACCGACAGCTGGAAATGCTGCAGGCTGAATTTGCCACCCGCCACCCGCGTTACCACGAACTGCTTTCCGGCCAACGCCTGCCCCTGCCCGCCGCACGTCAAATGCTGGGCGCCGACGAAGCCGCAATTGTTTTCCTCTGCGCCCAGGGCGAAACCTTCGCGCTGGCAATCAGCCGCGAAAATTCCACCTTCGTCCGCCTCCCCGTTTCAAGCGACGAGCTCGCAACCGGTGTCCGCCGCCTGCGCCAGTCGGTCACACCCGAATCGGCAGACACCAAGCGCTACGCCACTGACGAGGCGTACGCCCTCTACCGGACGCTGCTCGAGCCGCTATCCGAGGTGCTCGCCGACAAGGCCGTATGGTTCATCGTGCCCGACGGGCCGCTCGAGAGCATTCCCTTCTCCCTCTTCCTGCAGCGCCCCGCGCCACAGGCGACGGCAGCGGACTGGAAACAACTGGCCTGGCTGATCCGGCAGCATGCCCCGGTCACCCTGCCGTCACTCGGCAGTCTCGCTCTGGCACGCAGCACAGCACTCCCGGCCAGCGCGCCGGAACCGCTGCTGGCGGTTGCCGACCCTGTTCTCGGCACCCGGAGTGGCGGCCGCCGACGGGTCCGCGAGGCGCTTCCCGAAGGCCTCTGGCAGGAAAGTTCGACACGCAGTGGAAGGCTGGCCAATCCCGAACAGATCAAGCGTCTCGCACCGCTCCCCGACACCGCCGATGAAGCCCGCGCCGTCGCCGCTGCACTTGGCGGCGGCGAACTCCTGCTCGGCAGTCGGGCCAGCGAAACCGAGTTCAAGGCGCACGACCTCGGCCGCTATCGCAACCTGCTCTTCGCAACGCACGGTCTGATGGCCGGCGAACAGGTCGGCGCCGGCGAGGCGGCATTGGTCATGACCCCGCCGGCATCGGCCAACCGCCACGACGACGGACTACTCGCCGCAAGCGAAATCGCCCAACTACGCCTGAATGCGGACTGGGTCGTCCTGTCCGCTTGCAACACGGCAGCCGGGGATGGCAAGCCAGGTGCCGAAGGGCTGTCCGGACTGGCCAAGGCCTTCTTCCATGCCGGCGCCCGCAACCTGCTGGTCTCGCACTGGTCAGTGGTTTCCCAATCGACAGTCCTGCTCAGCACCGGCACCTTCCGGCGCCTGCGCGATCGCCCCGAACAAGGCAAGGCACGCGCCTTGCAAGCCGCCATGCTCGATTTGATCGACGGCGACAGCGGCTACTCGCATCCGCTGTTCTGGGCACCATTCGTACTGGTCGGCGACGGCCGTTAAGACAAGGAATCGAACATGCCCCGCCTGCACTTCCTGCCCGGACTGCATTACCAACTGCGCTCGCTGTTTGCGATGCTCCTGTTCCTGCTCGCCTATTGTCTCTGGCTTTGGCTGCTCGGCCTGCTTGACGCCGCCATACCGGGCGACCATGCCGTACTTCTTCTCCTGCCACTCGTGCCGGTCAGCCTTTTCGACATCGCGTTGCGCCTTTCCTGGCAGCCGGAGACCCCGCGCCTCAAACCGCCACCCCCAGCCCCCCTGGCCCGCCTCTTCCTGCCCGAATGCGGGCTGTTCTGGTTTCCCATGCTGATCATGATTCCGCTCTGGGTCTGGGGTTTTGGCCTGATCGGCTGGATTGTCGCGGACTGGCTCGCCGGCTGAACGCTGAGGCGCGGCCGGTTGTAGAATCCGCTTTTACCGCTCAGGGCAAACCCATGTTTTACGGCATCACCGACCTCGCCACCTTCGTCCTGGGAACCATCGCCATCGTCCTGCTGCCCGGACCGAACTCGCTTTACGTGATGACGATCGCTTCGCGCCTGGGCATCGGGAAGGGCTACCAGGGCGCCTGCGGCATCTTTGTCGGCGATACCGTGCTGATGATCCTCTCGGTGACCGGGATTTCGTCACTGCTGCAAACCACGCCGGCCTTGTTCATGGCACTCAAGTACGCCGGAGCCGCCTACCTCGCCTGGCTGGGTTTCAACCTTCTACTGGCCGCCCGGCGCACCTGGCGCGGCGCCGGCAAGGCGCAGCTGGAAACAACAACGCTGGAAACCGCACGGCCGTTTCGCACGGCCTTGCTGATCAGCCTGACCAATCCCAAGGCCATCCTCTTTTTCGTTTCCTTCTTCATCCAGTTCGTCGCCCCGGACTATCCGCACCCGGCGCTGTCCTTCCTGATCCTCGGGGTGATCGTGCAAATCCTCAGCGCGCTCTACCTGACCGGGCTGATCTTCGGCGGCACGCACCTGGCGCGGCATTTCCGCGAACGGCGACGCCTGGCGGCAGTCGGCAACCTGGCGGTCGGCGGCCTGTTCATCGGCTTCGGCATCAAGCTGGCGAGCGCGACGCTGGGCTAAGGCTACCGGCACCTCCGCCTGAGCGGACTATGCGCCAGCCAGCCCCAGGCGCCACAAGGAGGTGACTTCGGCAGCGCGCGCCGCATGCAGCGGATCGCTCGCGTCGCGCGTCTTCGGGTGCTGCGGCCGGGTGTCGAGGCGATCAATGACGCGCAGGCCACCGGCGGCAATCCAGCCCTGCAGTTCTTCACGCGAACGCAGGCCGAGATGTTCGGCAAGATCGGAAAGGATCAGCCAGCCCTCGCCGCCCGGCGTCAGATGCGCCGCCAGACTGCCGAGGAAGCCGCGCAGCATGCGCGAATCGGGGTCGTAGACGGCGTATTCGATCGGCGAACTCGGTTGTGCCGGCACCCAGGGCGGGTTGCAGACGACGAGCGGTGCGCGGCCTGCGGGGAAGAGATCTGATTTCTGCAACTGCACCGCAGCGGTCAACCCGAGTTTTTGCACGTTTTCCGTGGCACAGGCCAGCGCCCGGTCGTCCATATCGGTCGCCACGACCTGCGCGACGCCACGCCGGGCGAGAATGGCGGCGATGATGCCGGAGCCGGTGCCGATGTCGAAAGCCAGGCCACAGTCAGCCGGCAGCGGCGCGCGCGCGACCAGATCGACATACTCGCCGCGCACCGGCGAGAAAACGCCGTAATGCGGGTAGACGCGACCTTCGACGGCGGGCACCGGGATGCCCTTCTTGCGCCATTCGTAAGCGCTGATCACGGCCAGCAGTTCGCGCAGCGCGACGACGCTCGCCCTGCCGTCCGGTTCGCCCCATGCGGCGCGACAGGCGTCTGCGGTTTCCTGGGCGCGGCGCAGCGGCACGCTGAAATCGCCAGCCACCGGCACGAGCAGGCGAGCCAGCAAGGCCGCCCGTTCGCCCTGCGTCTGGCGATGCCGGGCGAAGGCTTCGGCCGCGGTTTTTGCCGGCTTGCCGCGGCCCGCGCCGAAACGACGGTCGGCCCGCTTGCTCAGCGCCTCCATGAGATGCCGCGCATTGACCCAGTCGCCGCGCCAGAGCAACGCCGTGCCGGCTTCCATCTGGCGGTAGGCGGCATCGGCCGAGGTGCGGTCATCGGCGATGGCAATGGCGGACGGCGCCGGCAAGGCGGCTTCGGAGCGCCAGACGGCGCGCTGGGTTTGGCCGGCTTCCGACCATTCGAGGGTGGCATTCATGGCGGCATTGTAAACCCTGGGCTGGAACCGGTTTTGCCCGATTCCCGACGGTCGACCGCTGCGCCGGAGCATTTTTCGCAGCAGCGGCAAAGAAAGAAGTTGGAAAGCCGGCCGATAAGCCGGGTTCTGTTCCCCCCTTGCGGGGTTCGGCAATCATTCCTCTAGGCCTGCCATTGCTGACAGGCTCAAGCAACCTACCCGGAAGCAGCGCGGGCCACGCCTAATGCTTCCCTATTTGGTCTTGCTCCGGATGGGGTTTGCCATGCCGCTGAACGTTACCGCCAGCGCGGTGAGCTCTTACCTCGCCGTTTCGCCCTTACCTGATCTCCACCGGGTATTTCTACCCGATGTTAGCGAGGCATTGCAGCCCCACTAAAGGACTTTGCCGCTGCAAGCAGCGGCGAAGCCCAAAGCCATCGGCGGTTTATTTTCTGTTGCACTTTCCGTTGCCTTGGGTCTTTCGACTTATAGCACCCAGTCGTTAACTGGCATCCTGCCCTGCGGAGCCCGGACTTTCCTCCCGGCAGCGAAGTTACCCCCGCCGCCCAGCGATTGCCTGGCCGACTTTCCAGGCGCGGATTATACGCACCCCGGCGCCGGCCCGGCCGACTATCGCGCCGCCGGGCGGTCGACGCCGGAAAAACACCATTTTTGTGTCAGATGCTGACGACGATCCGCCCGTCGATGCCGCCCGCCTTCATGCGTCCGAAGATGGCGTTGATGTTGTCGAGGTGATCCATGCTGTAGTGCGCTGCAACCTTGCCTTCGCCGGCAAACTCGAGCGATTCCTGCAGGTCCTTGCGCGTACCAACAATGGAGCCGCGCACCGTCTTCGCGTTGAGCACGACATCGAAGATCGGCAGCTCGAAATTGCCCGGCGGCAGACCGACCAGGGCCATCGTACCGCGCTTGTGCAGCATGCCGACCGCCTGCCCGAAGGCGGCGCGCGACACCGCCGTGACCAGCACGCCATGGGCGCCGCGAATCTGCTGCTGAACAAGTTGCACCGGGTCCTGGCGCAGCGCATTGATCGCCTCGTCGGCGCCGAGCGAGCGGGCCAGCGCCAGCTTGTCGTCGGCAACATCGACGGCGATGACATGGAAACCCATCGCCTTGGCGTATTGCACGGCCATGTGGCCGAGACCGCCAATCCCGGAGACGACCACCCAGTCGCCCGGCTTGCAATCGAGCTGCTTCAGACCCTTGTACACCGTGACGCCGGCGCAGAGGATGGGCGCAGCCGGGGCAAATTCGAGATTGTCGGGCAGCTTGCCGACATAAGCCGGGTCGGCCAGCACATATTCGGCGTAACCGCCGTTGACCGTGTAGCCGGTCATCTGCTGGCTGTCGCACAGGGTTTCCCAGCCGGTGATGCAGTGTTCGCAATGGCCGCAGGCGGTGTGCAGCCAGGGCACGCCGACCCGGTCGCCTTCCTTGACCCAGCTCACGCCGGCGCCGACCGCGGCAACGTAGCCGACGCCTTCATGCCCGGGGATGAAGGGCAGCGACGGCTTGACCGGCCAGTCGCCCTCGGCGGCATGCAGGTCGGTGTGACAGACGCCGGAAGCGACGATGCGCACCAGTACCTTGCCGGCCGGCACGGCGGGAATATCGACTTCCTCGATGACCAGGGGTTGCCCGAAGGCATGCACGACGGCGGCTTTCATTTTGGTGGCCATGATGTTCTCCTTGCTTGAATCGAAACCGGGAGAACCGCACCCATCAACGCCACAGGCACCGCCCGCCCGACCAGAAACTGTCTGGATTCAGTCTAGGCGAGGATGGCCGATCCGGCCATGTCGGTATCGCCGCCCCGGTCGACGCGGCGAAAACGCAGGAAATGCCCCTTGTAGGCTTCACCGTCGGCGAAGGTGCAATCGGCACTGCTTTCGCTGTAGAGATAGCCCTGGCCGGCCATCGCCCGCCGGAAGGCCGGCCGGTTGCTGCGATTCGGGTCGACGATCAACACTTCCGCCCCGACCGCCGCATGCCGCTCGATGAAGGCGGCGAGTACCGCCGGCTGGTCGCGTTCGTAGAGCAGGTCGCTGCCAATGATCAGGTCGAATTTGCCGAGTCCGGGGTTGGTGCCGGCCCAGTTGCCATCCTCGTACTTGAGCGGCCCGAGATGATTGAGCAACAGGTTTTCCTTGAGGAAGACCCGGCTCAGCGGATGGCAGTCACTGGCCGTCATGTCGCCCTGACGGCGATGCACAACCAGGCTGGCCAGGCCAAGGCCGGCGCCAATTTCGAGAATGCGCTTGCCGGCCAACGCGTAGCTGTCCATGACCCCGGCGAGCACCCGCGCCGATGGCCAGACCTGCCCGAACAGGGACCAGCTGGCCGAGGAAATGCCGAGCCCGGCGGCCTCGCCGAGCGGATCGTCGAATTGCTGACTATCGAGCAGCGAGCGGATCAGGTAATCCGTGCTGCCGACGCTGATCGTCTGGTAGCGGACCTGGTAGTCGGCCATGGTCATTCCTCCCGGAACAAGGCGTGGTGGCGAATCAGAAAATGTTCTGATCGAACGGGCACGACGCTTGGGGAAGTGGAATGCGGGCCGAAGAGGCAGTCGCTGGGACGGGCCGGCAAGCGGCCTGACTTCAGGGTAACACTATGCCGGGCCGAATCACTCGGCAGGCAAGGGCAGCGCCGTACGGTCGACCACCTTCCTGAGCACAAAACTGGAATGCACGCCGGTAACGCCCTGGATGCGCGTGATCTTGTTGAGCAGCAGGTCCTGGTAGGCATCCATGTCGCGGATCACCACCTTCAACTGGTAATCGGACTGCTGACCGGTAATCAGCAGGCATTCGAGCACTTCCGGGATTTGCGAAATCGTCGCCTCCAGATTGGCGAAGCGCTCCGGCGTGTGCTGGTCCATCGAGATGCCGATCAGCGCCATCAGCGACAGGCCGAGCTTCTTGGCGTCGAGCAGTGCGCGGTAGCCGGTGATCAGGCCGGTCTCCTCGAGCGTGCGCACCCGGCGCAGACAGGGCGATGGCGACAGGCCGATGCGATCAGCCAGGTCCTGGTTGCTGATCCGGCCATCCTGTTGCAGCAGGGCGAGAATCTGGCGGTCGTAGCGGTCGAGTTGCATGATATTTCCACCCGTTTCGATATTGAGAAATATTAATCCAATATACAAAAATAATACGCAATTAAATTGCCAAATACATGCAAAACAAGGCAAACAACGCAAGCACCTGCCGCGCCTTTTTCCGTAACATGACGTCCATCGAATCAATGCTTGCCGCTACAGGAGCCGTCATCATGTTGCCCAACCCCGCCGCCAAATACACCGCTTTTGCCCCCGTCCAGCTCGTCGACCGCCAGTGGCCGAGCCGCGTCATCACGACGCCGCCGATCTGGATGAGCACCGATTTGCGCGACGGCAACCAGGCCTTGTTCGAGCCGATGAATGCCGACAAGAAGATGCAGATGTTCAAGACACTCTGCCAGATCGGTTTCAAGGAAATCGAGATCGCCTTCCCGTCGGCCTCGGAAACCGAATTCGGCTTCGTACGCCGCCTCATCGAGGAAAAGCACATTCCCGACGACGTCACCATCGAAGTGCTCACCCAGGCCCGCGAACATCTCATCCGCCGCACCTTCGAGTCGCTCAAGGGGGCAAAGCAGGCCATCGTCCACGTCTATAACGCGACCTGCAAGACCTTCCGCGACAACGTGTTCGGCATGAGCAAGGATGAAGTCGTGGCCATGGCGGTCGACGCCGTCAAATTGATCAAAACGCTCGCCGACGAACTCGAGCGCACCGACGGCACGAAGATCACCCTCGAATACAGCCCGGAACTCTTCACCGCGACCGAACTCGATTTCGCCAAGGAAGTCTGCGACGCGGTGACCGCTGCCTGGGGCGCGACGCCGGAGCGCAAGGTCATTCTCAATCTCCCGACCACGGTCGAGATCGCGACGCCCAACATCTACGCCGACCAGATCGAGTGGATGCACCGCAACCTCGCGCGCCGCGACAGCGTCATCATCAGCCTCCACCCGCACAACGACCGCGGCACCGCCGTCGCCGCCGCCGAACTCGGCCTCATGGCCGGCGCCGACCGCGTCGAGGGTTGCCTCTTCGGCAACGGCGAGCGCACCGGCAATGTCGATCTCGTTACCGTCGCGCTCAACATGTACACCCAGGGCGTCCATCCCGGCCTCGATTTTTCCGACATCAACGCCGTCGCCCGCACTTTCGAACACTGCACCCAGCTCACCATCCATCCGCGCCACCCGTACGTCGGGGATCTCGTGTTCACGGCCTTCTCCGGCTCCCACCAGGACGCCATCAAGAAGGGGTTTACTGCTCAAGAGGCAGTCGAGCAATGGGCGGTGCCCTATCTTCCGATCGATCCGGCCGACGTCGGCCGCTCCTACGATTCGGTGATCCGCGTCAACAGCCAGTCAGGCAAGGGCGGCATCGCCTACCTCATGGAAACCGAGCACGGCGTGGTCATGCCGCGCCGCCTCCAGGTCGAGTTCTCCGGTGTCGTGCAACAGCATACCGACACGCACGGCGGCGAAGTCAGCGCCGACGACATCTGGAACATCTTCGCCCGGACCTACCTCGACAGCGCCGCACCGGTGCGCTACCTCGGCCACCATCTTTTCGAGCATGGCGCCGCCCAGGGCATCCGCCTCAATGTCGAGATCGACGGCACGCCGCACTTGCTCACCGGCGAAGGCAACGGTCCGATCAACGCGACCGTGCATGCCTTGCAGAGCGCCGGCATCCGGATCCAGGTGCGCAGCTACGAAGAGCGTTCGATGGTGCCGATCGGCGAGGACGGCAATGCCCGCGCCTGCGCCTTCATGGAAATTGCCGGCAACGGCAACGGCGATTGCTACGGCGTCGGCATGGATGCCAACATCGTCACCGCCTCGATCAAGGCCTTGCTCAGCGGCATCAACCGGATCGGCATCGCCCGCAGCGAACAGGCCGCCTGATCCGGCGGCATAAAAAAAGGTGGGACGGTCATGTCGACCGTCCCGCCTTTTTCACGAGCAAAGTACCGAGGCAGCGTCAGCCAGCCCGACAGCCCAGATTGGACAGGCACTGGAGTTGTACTTGCTGGCCTTCCTTGCATTCGAACAGGAATTTTTCCTTGCCGGTATTCAGGCCTTCGACCGCCGGCCGGCCCAACGGTGTACAGCGCAATTCGGCCAGTTTCTGCCGCGCCGTGTAATCGTTTCTCGAGACCGGATAGGTGCGGGTTTTTTCGACGATGGCCGCTTCGCGCTCAAGGGCCGCAATATCCTCGCCGGTCGGTTCCAGTTCAGCCTCGATCTCACGCGGGTGCAGGTTGTACATCGCGCCGGTCAGCGGATCGACAATCACCATGCCGACAAAGCCGCCGAGCAGGAGGTTGCCGAAATACCAGCCGTTCAGCGAAGGATTCACTGCCAGCGTCTTGTTCTGGTAGCCCGGCTTGCTGAATTTCACCTTGTAGGCGTGCGGACTGAAATAGCCGGCGCCACGCACCAGGTTCACCGTCCCCTCGGTTTCGCCGCTCGCCACCTTGCGTCCGTAGGTGTCGGTGACCACGAACTTGGCGCCCGGCGTGGCACGAATCGCCACATCCTGGGTCGATCCGGAAAAAATCGATGCACATCCCGACAGCGCCAGCGCGGCGAGGACTATCGTTGCCCGCATTTTCATGAAACTCACCTGTCTTTGAATGGAAAGGCTGCATTATCGGAGTTTCCAATGTCATCAACAAATGACTTTTGCTTAATCCGTGATCATGCAAAGGCCAGGGCGTGCAGTACATCACTCTCGCTGGCGACAATCTCGAACGCCGCACGCAGGATTTCGGGAATCGGCAAGGGGCGGCCGCTCTTCAGATCGACATAGCTCCAGCGGGTTTCGGCGCGCGCCAGGATGCTGCGGTCGGCGTCGCGCAGGAACAGCGTACGGCGCAGCGAATTGCGCTTTTCCAGGTCGGCGACCCAGGTGCAGATGCGGATTTCGTCGTCGAGCAAGGCCGGCCGCAGGTATTCGATGAAATGCGAACGGACGTACCAGGAAGCACCGGCTTCGAGATAACGCGGCAGCGGCCAGCCCTGCAGGGTCGAGTGCTCGATCGCGACTTCCTGCATCCAGCGCAGGTATTCCTGGTTATTGACGTGGCCATGCACATCGATGGCATCGCTGCCGATCTGCATGGACTTAACGTGGATGGCCGGCATCGGTAGCCTCCTGGTTTTGGCTGTTTTTGCGGCGTCGACCGGGGCGGAACTGCCAGGTGTCGGCGTAATAGGCAGGGTCTTCGCTGGCCGGCGTGAGGCCGGGAATGCCGAGCAAGGGCAAGGGCTGGAAGTCGCCCGGCCGGGCATAACGCCCGCTCGCCAGATCAGCAGCAAGACGGGCATCGAGGGCGGCAAGCAGCGCTTCCATCGGCTGCGCCAGGAAGTCCGGCGCGACGTCGTAGAGAATCGCCTTGGCAGTCAGGCCGCGATAGGGATGGAGCAGGGCCTCGTAGGTCGCATGCCCGAAAACGATGAAACGCATAGCCGCGATAACGGCGGCACGCTGCTCGACGAACAATTCCTGCCACTGGAAGTTGCGCAGCAATTCGAGCAGTTCCGGCTGACTCGAGAACACGGCAATGCCGCATTCATCGAAATGGGTCAGCGCATCGCGCACCGTGCCGCGCGCCGCACCGGCCGGCGTCATCGCGCCAACATGGCGGGCGCTGACGGCGATCTTGGTCTGCGGAAAAGTCAGCCAGACCAGCGCGTTGAAGAAGTCATGCCAGTTGTCTGGCCGCGTCTCGACCTCGCCGTTTTCCCAGATCCGGCACTCGTAGACCAGGCCATCGGCCTGCGGCGGCACGAAGCGCACCGGCCGGCCATTGCCGACAAGAATGGGGAAGCGTTCTGCCAGTTCGGCGACGGCGCCGGTGGCCGGGCCGGGCGGCAACTGCGTCAGCCAGCGGCGCAGCGGCTCGAACAGCGCGCCGCTGCAGGGTGAATCGGGGCTCACTGCGCGGCGCTGGCTTCGCCGCTTTCTTCCTTGACGAAGACCAGCTCGCCCTTCTTGACCTGGAAAGTGCCTTTCAGCTCGCCCATGCCTTCGGCCGGCTCTTCGCTGAGCTTGGCAAAGCCTTCGCAGGTCTGCGTCTCGGTCACGAACATCCGCTTGCCGACCTTGATGATGAAGGCGCCGGACGGCACCTGGTACACCTCGACCTTGCTCACCGGCGACCCCGTGCCCAGGCTATGCCGGCGCATGCAGGACGGCATGCGCGACACGACCAGGAAGAGATCGACCTTGCTGTCCCAGAACAGCGGCTGCTCGCGGATCAGCGACAGCACATGCTCGCGGGTGTTGTCGATTTCATACGTCGCGCCGTCATTGACACAGGCGGTGAGCAGCGGTGCCGCCAGCAGCGGCAGAATCAGATGACGCAGACGCATGATGTTTTTCCTCAGAGCATTTTCCAGGAGAGCGTTTCACCGGCACGCAAGGGCACGATGCGCTCGTCACCGACATAGGGGTAATCGGCCGGCACCGTCCAGTCCTGTTTGACCAGCGTGATTTTGCTGCTGTTACGCGGCAGGCCGTACCAGTCCGGACCGTTGAAGCTGGCGAAAGCTTCGAGCTGGTCGAGTGCACCGGCCTGCTCGAAAGCCTCGGCATAAAGCTCGATCGCGGCGTAAGCCGTGTAGCAGCCGGCGCAACCGCAGGCGGCTTCCTTGGCGCCCTTGGCATGCGGCGCCGAATCGGTGCCGAGGAAGAACTTCGGACTGCCGGAAACGGCCGCGGCAAGCAGCGCCTGGCGATGCGTTTCGCGCTTCAGCACCGGCAGGCAATACCAGTGCGGCCGCACGCCGCCCAAAAAGATGGCATTGCGGTTGTAGAGCAGGTGATGCGCGGTGATCGTTGCCGCAACGGTCGACGGCGCCGCAGCAACGAATTCCGCCGCATCCTTGGTCGTGATGTGTTCCATCACCACCTTGAGCTTGGGAAAGCGTTGGGTCAGCGGCAGCAGCACGGTATCGATGAACACCTTCTCGCGATCGAACAGGTCGATCGCCGGATCGGTGACTTCGCCATGCACCAGCAGCGGCAGGCCGACGCGCTCCATCTCGGCCAGCGTGTCGTAAGCCTTGGCAATGTCGGTCAGACCGGCGTCGGAATTGGTCGTCGCCCCGGCCGGGTAAAGCTTGACCGCCTTGACGAAACCGGAGGCGGCCGCCTTGGCGATTTCGCTGGCCGGCGTGTTGTCGGTCAGGTACAGCGTCAGCAGCGGCTCGAAAACCGCGCCGGCCGGCAGTGCCGCGACGATGCGCTCGCGATAGGCGGCGGCCTGCTCGACGGTGGTGACCGGCGGCTTCAGGTTGGGCATCACGATGGCACGGCCGAACTGGGCGGCGGTATGGCCGATCACGGCAGCCAGGGCAGCGTCGTCGCGCAGGTGAAGATGCCAGTCGTCGGGGCGGGTAAGGGTGATTTGCATGCGGGTTCTCGGAATGACTTTTCGCGATTTTAGCAGGCCGCGCGGCTCCAGGCCCTTGCCTAGTTCGGACGCGAGTAACGACGCAGCATTTCCGCGGTCATTTCGCGAAACTGCTCTTCAATTTCATGCCGCACGATGGTCGCGCCGAACATCCGGGCCAGCGCGGAATCGGGCACGGCTTCGGCGTGGTAGCGAATTTCGACACCATCGGCCACGGCCTTCAACTGCGCTTCGCTCGCCATGCGCTTCATGCTGCCGGACAGGCTTTTCGCAAGGATCCGCTTCTTCGGTTCGAGGCGGATTTCGCGCTCGGACTTGAAGGGCAGCGAGAACGGCCCGTACTCGATGACGCCATCCTGATGCACCCACAGGGTATTTTCTTCGCGGCGCAGGACGCGGCTGCCCTTGAGGTTGCCGACAAAGAGCGCCATGTGCTCGAAATCGGTCAGCACCTCCCAGGCTTCGGCCTGGGAGACGGGTGCCGTGATCGTCGCATCGACCACGAAGGCCTCGCCAATCTGGGTCACGGTTGCGACGATCACCGGCTCAATGCCCAGGGCTGCGCCACAAGCCAGCGACAAGATGAGCAGAAGGATGCAGGACAAGCGGGAGAACATGGCTTTTCCTCTCAAAAACAGGGTTGACCGCTAGCGGCGCTCAGTCCTTGAGGGCCAGCGCCCGCTCGTACAGCGCGTTCTTGGCGGCGCCGGTGATCGCCGCCGCCAGTTTGGCGGCCTGCTTGACCGGCAGACCATCGGCGAGCAACAGCTTGAGTACCCGCTCGCCTTCGCCGTCATCGGCATTCGCCGGAGCGCCGGACACCATCAGCACGAACTCGCCGCGCTGGCGGTTGCTGTCTTCCTTGAGCCAGTCGAGCGCAGCGGTCAACGGGCAGGAATGGATGGATTCGAACATCTTGGTCAGTTCGCGCCCGATCACCAGGGTGCGCTCGCCAAGCACCGTCGCCAGATCGGCTACGGTTTCCAGCACGCGATGCGGCGCTTCGTAGAAAACCAGGGCGCAGGGCAGCTCGCGCAGTTCCTCGATCGCCTGCCGGCGCTGCCCGCCCTTGGACGGCAGGAAACCATAGAACAGGAAATGCTCGTCGAGCAGGCCGGAGCCGGACAGCGCCGTGGTCGCGGCGCACGGGCCGGGCAGCGGCACGACCGTACAACCGGCGGCACGTACGGCGGCAACAACGCGCGCACCGGGATCGGAAATGCCCGGCGTGCCGGCGTCGGAAATCAGCGCCACGGCTTCGCCGGCCTGCAGTTTGGCGACGATCCGTTCGGCCGCTTCGTGTTCGTTGTGCTGGTGGGCCGGCAGGGTGCGCGCCTGCGAACCGAGCTGCTTCAACAGCGGGCCGCTGTGCCGCGTGTCCTCGGCGGCGACCCATGGCACCGTGCGCAAAATTTCTTCAGCGCGGCGCGTCAGGTCAGCCATGTTCCCGAGCGGCGTCGGGACGACATACAATGCAGCATATTCTTTTGTCATGTTAATTGGCGTGCAGGCAAAGACCAACGATACCACCACGACCCGCGGCCGCGAAGCCGAAACGCTGGCGGCGCAGTATCTGACGCACCACGGCCTGCGCCTCGTCGCGCGCAATTTCCGCATTCGTGGCGGCGAGATCGACCTGATCTGCCGCGATGGCCGGACGCTGGTCTTCGTCGAGGTCCGCCTGCGCAGCCGCGGCGATTTCGGTGGTGCTGCCGCCAGCATCACGCCCGGCAAGCAGCGCCGCATCATTCTCGCCGCGCGGCATTACCTCGCCGGCCAGAGCGACTGCGATTGCCGCTTCGATTGCGTGTTGCTCGACGGTCAACGCCTCGAATGGCTCAAAAATGCGTTTTCTGCTGACGCTTAGCCTGCTCGGCTGGCTCGGCCTCGCCAGTGCCGGCGGCCTGCGCCTGTTGCTGCAAAGCTCGCCGCTGGCCGGCAGCCAATATTACGCCTTCGCCGAATTCTGGCCGCAAATGCGGGTCGGCGACCGCCTCGAGCTGATCCGTGAACCGGACAACCGGCACGATGCCAACGCGATCCGCGTCGAATGGCGCGGCCACATGCTCGGCTATGTGCCGCGCACCGAGAATCGCGTCATCGCCGAAGCACTCGACGCCGGCGAGCGGCTGAGCGCCCGCCTGTCGTCTGTAAGCGACAACAAAAATCCGTGGCGCCGCCTGGCGTTCGAAGTCTTCATCGAGCTGTGAGGTAGAATGCCGTGATCACCTGCCCTCATGCCCCCGAAAAATATGGATCTGATTGCCCGCGTCACCAAGCATTTCGAAGACAGCGCCCACACCAAGCTGAACGCCATCGAGATGATGGCCGCCCCGATTGCCGCGGCGATTGAAACCCTGACCGGCAGCCTGATCAACGGCGGCAAGATTCTCGCCTGCGGCAACGGCGGTTCGGCCGGCGATGCGCAACACTTCGCTGCCGAACTGATCGGCCGTTTCGAGGCCGAGCGCCAGGAACTGGCAGCGATTGCGCTGACCACCGACAGTTCGATCCTGACTGCAGTCGGCAACGACTACGGCTTCGACTACATCTTTTCCCGCCAGGTGCGCGGTCTCGGCCACGCCGGCGACGTCCTGCTGGCGATTTCGACTTCCGGCAATTCCGCCAACGTCATCGAAGCCATCAAGGCCGCCCACGACGCCGACATGCACGTCGTTGCGCTGACCGGCAAGGGCGGCGGCCTGATCGGCGAAATGCTGCGCGACGACGACATTCATCTTTGCGTGCCGGCCGACCGGACGGCACGAATTCAGGAAACCCACCTGCTCGTCATCCATTGCCTGTGCGATGGCATCGACGCGCTCCTCTTGGGAGTTGAATGATGCAAAAAACGAAACTGAGCCTGGCTGCCGCCACCCTGATCATCGCCCTGCCCATGCTGCAGGGCTGCGTGCCCGCCGTCATCGTCGGCGGTGCCGCGGTCGGCGTGATGAGCGCCAGCGACCGCCGCTCGACCGGCACCCAGGCCGACGACGAAACCACCGAGTGGAAGGCCGCCAACCGCATTCCGGTCCAGTTCAAGGATGGCTCACACGTCAATTTCACGTCCTACAACCGTAACCTGCTGATCACCGGCGAGGTGTACAACGAGGACGGCAAGCAGGCGATCGGCGAAGCCGTGAGCAAGATCGAAGGCGTGCGCCAGGTGTACAACGAGCTGCTGGTCGGCCCGACCACCTCGCTGACCGCGCGCAGCAACGACAGCTTCATCGACTCCAAGGTCAAGGCCCGCCTGGTCGATTCGAACCAGATCTCGGCCAACCACATCAAGGTCGTCACCGAACGCGGCACAACCTACCTGATGGGTATGGTCACCGAGCGTGAAGCCAAGGTCGCGGTCGCCGTCGCCCGCACCACCGATGGCGTGCGCAAGGTGGTCAATGTGTTGGAGGTCCTGTCCGACGACGAAATCCGCCGCATCGACAACAGCGCGCTCGGTTCGCGCAGCCGGCCGCCGGCATCGGCACCGGTCGAAAACCGCTGACCCCGACAAACAGGTCGCATCAAGCGACACAAACAGGCCGCCGCAAGCGGCCTGTTTGCTTTCTGCCCTAAGACAAACCGGCCAGTTGCGGCAACCAGGTGGCCAGGAAGGGCAGCGCCGAGATGACCAGCGCACCGCAGAACATCGCCAGCAGGGCCGGCACGACGGCGCGCGCGACCTGGCGCAGGGGCTTGTCGAACATCGCCGAAGCAAAGTAGATATTCATGCCGGCCGGCGGGCAGAGAAAGCCCATCTCGATATTGGCCAGGAAGATGATGCCGAAATGCACCGGATCGATGCCGTAGGCAAGCGCCACCGGCAACAACAGCGGCACCAGCACGACGATGGCCGCGAAGATTTCCATCAGTGCCCCGGCGAGCAGCAGGAAGACGTTGAGCGCGACGAGGAAGGCCCATTTGTTGGGCAAAACCGCCTGCGCCCAGTCGATGGCGCGATCCGGGATGCCGGCATCGACCAGGTAATTGGTCAGGCCGAGCGCCATGCCGAGAATCAGCATGATGCCGCCGATCACCTGCACGCATTCGACCAGCGCCCGGCCGACGCCGCGCCAGTCCAGCTCGCGATGGAAAAATGTTTGCGTCAGCAGCGCGTAGGCGGCAGTCAGTGCCGCACTTTCGGTCGGGGTGGCGACACCGCCGGCCAGCGATCCGATCGCCACCACCGGCGCCAGGATTTCCCAGCGTGCCGCCCAGGCGGCCTGACGGGCGGCGCTGAAATCCGGCCTTTTTACCGCGTCGACCGCTACGCCCTTGAGAAAGCCGCCGACCACGAGCAGGAAGAAAATCATCACCAGCGCCGGCAGCACGCCGGCCAGGAACATCGTGTTGATCGGTACGCGGGCGATGATCGCGTACATGATCAGCGGCACCGAGGGCGCCAGCAGCACGCCGAGCGCACTGGCGCTGGTGACCAGGCCGATGCCGCGCTGTTCGGGAAAGCCGGCCCGCGTCAGCAGCGGCAGCAGCAAGCCGCCGAGGGCCAGGATTGTGACGCCGCTGCCACCGGTCAACGCGGTAAAACAGGAACAAAGCAGCGCCCCGGCAATCGCCGTGCCGCGCACACCGCCACCGAACAGCGCGGTGAATAAGGTTCCCAGGCGCGCCGCTGCACCGGTCCGCGCGAACACCAGACCGGCCAGCGTGAACAGCGGCAGAGCCGGCAGCGAAGGATTGACCGTGATCTGGTAATGACTGAGCGGCACCGCGGCGAGCGGCTGGCCTTCGCTCCAGAACAGCGCCAGCGCCAGGCCGCCGAGCACGGTGAAAACCGGTGCACCGCAGAAAAGGATGGCGAGCAGCCACACCGCAAACGGCCAGAGCGGCAGCGTCTCGCCATCGAAATGCGCGGCAAACAGCACGCCCAGCAACGGCAGCAGCACGGCCAGCAAGAGGCGCAGCCAGCCGGTCGACGTCATCCGCCAGGCCATTTTGCCGGCCAGCAGCAGAAAGCCGACCGGCATCGCAAGCTGGAAGAACCAGCCGGGGATCTCGTAAGCGATGGCATGCGGCACCGTCATTTCGCTGGCGACAAATGTCCAGCTGGCTTGCGCCAGCATGCCGCCGAGCAGGGCCGAACTGCCCAAGGCAAACCAGCGGGCGACCCGGCTCAGCGCCGGATTCTTGCTGCCGGCCAGACCGGCGCCGAGCGAAGTCAGATGGCCGCCGCGTTCGGCGACCAGCGCCCCGAACATGGCCAGGACCAACCCGAGATGCTGGACGAAGAGCGGCGCATTGGCGATGCCCTGGCCGAACAGCGGGCGCAGCAGCATCTCGGCCAGCGGCAGGAGCAGCATCAGGCCGAGCGCGCCGGCCGCGAGCAGCGCATCAAAGGCGCCGAGCCGGCGCAGCAGCGGCATCACTTATTTCTTGCCGGCGCGGAAGGCTTTCAGATGGCCGACCACTTCGTCAAAGGTTGCGGCCGGCACCAGCTTGCCGCGAATCTGCGGGTACAGCTTGTCGGCCAGGTCGTTCCATTCCTGCATTTGTCGCGCATTCGGCTGGTTGACCGCCAGGCCGCGCTTCTTCATCGCCTCGACCGCCTCATCAACTTCCTGGCGCGCCTTGCTGCGAATCTGGGCACCGGCCTTGGCGCCGGCTTCGCGCACCACGGCCTGCGCCTCCGGCGTCATCTCGTCCCAGGCCTTGCGGGTGATGACCAGCGCGCCGACGATGGGCGCCCAGTTGAGATCGAGCATGTTCGGCGCGCTGTTGTAGATCTGCGTCGCCAGCGCGAAATACGGCGTGGACGGCACGGCATCGATCATCCCGGTCTGGATGGAAGGCAGGATGTCGCCGGTTTCCAGCGGCACCGGCGTATAGCCGAGGCGCTTCATGATTTCCTGCTGCTCGACCTCGCCGCCCCAGGCAAAGAATTTCATCGCCTTGTAGTCGTCAGGCCGGAAAGCCGGCTTTTTCGAGAAGAAGCGCACCCAGCCGGCATCGCCCCAGGCGAGCACGACAAAGCCCTGGTCGAGGAATTTCTTTTCCATCGCCGGACGCATCTTCTCGCGCACGTAATCGACTTCTTCCCAGTTGCGGAACATCAGCGGCATGTTCTGCAAGGCGGCAATCGACGGCTCGATCTCGCGCAGGCCGACCACCGAGAGCAAGCCGCCCTGCAGCTGGCCGATGCGCATGCGACGCACCATGTCGGTCTCGCCGCCCTGGCTGCCGTCGGGATAGACCAGATATTTGGCCGGACCGCCCTGCGCCGTGCGCCAGGCTTCGCCGAGTTCCATCAACTGGCGGTGATACAGCGAATTCTTCGGAGCGAGGGTGCCGATACGCAATTGCTTGTCGGCGGCCAGGGCACTTAGCGCGAGCAGGCTGGCGAGCAGCAGGGCGGCCAGTTTTCCGGGGGTTTTCATTGTTTTCTCCGTCGCGTTTCAGAACAGGTCGTCGGTTTTTTCCAGCAGCCAGGCTGCGCGCCGGCGCATGACTTCGTTTTGCATGGTCAGCGGGCTGTCGGGCGCATCCTTGATAGTCAGGGCCTGGCGCAGCAATTGTTCGAACAGGGCTCGGTTGCCGGCCGGCAGGGCATGGCCCTCGGCTTTGGCAAGCAGCGCCCCGGCACTGCGTCCGGCCGACTGCGCAATCGCCTGATCGAATAAAACCAGGGCCCGCGCCGGACTGCCGCCCGGACGCGCCACTTCAAAGGTGGCAAGCAGACTGGTCAGCGAACCCTGCCCCCAAGCCGGATCGCTCGCCCAGGCCAGTTGGGCCAGACGGACGGCGAGCGGCAGATCGGCGACGACTTCGGGATCGTCCTTGCTCAGCGAAATCCAGCCGCCCCAGGACGCCGCCGCCCAGTAGGCAAGGCCAACCTCTTCCGGCTTCAGGCGCGGCCAGTCCTCCGCTTGCGGGCTGGCCAATGAACGAACAAAACCGGAATGTGCCAATTCCAGCGCGTTGACCGCATGGCGCTGCGCCCGCTGGTAGAGGCGGGCTGCCCGCTGGCGCAGGCGCTCGGCACCCTTGCTGTCGACCGACTCCAGGCGATCTGCCTCGCAGGCGACAAAGGCGTAGGCGTACTGGGTGAAGCCGCCCGCCACCGACTCGGCCAGCGCCAGGTGGCCGGGCTGCTGTTGCAGTACCGATTCGGACAATTTCAGATAGAAAGGCGCCGCATCGCGCGCCAGCTCGAGATCGTTTTCGCTAGCCCGCCCCTGCCCGGCCAGCGCATCGGCCACATTGCCGACCACCAGTTGGCGCGGCGTACAGCCTGCCAGCAGCAGCGATGCCAAGACCGCCAGCAGCAAGCCAGCCAGCCGGCGCGCTGGCGCAATCATGGGAATTCGAGGGTAACAGGCCATAGGCGCAGCACCTTAGCCGCCGCTTGTTACAACGGGATGACGCACGCCCTCCGGGGATGCCGAGGAAACGCCGGATTCCCTTGTCATGCCGGCAAAAACAGCGAACCAAGCTTTTCTGGCCAACGGGCGCTTTCTGATTAAAATGACTGTCATGTGTCTCAGCGCACACAGCGCTGGCCCGCCATCTGGAGACTTGTCATCCTGAGTCAAACACCCCGCATCGAAGCGGCCCTGTTCCGCCACCTGCTCGATAACGCAGCAATCCCGCTGATTGGCAGCGGCGTCGGCAGCCTGCTGGTAGCCTGGGCCCAGTACGGCATCATCGCGGGCCAGCTTGAACTGGCCTGGCTGGCGGCCGTCTATCTGACCATCGGTCTGCGCTTGCTGATCGTCCGGCATTACCGGGCGCGCCAGACCACGGGAGAAGCGAGCCCGAGCGAGGCGATGCGCTTTGCGCTGACCGTTGGCCTTTCCGGCGTTGCCTGGGGGCTGGCCGGCCTGTTCCTGATCGACACTTCGCCAATCGGCACGGTCGTCACGATCACCGCCATCCTGGCGATGGTGATGGGTGCCGCCCTGACCCTGAGCGCCTTCCTTCCCGCTTTCTTTGCCTTTACCGTGCCGGCGATACTACCGATGATCCTCGTTCTGGCCACCCGCGGCGGCACGGGCGACATGACACTGGCGCTCTACAGCGCGATCTTTCTGCTGCTGATCATCGGCAATGCCAGGCGTTTCAACAACACCCTGCGGCAAACCTGGCAGCTCAGTTTCGACAAGGAAGACCTGCTCGCTGCCCTGACCAAGGCGCACGACCTGCAATCAACGCTGGCCCAGACCGACGGTCTGACCGGCATCGCCAATCGGCGCCGCTTCGATGCCGCCCTGCAGCAGGAAATCTCGCGCCACCAACGCTCGGGCGGGCAACTGGCACTGCTCATTCTCGACGTCGACCACTTCAAGAATTACAACGACACCTACGGGCACTTGGCCGGCGATGCCTGCCTGCAACGCATCGCCGAGGTGCTTGGCAAGCACCTGCACCGCGGCACCGACCTCGCGGCGCGCTACGGCGGCGAGGAGTTCGCCGGCATCCTGCCGGCCACCGAACTGGCCGGCGCCCTCTGGCTTGCCGAACAGATCCGTACCGATGTCGAGAAGCTCGACATCGAGCATGCCGCCTCGGCCAATGCTGGCCACATCACCGTCAGCATCGGCGTTGCCAGCCTGCCCGGCCGCCAACTCGGCTCACCAAGCGAACTAATCGATCTCGCCGACCAGGCGCTGTACACCGCCAAGCTGGATGGCCGCAACCGGGTGCTCAGCGCGCCGGAAAAACTGGCCTAAGCCGCCAGCATCCGGCGCAAACCGCGCATCAGGGTGCCGATCGCCGGCAGCTTCATGTACAGCTCCTCGGCCGTATCCCAGTAGTCGCGGTGATAACAGACCTTGCCGGCGGCGTCGAACTTGAGATGCGACACGCCGCGCATGAGCTGAGTTTCGCCCTTGCCCCAGCGCTTCACCCGGAAGCAGAACTCCCAGACCAGCATGGCGCCGTTCGCATCGACGACTTTCTCGGTAACGCTGAAACGCGGTTCGTCGACCTGCCCGAACATGTGCGTGAAGATGTGCTGGATCGCTGCAATGCCGCGCACTTCGTTGAATGGGTCCTTGAACCAGGCATCGTCACTGTAGAACTCGGGAAAGCGCGCCACACTCGTCGGCGAAAAATCGTTGTAGAACTGAATCAGTGCATCGAGTTGCATCTCAGCCTCCGGTCAGGCGGCGAATCAACGGGAAATACCAGGCATAGGGCAGGCTGGCGAAAAATTTCATCAGGCGGGTAAAACGCTTCGGATAGTGGATTTCGAAATTGCCCGTTTTGAAACCGTCGACCGTGGCGCACGCTGCCTGTTCCGGCGTTTGCAGGGCCGGCATGCTGAAATCGTTTTGGGCGGTAAGCGGCGTCGCGACGAAGCCGGGATTGATCAGCCAGACGCCGATGCCCTTGGGCAGCAAATCGAGATGCAGCACTTCGGCAAAATGAATGAGCGCTGCCTTGCCCGGCCCGTAGCAGAGCGCCTTGGGCAGGCCGCGATAACCGGCGACGCTGGCCACGAAGGCAATGCCGCCACCCGGCTGGAGATCGGCCAGAACGGTCGCCGCCAGACGCATGGCACCGCTGAAATTGACCTCGACGACACGCTCGGCGACGGCCAGATCAAAGCTGTCGACACGCATCGGCACGTAATCGCCGGCCAGGTAGACGACCAGATCGACACCGCCCCAGGCGGCAATCAACGCCTGACGAGCCGCCAGCAGACTGGCCGCATCGGTTGCATCGCAGGGCAGCAGCAAGGCATCGCTCAGGCCAAGGGCCTGCAACTTTTCCCGACCTCGTGCCGAGAGCGCCAGGCGTGCTCCACGCCCGGCCAGTTCGCGGGCGACGGCCGCGCCGATGCCGCTCGAAGCGCCGACCAGCCAGACGCGCTTGCCGCGCCAATCAGTGATTTTCGGGTTCATCGCTTGACGAAGGTCAGCGTGACCTCGCCCAGGTTGAAGCCCCATTTCGACATGTAAGAGCGGTTCAGCATGACCTTGTCGTCCATCAGGAACATCCAGTCGTCGAAATCGACGTTATAGACCTTGCCATCGACCGGCAGCGCCAGCACGTAGCGCCAGCGCAGCGCATTGCCGGCAACTTCGCCGATTGCTTCGCCGACGACATCGTCGGCCGTGCCGCGGAAAGTCCCGTCGGCCTGTTTCACCAAAGTCCAGATGCGGCGCGAGGTCGTGCCGTCCGACCATTTGAACTGCTCGTCGAGGACGCCTGTATCGCCGCTCCACTTGGCGTCGATGACGACCTGGAAGCGTTTCTTGACCTCGCCCGAGCGCCCCTGGAACATACCCCAGGCGTCGAGCGTACCGTTCAGGTAGGTCTTCAGGTCGAGGGCCGGCTGTTCGGCGCGGTATTGTTCGACACCGGTCGAGGCACAGGCACTCAGGCCAAGGGAAAGGGCAACGGTAGCGAGCAGTTTCATGGTTGCAACTCCAAAGAGGAACGCCAGCGCCAGAGCAGCCCGCCGGCCAGCAACTTGCAGGCAAGCGGCAACAGGGCGTAGGCGAAAACGAGGGCCGCCAGGCCGGTGCCGCCACCCGGCACATAGCCGAGGGCACCGATCAGCGGCAGGGAAAGCCCGGCAGCGAGCGCCAGGTTGAGTTTGGCGACCAGATTCCACACCCCGAAGCAGGCGCCGGCCTGCCCCTGACGTTCGCCGAGGTCGGCGGCAATCGCCACCGGCAAGGCAAGATCGGCGCCGAGCGCCAGTCCGGAGGCCAGGCAGATCGCCGCGAAAGCCCACAGATCGCCGGGACCGAGCAGGCTGGCGCCGGCGAAGGCGGCAATCGACAGGACGATCGCCAGTAACCAGGCGACGACCCGGCCATGCCGCGCGGCCAGCCGCACCCAGAGCGGCAAGGAAGCCGCCCCGGCGATGAAATACAGGGCGAGCAGCGGGCCGCTGGCCGCTTCTTCTTGCAGCACATCGGCGACGAAGAAAAGGAAGAGCGTGGCCGGCAGCGCGGCGGCGATGCCGTTGGCGACAAAGACCAGCAACAAGCGGCGAAAAGCCTGGTCGGCAAAGACCCGGCGCAAGCTGGCGAGCAATGGCGCATGAGAAACCGGCGCCGCCGGCCCGGCCGGCACGCCGTAGAAACTGACCGCCGCTGCCAGCAGCAGAAGCGGCGGCAGCAGCCAGCTCAGGCGGACGATACCGTCGTTCATGCCGGCCGCCAGCACGGACGGCAAGGCGGCGGCAAGCACTACGCCGAGCAGCCCGAAGCCCTCGCGCGCTGCGGTCAAGCGCGTGCGCAGGCCGGAATCGCTGCCGATATCGGCGCCCCAGGCCTGATAAGCAACCGTCGCCGCCGAAAAACCGAAATAGGTCAGGGCCAGCGAGCCGAGCAGCCACACACCAGCCCCCTGCCGCGGCGGATTGAGCAAGGCGACGAAGCCCAGTCCGAAGGGCAGCAAGGCCAGTGCCAGCATGCGCCGGCGCGGCACCCTGTCCGCCAGCCAGCCCAGCCAAGGATCGATCCCGGCATCGAGCAGGCGTGCCCCGAGCAGGATCAGACCGAGCAGCGCCAACGGCATCCCCGTCACCTCGGCATAAAAGCGCGGCACATGCACGTAGATCGGCAAGGCCGCGAAGGCTAGCGGCAGACCGAGCGCGCCATAGGCGAGGATGCGAGCCGTGTTCATCGGCGCCCAACCCGGTGTTGGCATGCGAACTCAGCCACGACCATCACTCCGCTGCAGCAAGGCCGCCCGCAGATCCGGCGCGCTGGTCCGCGCATCGAGCCAGATGGCGAAAAAGGCGCGCGCGAAGGCCGCTTCCTCGATGCGACCGAGCAGACGTCCGTTGAAGTGGAAAATCGCGCTACCCGCCCGGTATTCGCCGATGATCGCATCGCCCGACCGGACATCCGGAAACAGCCCGGCCATCAGCCCGCCCCAGCGCGCCAGGGTGGCTTCGTCAGCCAGGCCGAGCTGGCGGATTTCCTTGACGCTGGCTTCGGCAATCGCCGCGCCGGCGATATTGCGCTTGTAGGTCAGTTGCAGCGCCAGCGGCGGGCGCAGCGGATCTTCACCGGCCCACAGGCTCGCCGCATAAACCAGGAAGCCAAAGCGCCGGAATTCGCCGCTGCCCCAGCGCTGCAGGCCGGCAGTCGGATCCGTCGTTGCCCAAGCGGCAAACGGCGCCCCGGCCAGGCCGAGCAGCAATGCGCGGCGGCGCGCCGAGGCCGGCCGGTTTTGGCCGTTGCCGGCCGGTTGACCGTCCGCCAGCGGCGCACCGGGCGCGACCAACCTAAGCATGCGCGAGCTCAAACTGGACGACATCGACATTCCCGGCCAGGAAACCGGCCTCGCAGTAACAGAGATACATGCGCCAGAGACGGCGGAAATTGTCATCGAAGCCGAACTTCTCGATTTCCGGCCACTTCGCCTCGAAAGCCAGTCGCCATTCGGCCAGGGTGCGCGCGTAGTCGAGGCCAAAGGCGTATTCGCCCTGCACACGCAAGCCCTGCTTCGCCGCTGCGGCGCGGAAGGCCTGACGCGAAGGCAGCATGCCGCCGGGAAAGACGTATTGCTGGATGAAATCGGTGCCGCGCCGGTAGCTGGCGAACAGGTCGTCGCGGATGATGATGCTCTGGATCATCGCCTTGCCGCCCGGCTTCAGCGCGCCGGCCACGGTCTTGAAATAGCCCGGCCAGAAGCGCTCACCAACCGCCTCGAACATCTCGATGGACACCACGTGGTCGAACTGTTCGCGGTTGTCGCGATAGTCCTGCAGGCGCAGATCGGCCTGCGGCACACGCTGTTGCGCCCAGGCCAGTTGCGCCGGCGACAGCGTCAGGCCGGTCACCTGCAATCCGGAGTCAACCGCCAGCTCGGCGAAACCGCCCCAGCCACAACCGATTTCGAGCACTTTCTGCCCGGCCCCGGCCTGCAGATGATTGAGGATGCGTTGGTACTTGGCGTGCTGCGCCGTTTCCAGCGAGCCGTCATCGACCTCGCGGTAGATTGCCGCCGAATAGCTCATGCTCGGGTCGAGCCAGAGCTGGTAGAAGTCATTGCCCAGGTCGTAGTGGGCCATGATGTTGCGCTTGCTACCGGCCTTGCTGTTGCGGTTCAGCCAGTGCCGGACACGGGCCGCGAGCAGGTTGCGCCACGAGCCATAGACCGCCTTTTGCAGCACCGCGCGGTTCTTCGCGAGCAGCGCCAGCAGGCCGGTGACATCGGGCGAATCCCAGTAGCCGTCGAGATAGGCTTCGGCCAGGCCGATGTCGCCGCGCGCCAGCACCATGGCGAAAGTCGTCTCGTCATGCACCTGCATCGTGATGCCGTGCTCGCCGTCGCCGAACAGGGCGCAGGAACCGTCGGGCAGGCGGATTTCGAGCAGGCCACCGGTCAACTTCTCGAGCAGCTGAAAAACCAGGCGGGTATCGCGGTTGGCGTGGGTTTGGGTATGGGTGCTGCCGGACAGGGTCAGGGTATTGTTCATTTGCTTGATTCCGGGAGAGGTTGGGAAACACGGGCGCCGCGAAACGGCACCCCTTTCGCCCAGAGCTTCAGGGCTTGCCAGTGGATGCGGAAAATCACGCCGGCCGTGAGGAAAGGCATGCGCAGGAAGGCGCCGAGCAGGCTGCCCGCGGTCCACGCCCGCGCCTTGCCGGAAATCGAGGTCAGTAGCAGTTCGCCCTCGGCATCGTCGTAGTCGATGCGGGCCAGCGGCACCGGCCGCTCAAGGTGGAAACGGAAGCGATAGCCGCCCTCGATCTCGTTGAAGGGCGAGACGTGGAAACACTTGGCAGCGCGCATTTCGGCACCATCGACCAGCGGCTCGCCGGCGGCATGCAGCAGGTAGTTGTGGCGCCCGCCGAAGGTGTTATTGACCTCGGCCAGTACGGCGACTAATGCCCCGCTACGATCATGGCAATACCAAAAGCTGACCGGGTTGAAGACCATGCCGCAGACACGCGGGAAGGTCTGCAGCATGATCTCGCCATCGGCCGGCAGGCCGTTGTCGCGCAGCAGATTCTCGATCCAGGGCAAGAGCGGGCTGCCGTCGCGGGCGCCGTGATCGCACTGGCGGAAACTCAGCACATTCCAGCGGTCGACCGAGAATATGCCGCAATTTCCGGCGGCCAGATTGCGCAGCGGCAGGGCCACGTAGAAAACCGGGTAAACGAAGGCGTTGACCGCCGGGCGCAAGCGCCGGTGCATGACATGGCCGAGGAAGAGTTGCGGCGCGAAGTTCATCACGGCTTCATGCGCTTTCGGTTTCGCGCAGCAGTTCGGCAACATCGTCCTGCCATGGCGCCTTGACGCCCAGGCCGTTGACCACGCGCAAGGCCGACTTCAGGCCGTCCTCGTGAAAACCGTAACTGCCCCAGGCACCGGCCAGCCAGATACCGTTCTCGCCCTGCACTTCGGCCAGCTTCTGCTGCGCCGCAATGGCCGGGCCGTCGAAGATCGGATGCGCGTAGTCGAACTCGGCCAGGACCTTGGCCGGGTCCGGCTCGCGCGCCGGGTTCAGGGTGACGACGACCGGCGCCTTGAAAGGCAAGGGCTGCAACTTGTTGATCAGGTAGGAAACACCGACCGGCTGCTCACCCGGATCGCCCTGCCCGGCAAAGTAGTTCCAGGCCGACCACAACTTTTCATCGCGCGGCAGCAGGGCCGGATCGGTATGCAGCACGGCGCGGTTGGGCTGGTAGCGGATGGCGGAGAGCACGTCGCGTTGGCCGTCGCTCGCCGTGAAGCCAAGGATGGCCAGCGACTGGTCGCTGTGGCAGGCCATGACGACCTGGTCGAACAGTTCGCTGCCTTGCGCATGCGTCACACGCAGATGGTCGCCATCGCGCGTCACCGCGCTCACCGGGCAGGCCAGGCGGATGTCGGTGAGGCGCTCGGCGATCTTGCGCACGTATTCGCGTGAACCACCCAGTACCGTGCGCCACAGCGGGCGGTCAAAAACCTGCAACAGGCCGTGGTTCTGGCAGAAGCGGATGAAGGTGGCGAGCGGCATGTCGCGCATCTGGCCGGTCGGGCAGGACCAGATCGCGGCGGCCATCGGCAGCAGGTACCAGTCGGCAAAGGCGTGCGAATAGCAGCCGGCCCGCAGAAAATCCTGCAGACTGAGCGGCTGCTCCGGATGCGTCGCCAGCCAGTCCGTGCTCTCGCGGTTGAAGCGCAGGATGTCGGAAAGCATGGACCAGAAACTCGGGCGGAGCAGATTGCGCTTCTGGCGGAACACCGTGGCCAGGCTGCTGCCGGCCCATTCGAGATCGGGATTTTCGAGACTCACCGCGAAGGACATCTCGGTCTCGACGCTGGCCACGCCCAGTTGCTCGAACATCGCGATCAGGTTGGGATAGGTCTTCTCGTTGAAGACCAGGAAGCCGGTATCGACCGGATGCGTTTTGCCCTCCAGCGTGACGTCGACCGTATTGCTGTGGCCGCCGAGATAACTGCCGGCTTCGAACAGGGTCACGTCATGCTGGCGGCTCAGCAGCCAGGCACTGGCCAGTCCCGAAATACCGGCGCCGACGACGGCGATGCGTTGTTTTTGCATGTCTAGTCTCCTCCGCCCAGCGGTTCAGGCATTGACGCCGAACAATTCGGCGTAGGCGGAATGGTTGTGGATGGATTCGAAGTTCTCCGAGCTCACTTTCCACTCGGCGATACGCGGCTCGTGCATGAGGCGCAGCGCAATGTCACGCACCAGATCTTCGACAAACTTCGGGTTGTCGTATGCGCGCTCGGTAACCCATTTCTCGTCAGGCCGCTTCAACAGGCCGAACACCTCGCAGGAGGCTTCCTCTTCGGCGATCCGGACCAGTTCCTCGATCGCCATCGGTTCACGCAAACGCGCTTCCAGGGTGATGTGCGAGCGCTGGTTGTGGGCGCCGTAAGCAGAGATCTTCTTCGAGCAAGGACACAGGCTGGTCACCGGCGCGACCACGCGCAAGCTCAGGCGGGCGGGCTCGCCGCAACGCTGCTCGAGGATCAGCGTCGTATCGTAATCAAGCAGGCTCGAAACGCCGGACACCGGGGCCGACTTGCGAATGAACCAGGGGAAGGCTAGTTCGATCCGCCCGCTTTGCGCTTCCAGACGGCGCAGCATGTCGGCGAGCAGCGCAAAAAGGCCGTTCTGGGTTAGTGGACCGTCCTGCGCCTCGACCAGCTCAACGAAACGCGACATGTGGGTTCCCTTGACCTCGGGTGGCAGGCCGACCGTAAGGGCCATGGTCGCCACGGTCGCCTGAACGACACCTTCGGCCGTTTCGAGCTGCAGCGGATAGCGCATTCCCTTGATGCCGACCTGCTGGATGGCAAGACTGCGAGTGTCGGCAAAGGCCTGCACATCGGGCAGGAAAAAATGATCGGGAGCATTCATCGCGGTTTCTCCTGCAGCGGCTTATTTGAGGAATTCATCAATCTTGGCAAGCAGGGCCTTGCTGTCCGGCCGGGTCATGCTGCCGAATGCAACGACCTGAGTGGCATCGCGATTGATCAGGTATTTGTGGAAGTTCCAGCGCGGCCGGCTGTCTGTAATCTGTGCCAGCTGCAGATAAAAAGGATTCGCCTCTTTTCCCTTGACCGTGCTCTTGGCGACCATCGGAAACTGGACGCCATAGGTCAGCCGGCAAAAATCGGCGATTTCCTTGCTGTTGCCGGGCTCCTGATCGCCAAAATCATTGGAAGGAAAGCCCAGCACCACCAGCCCCTTGTCCTTGAGCCGCGCATAGAGCTTTTCCAGACCGTCGTACTGCGAGGTGAAGCCGCAGTAGCTCGCCGTGTTGACGACCAGAATCACCTTGCCCTGATATTGGCAAAGCGGCATCGGCTTGCCGTCGAGCAAATTGGCAAAGCTGTGATTGAGCAGCGCCGGACATTCGCCAGCCAGCGCGGGGGGCGCAACACCGAGGGAAAGCAGGCCGGCAATACCGAACAAGCGCTTGATCCGGGAAATCATGTCCAACTCCTTTGCGGTTTGTCCTAGACAAATATGGCGTTTGTCCGTAAGATAACCAGCGAAAGTTATATTGTCAACGGTTTGTCGAACATTTGTACTGGACAAATATGAACACCATCAACTTCAGCATTGCCGCTGTCGAACGCGACACAGGACTCTCCAAGGATGTACTGCGCATGTGGGAGCGGCGTTATGGCTTCCCCAATCCGGGCCGCGATGCTAACGGCGAGCGGCTTTATCCGGCCGCCCAGGTTGAACGGCTGAGCACGATAAAACGCTTGATGGATCAAGGACATCGACCAGGAAAGCTGATGCTTGCCTCAACCGAAGAGCTGGCACTACTGGCACCGAAAGCCGGGAAAAGCAGCCTGAAAAAAGCCGGCGGTTGCGCAGATGAGCTCGAGGACTTACTCGCGCTGATCAAACAACA